>NZ_SJSA01000001.1:1622830-1947396 GCF_004766125.1 Duncaniella freteri
GTCGTCGACTTGGGTGCGTATGTCCTGGATGTTGAGCTGCTTTGCAACCTCGTGGGCATAATCGTTGAACTTCTCCGAGATGGGGAGCACGACTGCCTGTTCGGGAGCGAGCCAAAGGGGGAATCTGCCGGCTGTGTGCTCAAGGAGCACTGCCACGAATCGCTCCATGGAGCCGAACGGCGCACGGTGGATCATCACCGGACGGTGCTTCTGGTTGTCACTTCCGGTGTATTCGAGCTGGAAGCGTTCGGGCAGGTTGTAGTCAACCTGGATTGTGCCGAGCTGCCAGCGGCGTCCAAGTGCGTCCTTTACCATGAAGTCGAGTTTGGGCCCGTAGAATGCAGCCTCGCCAAGCTCGGTGCGTGCTTTGAGCCCTTTCTCGGCGCATGCGTCGATGATTGCCTGCTCGGCAAGGTGCCAGTTCTCGTCACTGCCTATGTATTTTTCCTTATGTTCCGGGTCGCGCAGAGAGATCTGGGCTTCAAAATTCTCGAATTTGAGAGCCTTGAAAATGAAGAATATAATATCCATCACTTTCAGGAACTCACCCTTTATCTGGTCAGGTGAGCAGTAGATGTGGGCATCGTCCTGAGTGAAGCCGCGTACGCGTGTCAGTCCGTGGAGCTCGCCGCTCTGCTCGTAGCGGTACACGGTGCCGAATTCGGCAAGGCGCAGAGGCAGGTCACGGTAGCTGCGGGGGAGTGCACGGAATATCTCACAGTGGTGAGGACAGTTCATGGGCTTGAGCAGGTACTCTTCACCCTCCTCGGGTGTGTGGATTGGCTGGAAAGAGTCCTTTCCGTATTTTGCGTAGTGGCCTGAGGTGACATAGAGGTTCTTGTTGCCGATGTGCGGTGTGATCACCTGCTGGTAGCCGTACTGTTTCTGTATCTTGCGGAGGAATTGCTCCAGACGGTCGCGCAGTGCTGTTCCCTTGGGGAGCCACAGGGGCAGACCGGCTCCTACGTTCTGAGAGAATGCGAAGAGCTCCATCTCTTTGCCGAGTTTGCGGTGGTCGCGCTTCTTGGCCTCTTCAAGAAGAGCCAGATACTCATCGAGCATCTTCTTCTTGGGGAAGGTGATGCCGTACACACGCACAAGCTGTTTGCGCTTTTCGTCGCCGCGCCAGAACGCCCCGGCGAGAGATGTTACCTTGGCGGCCTTGATAGGGGCGGTGTTAGGGATGTGGGGACCACGGCACAGGTCGGTGAAAGAGCCTTGTGTGTAGGTGGTGATGTGTCCGTCCTCAAGTTCGGATATGAGCTCACACTTGTACTCCTCGCCACGGTCGCCAAACATTTTCAGCGCATCCGCCTTGGAGATGTCAGCGCGTACGATTGGCTGTTTCTCCTGAGCGAGTTCAAGCATTTTTTTCTCGATCTTGGGGAATTCGGCGGATGTGAGCTGGTGCTCTCCCGGGTCGATGTCATAATAGAAGCCGTTCTCGATTGCCGGGCCTATGCCGAATTTCACTCCGGGATACAGCTCCTGGAGAGCCTCAGCGAGAAGGTGGGCCGACGAATGCCAGAACGCGTGCTTCCCCTCAGGGTCGTCCCATTTGTGGAGCTTGAGGGTGGCATCTTCATCAATGGGGCGTGCGAGGTCCCATTCTTTGTCATTGACGGTGGCTGCGAGCACATCGCGAGCCAACTGGGACGACAGGCTTTCAGCTATCTGAAAAGGGGTGGTGCCCTTTTCGTACTGCTTTACGCTGCCGTCAGGGAATGTGATGTTTATGGAATCCATTTTTTAATATATGTGGGGGAGACATACGGACGACTCCCCGCTGTTTTTGTTTCAGTTTGCAAAGGTAACGAAAATTGAGTAATTTTGCTACGATTATGGGAAAAATAAGCAACGCAACAGTCCAACGCATACTGGAAGCCACCGACATAGTTGAGGTGGTGAGCGATTTCGTGTCATTGAAGAGGAAAGGTGCCAATTATTGGGGGCTCTGTCCGTTTCATAATGACCGTTCGCCGTCATTTTCGGTGTCAAAGTCGCGTGGACTTTGCAAGTGCTTCAGCTGTGGGGAAGGGGGTAGTGCCGTCAATTTCCTTATGAAGCTGGAGCACCTGAGCTACAGTGAGGCTCTGCGTTATCTTGCCCGAAAATACAATATCGAGGTTGAGGAGCGTGAGATGACTCCCGAAGAGGAGCGTAGGGAGACGGCTCGCGACAACATGTTTGCTGTCAATGATTTTGCACTGCGTTATTTCAAGAACAACCTTTTTGAGACCAATGAGGGGCGAGATGTTGGCCTGAGTTATTTCCGCCATCGCGGCATCAGCGATCCGATGATCGAGAAGTTTCATCTCGGCTATGCATTGGAGCTTAAGGATGCTCTATACAAGTATGCACTTGAGCGCGGTTATAGCGAGGAATATGTGTTTGCCACCGGACTGTGCACGCAGACTGACGATGGGCGTGTCTATGACCGGTTCCGCGGACGTGTGATATATCCGGTCCACACGCTTTCTGGCAAGGTCGTGGCATTCGGAGGCCGCACACTGCGATCGGACAAGACCATGGCAAAGTATGTCAACTCCCCTGAGAGCGACATCTATTCCAAGCGCAGGGAGCTGTACGGTCTTTACCAGGCGAAGCAGGCAATATCGAAGGAGGGGAAGTGTATCATTGTCGAGGGGTATATGGACGTGATATCCATGCATCAGTCGGGGATATGCAATGTGGTGGCATCGTCGGGCACCGCGCTCACAGTGGAGCAGGTGAGGCTCATAAAACGGTTCACCACCAATGTCACTCTCATTTATGATGCCGATGCTGCCGGTATCAAGGCATCCCTGCGCGGTATAGAGCTCCTGCTTCAGGACGGGATGGATATAAAGGTGCTCCTGTTGCCTCCGGGTGAGGACCCTGACTCGTTTGCCCAGTCGCACAGTTCTGCCGAGGTGAATGACTATATAAAGGCGAATGAGACTGATTTCATAACCTTTATGGCCCGCATCCTCCTTAAGGATGTCGACAACGACCCCACCGGACGTGCGAATGTAATAACTCAGATAGTAAAGACAATCGCGCTTATACCCAATGAGATCACCCGAAGCGTGTATGTACAGGAGTGCTCCAACATTCTTTTCATATCGGAGGATGTGCTGAGGCGTGAGGTGGGCAGATATTTCAATGAGTATGCGCTGAAGTCGCGTGAGGACCGTCTGCGCGAAGCATCGCTTACCACCGACCACCGTAAGGCGGATGAAGATTCCGTCCCATCTGCCGGACGCGGAGATACTGATGAGCCTGAGTCAGAAGGTCCCAAGGCGAATCCTATAAGCTCTCATGCCGCATTTCTGAGGAAATACGAGATGAATCTGCTCAGGCTTGTGGCACGTTACGGCAATCTTACTCTTGCCGACAGTGTTGATGAGAATGACAATGTGGTTGCCGTATCGGTGCTTGAGTATATAGAGTCCGATTTGCAACAGGACGGCATAGCTTTGTCAAATCCTGACCTGGCACATTTTCTCAGTGTGGCACACAGGGCAAGCCGTGAGTCATGGGAGGAGAGTTACAGACATGAGATGGAGCGGCTTCAGGCGGAACGTTCGCGCAAGTTTGCCGCCGGGATCGAGGAGATTCGTGCCAAGGCTACTGATGTAGGGAGCATAACCGCTATGGAGCGAGCCCTCAATGAGACTATCGATGCGGAGTATAGCATCGGGCTTGAGGATTTCTGTGCCGACTATCTATCGCGTATACTATGCTCTTCTCCCGACGATGCGGTGCGCAATCTTGCCACAGAACTTGTGGTGGAGCGTTACACGCTGAGCAAGGTGCACACAAAGTATGCCCATGTGGAGACAGAGCGTGAACAGCTTGTGGAGCTTGTGCCTCGTGCCATACACGAACTCAAGGATGCCATTCTGAATACGCGTGTCATTGATGCTCGTGGCAGGCTCAAGCAGGCGTGTGAGTCAAATGACTATGCCTCTACTCTTGACGCGATGAGAGAGATCAAGGATCTGGAAACCCTGCGCTCCTCGCTTGCCAAACTTATCGGTGACCGTGTGATAGCCCCGCGTAAGTAGTATTAGGTGATTGTCGCTTTATGGCGTCGGACAATCAGGATATTAAAAAGAGCTCCTGCCTTCCCGGCAGGAGCTCTTCAATCATTTAGATATTATTTAGCCATTGGATCTTCTTTTATCGTGTGCCGCCGAATATCCATACCGGTTCAGAGAACACGTATAGACCGTCGCCGTAGGCTTCACGCACATTGGTGTTGGATGAAACACCTGAGTTGCCATAGGGCAGGCGCAGAGGCCAGCGTGATGATGAGCCGTTCATGTTCTTGGGATTGGTGAGGGTTATGAATTCCTCGCCAAGAGCTTTGCAGCGGCGAATGTCGTTGTAGGTCTCGACCTGTTCGTCGCGGCACTGAGAAAGATATTTCTGTACCATTACCTCCTTGACAGGATTGTCGGAGATGCGAGAAGACAGAGAGGCTACATATTCGGATGCCGACTGGCTGATAGAGCCGAACGTCTTGATGTCATTGAAGTTGGCATTGATGGCTGAGCTCAGGGACTCGGTGCAGTCAGCTCCGTTACGAGCCTGTATTTCAGCCATGATGAAATACACCTCGGAGAGTGAAAGAATGTGAGTGGTGGCTGTCGGGTACAGCGGATAGTCACCTGCTGCGTTGTATGTGAGCCATTTAGGTGCGCTCAGGGACCATGCGCCCGAAAGCACTGCCATGGTCTCGTCGCCGGGTATGCCGCACACAGGGGCCTGGTAGTCCGGATCGGCAGGGTCCATTTCGTCGCCGGCACTATAATAATATATGTATACGTTCTCGCGAGGGTCCTGACGATCCTTGAGCAGAGACTGCACGGTTGTGGTGCATGCACAGTAGTCGCGGCTGTACTGGAATGCCTGCCATGGTGACATGAGTGATTCAGTGCCGTCGTAGATGTCGAGCACCATGCCGTCAAATCCGGCATCGATCGCAGCCTGAGCTTCGGTCAGAGCCTCGGCGGCGGCATTGGCGTCTCTTTTCATCATGTGAAGCTTGTAACGCGCTTTCACGGCATGGGCGGCGGCAAGCCATTTGCTGTTGTCATTGCCGTAGAGGAGGTCCTGGTCTCCTACATTGCTCATCCCCTTGGTCTTTGCTTCGGTCAGATTGGCGATAGCGTCGTCAAGAAGAGCGAAAATGTATTTGTAGATCGATTCCTGCGTGTCGAGTTTGGGCTGCTTTAGCGCGCCTCCTTGCAGTGCCTCTGAACAGGGGATGTCACCATGCATGTCGGTGAGTATGCCCCAGTTGAGCGCGGCGAGCACCTGTGCCATTCCTAAAAGGTCCTTCTGTCCGCTGTTGAGGCCTCCTTCACCGCATTTGGCGATTATGCTTTTCAGGTTCAGGAGAGTGGCGTATGTGCCGTTCCACACATTGTTGAATGTGGATGAGCCTGCCACTTCTGATATCTGTCGGAGCTCGGCATTCTTGAACTGGTTGTTGCCTGTGCCGAATATCTGTTCGTTGTATACCGATGCATAATATGAGTAATCGCCGCTTGCGGTGGTGAATCCTGTGGATGTGATGGCATCGGTGATCATCAGACGTCCGTTGATTACGTCGATCGGGGGATTGCCGTGATCGGTGTTGATGCGGTCCATCTCATCCTCGGAGCAGGAAGCCATGAGGAGTAGAGCGGCTGCCGGAATAAATTTATATAGTTTCATTTTGAATGTCAATGTTATTTATGTTTGGAGTCGGTGTTTAGAATGTGAGTTTGAGGCCTCCGCCGAATGAAGCTGTGTTAGGGAGGGAATATCTCTCGAAGTAGCCTCCTGAATTGTTGTTGCCGACGGATGACTCGGGATCGAAATCATCCATTTTTGCCCATACAAGCACGTTGCGTGCGAATCCTGATACACTTATGTCGAATCCGGCAATGCGTGGGAGCTGGTAGGTGAGGGTTAGATCTCTGAGCTTGACGAAGTCGGTGTCGACAATCATGCCTTCTGATATGTTGTAGTACACATCGTTCCACCTGTATCGGTCCACATCATACTCCACAGGCTTGCGTGTGTCATAATCGATACCTGAGACGTGGATCTTCTGCTCGCGGTCGGCTGATTCCTGGGTTGCGCCGAACGACTGCATTGTTCCGTATGTTCCGTGATACATCTCGCCGCCCTTCTGCCAGCTCCATGTGGATGAGAGGTTGAAACGCTTGTATCGGATGTTGGTGCTTATGCCCATATTGAAGTCGGGTGTGCATGTGCCTATCACCTTGGAGTTGCCGTCGGTCATAGGGAGTCCGTCGGCATCGAGGAGCAATAGCCCGGTTGCCTCGTCGCGCATGAAGGAGTTGCCGAATATCACGGGATAGCTGTAACCTGTGTAGGCTCGTACCTGAGGCTCAACGAATCCGCCGAGCATGATGTTGTCGACGCCGGGAGCGAGTTCCTTGACAATGGATTCGTATTTGGTCCAGTTGACACCGAGGTCGATTGCGAAATCACGTGATGTGTAGGCTGTGACAGATGCGTTGATCTCATGAGTGTTGGTGGTGATGCGTCCTCCGTTGGTCATTATGCTCTGGTAGCCTGTGGCACCGTCCATCGGAACCTGGAATATCTGGTCGCGCACATCCTGATAAGAATATGTGTACTCGAATTTCACGCGGTCGTTCCACATGCGGAGGTCGAGTCCGAGTTCCCAGTTCTTGGTGGTCTGTGGTTTGAGATTGGGGTCGTACTCACGCCAGTATGTAACGAACGACGACACTCCATTGATCGGATAGTTGACAGGGTCGATGCCGTAGAAGCCGCCTCCGTAAGTGGGTGTATAGGCAAAGTTCTTGAGATAGGCTCCAGCCTGACCCACTTCGGCATATGATGAGCGGATCTTGCCGAATGTGAGGATATCGTTGCCTTTCAGGGCTTCAAGTTCGGTGAACACCCATGACAGAGATACTGAGGGATAGAAGAATGAGCGGTTGCCTCGTGGCATTGACGATACCCAGTCGTTACGTCCGGTGACGTTAAGGAAGAGCATGTCGCGCCATGCGGCGGACGCGTTGAAGAAGATGCCGACGGTACGGTCCTGGGATGGTGCTTCGTAACCGTAGGTCATAGTGGTGCAATTACTGATGGTGGGCTGTCCGTAGAAAGCGAGCCCTGAGCCTATATAGTCGGATGATACGAGCTTGTCATTGTTGACCTCGTTTCCCACGAGGAGCCCGAAGTTCCAGTCGCGGTTGTCACCTAACTCTGCGGTGAAGTTGGCGGTGATGAGGTTGTTGAACGTCTGGCGGGTGTATGTCTGATTCTCGATGTATCCTGTGTTGGCCTGGGCTGTTCCCATCTCCTGTATTGTGGAGTAGCGTGAGGTGTAGGCGTCGAGACCCATCTGCTCTTTTATCATGAGGTCAAATGCGTCTCCCCAGTTGATCTGCGGACGGTATTCAACGTAAGCGTTGCCGTAGAATCTCTGTGTGGACTGGGTGTAGGCATTGTTTTCTGCCCACCAGTATGGATTGTTGAATGTTGTGGATCGGAAAGAGATCTGTTTTGATGGATCTCCGGGGACTGACGAAGGTATGCCCTTGAGGTCATATTCGGCAGGAGCCGAGTAGACTACGTTCACAATGCCGGAGTTGGCCTGTGGGGCTGTGCGGATGTTGGTGTGTACATAATTGGAGGTGAAGCCTACTTTCCACTGGCTGTTGATGTACCAGTCGAGGGCTCCGCGTGCACCCCAGCGGTCAAGACCTGTGTTCTTGACCACACCTTCCTGATGGGAGTTGTTGAGTCCGAATGCATAGGATGTGCGGTCGGTGCGCTGGGTTATTGAGAAATTGGCATTCTCGGTAAATCCGTTTGAGAAGAAATCGCCAACATTGTCATATATCTGAGGTGTTGTCCATCCGTCCAGTCCGGCTTGTGCGCGCTTGGGGTTGTAGTACATGCCGGGATGCATTCCGTACTGGCGTGTGTAGCTGTTGTCGGTGTTGCCGCCATAGTTTGCGTCGTTAGGGAGTTCGGATATCTTGGGGCCCCATGTCATTGAAGCTGTGGGGTCATACTTTCCTCCCATACCCTGAGCATAGATGTCCTGATGTTTGAACTTCCGGGATATGCGTTCGCTTGACAGGTCGGTCGATACTGTGATGACAGGTCGTGAGCTTGTGAGTCCGCTTCCACGCTTGGTGGTAATGACTATCACACCGTTGGTGGCGCGTATGCCGTATAGAGCTGCGGCTGCCTGTCCTTTGAGCACGTTGATTGACTCGATGTCGTCAGGATTGATATCGATGGCGCGGTCGGCATACGATGCGTGCGACACCATTCCGTTGGCTGACTGTACCACGTCCGGGGTGGATTCGACAGGCATGCCGTCTATTACATAAAGAGGCGCGTTATTGCCGGAGAATGATCTGACACCGCGGATCGTGATATTGCTTGACGCTCCGGGGGCTCCTGACGAGGGGCGTATCTCCACTCCTGAGAGTTTTCCCTGCATCGCGCTCGACAGTGATGTGGTGCCTGCTGTGTTGAGGTCCTCGGCTTTGAGGTCCTGAACGGCATATCCGAGCCCTTTGCGGTCACGCTTCACACCGAAGGCTGTCACTACGACCTCATCAAGCATAGCCTCAGAGGTGCTGAGAGCAATGGTCATAGGTTGTCCAGGTGTCACATCAACCTGTTGTGTGGTCATCCCGACGTAGCTTACGTTGATTTTCTTGACTGTATCGGGCACTTTAAGCGAAAAATTTCCGTCAATATCGGTGCTGACACCTGTTCCTCCTCCCACCGGGATAATGGTGGCTCCGATCAATGGCTCGTTGTCGCCTGAAAAGACCACTTTCCCTTGGATGGTGATTTCCTGAGCAATCGCGCTCACACTCACCGTGAGGAATGTAAGAAGTAATGATAATAGCTTTCTCATACAGTGAATAAATAATAGATTTGATGAATTAGCCTTAGAAATTGATATTTATTTACGATTTATAGCTTTTTGAGCTGCAAATGTAATATATTTTTATGGGGGGGGTAAATTATTTTATTAAAATAAAATTAAATAATATTTATAAAAGTTAATTAAAATACTCTTTTTAATTGAGAATTATTGTTTATTCATCAAAAATATAATGAATTATCTCAAAAAATGGCGTGTTTGTCTTACAATAGTTAAATGGTGGGAAATATCTGGCATTATAAGCCGGCAGATGTGTGTAATAGAGAATTCAGTGGCATTTTGAGATTCTTATTTTTTATTAGTGTGAAAACTTGTTTAAGGAAAAAAAGATGTAACTTTGCGTCCATGTAAATCTGACATAACCATGGATAATCTACCTTTTGCTTTTATTTGTCTCACATCGTTTTTCACATTGGCTAATCCGCTGGGCACTATGCCTGTGTTCCTGTCAATGACCAAGGATCTTGACAACTCGCAGCGTACGGCTATTGCCAAGCGTGCCACTATCATTTCATTCATCATTCTGATATGTTTCACGGTGTGTGGTCAGGTGCTTTTCACATTGTTCGGAATATCGACCAACGGTTTTCGCATCGCTGCGGGATTCGTTATCTTTAAGATTGGCTTTGATATGTTGCAGGCGAAATATTCCCATGTGAAACTTAGCGAGGAGGAGGTCAAGGTCTATGCCAATGACATATCCATAACCCCTCTTGCCATACCTATGCTCTGTGGTCCGGGCGCGATAGCAAACGGTATTATGCTTATGGATGATTCCACTTCTCTGACTATGCAGGGTATCCTCATAGGGTCCATCGCATTGATATATCTGCTGACTTATGTGATACTGAGTGCTTCGACGCGTCTTGTGAAATTGCTTGGCGACACAGGCATCAATGTGATGATGCGTCTCATGGGGCTTATACTTACGGTGATAGCTGTGGAGTGTTTTGTCGGTGGCGTGAAACCTATTCTTATCGAGATTATCCAATCCGGGAACGGTCTTATATGAATGTAAAGAAGCACACTGGCAATCTGCCAGTGTGCTATTCTGTTACAAGGTGTTATTATAATCCTTTTGGAGTTTGCGGTTGCGGAAACGGTGATTTCCGAAACCGCTGTTTCGCTACTGCAAAAGTAATGCTATTTTTGTGAAAACGTCAGCACGGTGCGGATTTGTTGCATAAGGAGCACCAATGCTGTTTTATCCGCCTTGTCTGCTACGGTTATTACTGTGCAGCCACACCACATCACAGAGAAAGGCAGAAGGATTCACGTTCCCTTCTGCCTTTCTCTCTCTCTCTGTTGAACTACTGATGTTGTTGTCTGAATTTCTTATTTTACGAGCTCCATTCCACGCATTATCGCGTCCTTATTGACAGGGAGCATGTGGTGATGGCGTTCGGGAAGAGTCTTTTTGAGTCCGCGCATCACTGCATCCACGCTCACGAGCGGTTTCACTTTAAGGAGCGCTCCGAGTAGCACCATATTGTAGCTTTTTGCTGACGACAGCTCGAATGTGGCTTCCATGGCATTCACCGGCAGGACATTGATGTCGGTGCGAGTCGGCGCATGGTGGATGCTGTAGGGATCGTATATGAGTGTGCCGCCTGTTTTCACTTTGCTTTCGAACTTGTCGAGGCTCTGCTGGTTGAGTATCACGGCTGTGTCGTAGCGGTTGAGCACAGGGCTTGAGATTGGTTTGTCAGAGATGATCACTGTGACGTTGGCAGTGCCGCCACGCTGTTCGGGACCGTATGATGGCATCCAGGTGACTTCGAGATTGTCCATGAGTCCGGCATAGGCAAGTATCTTTCCCATTGACAGAACCCCTGACCGCCGAATCCGGCTATAATGATTTCTTCTTTCATAGCTTATTCGTTTTTCAAGTCACCGAGCGGATAGTGCTCGAACATGTTCTCTTCCATCCATTTATTAGCTTTTTCAGGAGTCATTTTCCATCCTGAAACGCATGTTGATACGATTTCCACTACCGATGTGCCCTTGCCCTGCATCGAGTTTTCGAAAGCCTGGCGTATGGCTTTCTTGGTTTTTCTTACAGCGGGTGCTGTGTGAACGCACTGGCGTGTCACATAGCTCGTGCCAGGGAGCTGGGCGAGCAGCGAGGAGATGTTGAGGGGATATCCGTTCAGGTCTACGCGTCTGCCGTAGGGGGTGGTGGCTGTCACCATGCCTTCGAGTGTGGTGGGAGCCATCTGCCCTCCGGTCATGCCGTATATGCCGTTATTGATGAAGATTATGGCTATGTTTTCGCCGCGGTTGGCTGCATGGATGGTCTCGGCTGTGCCTATGGCAGCAAGGTCGCCGTCGCCCTGATATGTGAACACCAGGCGCGAGGGGTTGAGCCTTTTTACGGCTGTTGCTATCGCCGGTGCACGACCGTGGGCCGCTTCGATCCAGTCAACGTCAATATAGTTGTAGGCCATCACGGCGCATCCTACCGGTGCTATTGCTATGGCTGAGTGCTCGGCCCCCATCTCTTCTATCACCTCGGCCACTAACTTGTGGACCACTCCATGGGAGCATCCCGGGCAATAGTGCATTGTGTTGTCGTTGAGGAGCCGTGGCTTGGATGCTACGATATTGCAGGGCTGCTTGATTTCTTCAGGTGTCATAGCTCAAACTTTTCTTTAAGTGCGACGAGTACTTCGTCAGGGTCCATGACTATGCCGCCCATGCGTCCGAAATGGTGCACGGGGCGAGGCTCTTCGAGGCTCAGGCGCACATCTTCGATCATCTGACCGGCGTTAAGTTCCACTACGAGAATACCTTTCATCCTTTTGCTCAGACGCTTGATGGCTTCAGAGGGGAAAGGCCACAGGGTTATGGGACGGAGAAGACCTACTTTGATTCCTTGGGCGCGGGCATCCTCCATGGCTTTCTGACATATGCGTGCCACGCATCCGAATGCCACTATGAGATACTCTGCGTCTTCGGTCTCATGCTCCTCCCATCGTGGTTCGAATTCCTCGATGTGGCGGTATTTTTCCTGTAGGTGCAGATTGTGTTTCTCCATCTCCTGAGGCACAAGCTCAAGGGTTGTCATGATGTTGGGTTTGCGCGACTCGGGACATCCGGTGACTGCCCAGGGGCATTCGCGGGCTATCTCTTCATCGGTGCGGCGCGGGCGTGGGGCAGGTAGCTTGACACGCTCCATCATCTGACCTACCACGCCGTCGGCAAGCATCATCACGGGATTGCGGTATTTGTAGGCAAGGTCAAAGCCGAGCCCAACGAAATCGGCCATTTCCTGTACGGATGCAGGCGCGAGTACTATCAGATGGTAGTCGCCGTGACCTCCACCTTTGGTGGCTTGGAAATAGTCGCTCTGTGATGGCTGTATGGTTCCGAGTCCGGGGCCTCCGCGCATACAGTTGATGATGAGTGCGGGGAGTTCGCCGGCGGCTATGTATGATATTCCCTCCTGCTTCAAGCTTATGCCTGGGCTGGAGGATGATGTCATGCAGGCTTTACCAGTGGCGGCTCCGCCATACACCATATTGATTGCTGCTACTTCGCTCTCCGCCTGAAGCACTACCATGCCGGTGGTGTCCCACGGCATGAGCTCTTCAAGGGTTTCGAGGATTTCGCTCTGAGGCGTGATGGGGTAGCCGAAATAGCCGTCCACTCCGTAGCGTACGGCTGCATGGGCTATAGCCTCATTGCCTTTCATTAATGTTACTTCTTCTTCCATATCGTTGTATGGGGGGTGATGGATGTGAGAGGGGGGATGGGGAGTCAGGATTTTTCAACTACGCGGTACACTGTGATGCATCCGTCAGGGCAGACGGTGGCACAGGCTGCACACCCTATGCAGGCTTCAGGGGCGATATCCTGGGCGTAGTGATAACCACGGTCGTTGACATCCTTGGTCTGAAGCTTGAGCACATTGCATGGGCAAGCCACTACACAGAGGTCACATCCTTTGCACCTCTCTCGGTCTATGTCCACAGCACCTGTAATTTTTGCCATAGTTAAAAGTATTTCTGAGAGTGCGGTAATTCAAGGCTTCTTTCTGTTGTGATGAATTGCCGGGGAACAACTGCATCTCGTATTTTTAGTTATTGTACAACACAAATTTAAACAAAAATCCCCGAATAGGACAAAAATAATATTTATTTAACCAATTGCACAATGCTATGGACTATGCGCAGTCAGTTAAAATCGGCTGCTGTTTAGTGTGTTAAGGTATGTTGAGGGTTATTGCGGCTTCGCAAATGTGAAAATTTGTTTATCGAGGTTGCTGTTTGCAACATGAAGCCTTATTCCTTCGACATTGGGGAGTGACCACAGCTGTGATATGTCAAAGGATGCGTAGTATGCACGGTCGTGATAGTCAACATCTTTTGAGATGATGTGTACCAGATATACGTCAGGCATTTTCTGATCGATGGTGCCGGGGTCCACAGCCAGACAGAATATGCGTGGCTCGGTGGAATATGTGAGGCGTACATGAACGTTGATGTATTTGCCTGAACGCCATGTGCTGTAGAGGTATACTTTGTCGTTATGCCACATGTCAAATTCCGGACGCCATGTCATGTTTATATCGGAACAAGTGATAGGAGTGCCCCTCGCAGATATATATTCCCTGAGTTGTATGCCTCGTTGTTTTCAGGGATGTAGTAGATGAGCATCCTTGATCCTTCATCGATGCTCCCGGTGTTGAGCATTCCTTGGGCTCTGAGGGTGATCTCGGGAGAGTCGTCCACTTTATTGAACGTGAATGTGGCACGGCCGTCAATGTTGCCTGCAAAGGTCACTATGTCGGTACAGGTCATATCTACCTCGTGGTCGACACCCTCCTCCCGACAAGAGGACAATGTGCTGGCAAGCAATATTATAATGTATAGGTGCCGGAGGATGCGCGTCATATTCATTGGTGCGGTGATGATGAGGTGAGAGGTTATATTGAGTGGATGTCGTCAATGATTCTGCCGTCGGCCATGTGGATGACTCTGTCGGAGTTGCATGCGAGCGATTCGTCGTGGGTTACGATTATGAATGTTTTGCCGGTGGTCGAGCGCAGGTCGAAGAACAGCCTGTATAGCTCTTCGCGGTTGTGGGAGTCAAGGCTTCCTGACGGTTCGTCGGCAAGGATCACCTTGGGGTCGTTGATTAGGGCGCGCGCCACGGCTGCACGTTGGCGTTCGCCACCCGATAGCTGATTGGGGCGGTGGGTGAGTCGTCCGCCCAGGCCGAGTCCGTCCAGCAGTTCGGCGGCTCTTTCCATGGCTTCTTTGCGTCCCATGCCGCCTATCATGGCAGGCATGGCTACATTTTCAGCCATCGAGAATTCGGGCAGCAGCTGATGGAACTGGAATACGAAACCCATATTGCGGTTGCGGAATGCTGCGAGTTGGGCTTCCTTCATCTTCACTATGTCGGTGCCGTCGTAGATCACTTTGCCGCTGTCGGGAGTTTCGAGAGAGCCTATTATCTGAAGCAGCGTGGTTTTGCCGGCTCCGCTGGGCCCGACAATGGAGAGAAACTCGCCATCATTGATGGTGAGGCTCGCCTCGTCAAGCACCCGCAGGCCGTCATAGCTCTTGATTATGTCCTTTACTTCAATCATGGTTGTAGCCCTATTGGCTGCTGATCATATGGATAGTCGGCGCAGGGTGTCGACAAGGTCACGCTTGATGGGCTTGTCGTTCTTGATTGCTTTGGAGAAAGGCACATATACGATCTCGTCGTTGCGCATACCTATCATCACATTGCGCTGGTCCTCAAGAAGAGCGTCGATTGCGGCTGAACCCATGCGCGAAGCAAGTATGCGGTCGAATGCAGTGGGAGAACCGCCGCGCTGTAGGTGACCGAGTATTGATACTCGTACGTCATATCCGGGATATTCGTTTTTGACACGTTCCGCAAGCCCCATCGCGCCTCCTGTCACAGGGCTCTCGGCAACGAGAACGATGGATGAATTCTTGCTTTTGCGGAAACCGTGTTCTATGAGCTCGGCAAGCTGGTCGACCTCGGTGGATATTTCCGGTATGATGGCTGCCTCGGCTCCGGAAGCGATGGCACCGTTGAGGGCGAGGAACCCTGCGTCACGGCCCATGACTTCAATGAAGAACAGCCGTTCGTGGCTTGTGGCGGTGTCACGTATCTTGTCGACACATTCCATGATGGTGTTCAGGGCTGTGTCGTAACCGATAGTGGAGTCGGTGCCGTATAGGTCGTTGTCGATGGTGCCGGGGAGTCCTATGATGGGGATGTTGAATTCGTTGGCAAAGATGCGGGCACCGGTGAGTGAGCCGTCACCTCCGATCACCACAAGGGCGTCGATCTCCTGGCGTTTGAGATTGTCGTAAGCCAACTGGCGGCCCTCGGGAGTGGTGAACTCCTTGCAGCGGGCTGTCTTGAGGATTGTGCCGCCTGCCTGTATGATGTTGGATACGTTCTGGGTCCTGAATTCTACAATCTCATCAGTGATCAGTCCGCGATAGCCGCGGTATATGCCTTTCACACGGAGTCCACCGTATATGGCGGAGCGTGTTACCGCGCGGATGGCGGCGTTCATTCCTGGGGCGTCACCTCCTGAGGTGAGGATGCCCACGCAATTAATTTGTGCCATTGTGTACCTATTGTTTCAAGACACAAAGTTAGGAATAAAAAGTGAGATACGGAAAAGGAAAATAAAGTTATTTGGAGACGGTTTTCTCTAAATAATATATTCAAAAAGACATGATGTTGATAATAGTTGTGATAATGCTTGGTGTGATGTTGGATTATTCTGAAAATAAGGTCGCTATGATATGTAATACGAGATTTTAGTTAAAAAAAACAAAAGAGCGGAAGGTAGATTGTTTTGTGGTTGTTTTTTTATTATATTTGCGAATAACCAGTTAAAATAGTTGTAATTATGAACAGTCTCTCCTTTTATTTATTACCCATAGTGCTTTTGGTAGGTTTCACAGGTAATGGAACGGTATTATTGGACGATGTTTCTAATGTGGATTTAGCATGCAATCGAGAAGGATTAAATATTGATATTTATGGTAGTATATCAAATTCGTATGAAGGCAGTCTTTCAAAATGTTCAAAGATTGGTGATACGATAATTGAGTTGACAAAGTCAGAGCAAGAGGTTATCAGTCAGAATGCGCAAAAAGTAAAATCAGATATACGCAGTGAATTTGAAAGATTGCATAGTGATTGGTATGATGCGTCAAGAGAGGATATGCGAGTGCTTGTGAGCAGTTCCATGTATTCACGGATGGAGGTGCCTGAATTTGATAAGTTATTAGAGATGGGGGAGGAAATAATACCTTTGGTTCTTGAAAAAATGATGGATAGGAAATATTTTTTCACTCAAGTGCTTTATGAGGCATTAATGGGAAATAAGCCTATTCTTATGAATGCGGTAGATAATGATGTCATCAGATCTTCTCAGGACAGGGCTCAATTGTTAGTACGTGAATGGATTAAGTTATATAATAAAAAGTGAAAATCGGCTGGTTGTCATAATCATTGATTGGTCCAATTACTGATTTTGTAGCGAAAAGCTAAACGGTTCAGATTTCGAAAGGTAACATAACAATGACTAAGGATGAATATTGTGGTTTCATCCTTGGTCATTTATTTCATTTGTCATATTGTAAGGGGTCGGAGGCATAGGCTGTCGGTGCGATTGTGTCAATGAGCAAAGATTTGTTAAAGGTCGTTTTCATGGAAATAATGAGTACCTTTGCACTGTAATTAATGATGTAACTGCTTCAATGAATATCATAGGAAAGATCAAACATCTGGCTGAGATGCCGACGTTTCATGTGCTTCTCGCTCTGAGTGCCGCACATTGTCTTAATGACCTGTTGCAATCGGTGATAACAGCTATGTATCCGATGCTTAAGGCAGATCTTGGTCTGTCGTTCGGTCAGATTGGTATAATAACTCTTGTGTATCAGATGGCAGCGTCGATATTCCAGCCTGTAGTGGGGTATGCTTTCGACAAGCGTCCGTTTGTGTTCAGTCTCCCTGCCGGCATGGTGTCCACGTCGATAGGTATAGTGATGTTTGCCTATTGCGATACTATGGCGGGCATACTTGTGTCGGTGTTTATGGTAGGTATAGGATCAGCGACGCTCCATCCCGAGGCGTCGCGCATCACTTCGCTTGCCGGAAGAGAGCGAAGAGGATTTGCCCAGTCGGTGTTTCAGGTCGGAGGTAATTTCGGCGGCTCTGTGGGTCCGTTGCTCGTGGCTCTGATTGTTGCTCCTCACGGGAGGCATTATGTGGTGTGGTTTCTTGTGGCATCCACTCTGTGTTTTGCCGCTATGAGACCGATATGTAGATGGTATGGTCTTTATCTCAGGGATCTTCGCAGCCGTCCGCAAGGGGTGTCCCAGCCATTGAAGTTGCCGTTGTCGCGCAGGATGACGGTGTTTGCCATAGCGGTGATTGCCGTGCTTATTTTCTCCAAGTACATATATATGGCATCATTGTCGAGCTATTATACGTTCTATCTGATAGATAAGTTCGGTGTCAGTGTGTCGCAGTCCCAGATATTCCTGTTTGTGTTTGTGGTCTCCACGGCTGTTGGGACTCTTGTAGGAGGACCTGTGGGTGACCGTTACGGACGCAAGATAGTGATATGGGTCTCTATACTCGGCACCGCTCCGTTCAGCCTGCTTATGCCACATGTGTCTCTTCCAGTCACGGTGGTGCTGAGTTTCTGTGCAGGATTCATGCTTTCATCGGCTTTTCCTGCCATACTTCTGTATGCTCAGGAGCTGTTGCCCTCCAAGCTTGGTATGATATCCGGATTGTTTTTCGGATTCTCGTTCGGAGTGGGAGGCATAGCGTCGGCCGTATTGGGAGGATTTGCCGATACTTATGGCATTGAGATGGTCTACAATGTGTGTGCCTACACCCCGTTGCTGGGCGTAGTGGCGGGACTTCTGCCAAATCTGAGGAATAGGTGAAAAACTCAGCAGTGATATATTTGAGATTACCGAAAATTTGATTACATTTGCAACGATTAAGTAAACACCTTAAAAAACAATACTTATAATCATATACTTACAATGGATATTTCGCATATCGAACATGTCGGCATCGCTGTCCCCAATCTGGAGGAGGCCATCGCTTTTTACGAGAACACCCTTGGCATCAAGTGTTTTGCTATAGAGGAAGTAGAGGACCAGAAGGTGCGCACAGCATTCTTCAAGATCGGTCAGACAAAGATTGAGCTTCTTGAGGGCACTTCCCCCGAGAGCGCGATCAGCAAGTTTGTAGCCAACAACGGCGGACGCGGTGGCATACAGCACATTGCGCTCGCCATTGAGGATGGTGTGGCAAATGCTCTCGCCGAAGTCGAGGAGAAGGGTTGCCGTCTTATCGACAAGGCTCCCCGCAAGGGTGCCGAGGGTCTTAATATCGCATTCCTTCACCCGAAGTCAACTTGCGGCACTCTCATAGAGCTCTGCGAGGACCCCAATAAATAGTAAAATATAAAGAGTAAAGAAAGTTTATAAAGTCGGTTGGCAGGTGGATTAGCCTGAGGTGCTGTCCTCTCATGGAAGGCTTTATAAACTTTTAAACTGTAAATTCATGACAATAGAATGAGCAATCAGCTTGAAAAAGTAAAAGAGCTTATCGCCTTGCGCGAGGAGGCTCGTCTGGGCGGTGGTGAAAAGGCCATCCAGAAACAGCACGAACGCGGCAAGTACACAGCCCGCGAGCGCATAGCCCAGCTCCTCGACGAAGGTTCGTTTGAGGAGATCGATATGTTCGTGCGTCACCGTTGCTACAACTTCGGACAGGAGAAGAAGAGCTATCTCGGTGACGGCGTTGTTACCGGTTACGGTACTATCGAAGGACGTCTCGTGTATGTGTTCGCACAGGATTTCACTGTCTTTGGCGGATCACTCAGTGAGACTATGGCTCTCAAGATCTGCAAGATAATGGATATGGCGATGAAAATGGGAGCTCCTGTCATCGGTCTTAACGACTCAGGTGGTGCCCGTATCCAGGAAGGCATCAACGCTCTTGCCGGATATGCCGAGATATTCCAGCGTAACATCCTTGCATCAGGTGTGATACCTCAGATTTCAGGTATCCTCGGTCCGTGTGCCGGCGGTGCGGTGTATTCTCCCGCCCTCACTGACTTCACTATTATGACCAAGAGTATTTCCTATATGTTCCTCACAGGTCCGAAGGTTGTAAAGACTGTCACCGGAGAGGATGTGAGCCAGGAGGCACTCGGCGGAGCAGCCGTTCATTCTCAGAAGAGCGGTGTGGCCCATTTCGCAGCCGAGGATGGAGAGGAGACACTGTCGATCATCCGCAAGCTCTTCAGCTACATTCCTCAGAACAACCTTGAGGAGCCGCCGCTGGTAGAGTGCAACGACCCCATCGACCGTCTGGAGGATTCTCTCAACGAGATCATACCAGATTCAGCCAACCGTCCTTATGATATGTATGAGGTGATTGGTGCTATAGTCGACAACGGTGAATTCCTTGAGATACAGCGCGACTATGCCAAGAACATCATCATCGGTTTTGCCCGATTCAACGGTCAGGCTGTCGGCATTGTCGCCAATCAGCCCAAGTTCCTTGCCGGTGTGCTTGACAGCAACGCATCCCGCAAGGGCGCGCGTTTCGTTCGTTTCTGCGATGCGTTCAATATACCCCTTGTCACCCTCGTTGACGTTCCGGGCTTCCTTCCCGGCACAGGTCAGGAGTACAACGGTGTCATCCTTCACGGAGCCAAGCTCCTCTATGCTTACGGAGAGGCTACAGTGCCCAAGGTAACCGTCACACTCCGCAAGAGCTACGGCGGCAGCCATATCGTGATGTCGTGCAAGCAGCTCCGCGGCGATATGAACTATGCCTGGCCTACAGCCGAGATTGCGGTTATGGGTGGCGCAGGAGCCGTTGAGGTGCTTTATGCCAAGGAGGCGAAGGCTTCCGACGATCCCGCCAAGGTGCTTCAGGAGAAGGAGGCAGAGTACAACAAACTCTTCTGCAACCCCTACAATGCAGCACGTTACGGATATATCGATGACGTCATCGAGCCGCGCAACACACGATTCCGTGTTATCCGCGCTCTCCAGCAGCTCGCTACCAAGAAGGTGGTCAACCCCGCCAAGAAGCATGGTAACATACCTCTATAATCCCCCACGCAACCGATATGAAAAAGAGAATATTAACCCTCTTCGTGGTGGCACTCGCAGGCGTAATCGCCATCTCAGCCCAGGGACGTCGCGGTCTCAGGATCAATGAGGTGATGATAGCCAACGACTCCACCAGCGTGGTCGACGACTTTGGCAGGTACAATGCCTGGGTGGAGCTTTTCAACTCCACTTTCGGTCCGCTTGAGATTTCAAGTGTGTTCCTGACCAATGATCCGTCCAAGCCTACGCTTTATCCCGTGCCGCTCGGGGATGTCAACACTGAGATCCCTCCGCGCCAGCACATTCTTTTCTGGGCTGACGGACAGCCCAATAAAGGCACATTCCACACTAATTTCGTGTTCGTTCCGGGCAAGGACAATTATATTGCCATCTATGATGCCGACGGCAAATCGCTGATCGATGAGATCACGGTGCCTGGTGATCTTAAGCCCGGTCAGACCTATGCACGCAAGGTTGACGGCGAGGGCGGAGTGAACGATGTTGATGCCTGGGAGGTGCGTGACGGATCGGAAGAGAAGTACATCACCCCTTCGAGCAACAATGTCATAAAGAGCACCAATTTGAAGGTGGATATGTTCGCCGAGCAGGACGAGAACGGTTTCGGCATGGCAATCATGGCTATGTGCATCGTGTTCACCGCTCTTCTCGTGCTTGCATTGTGCTTCAATATCATCAACAAGATAGGTGCGCGTATCTCCACCAAACGTAAGGAGAAAGCTCTTGCCGACACTCTTCCCGAAGTGGTATCGGAGGGCCGTCCCGACAATGATACCGGTGAGGTCATCGCTGCCATCTCCATGGCACTTCATGACCATCTCGACGCTCACGACCGTGAGAGCACAGTGCTCACAATCAATAAGGTGCGTCGTGCTTACTCACCCTGGAGTTCTAAAATCTACTCGTTGCGCGAGCTCCCGCGCCGTTAATCAACACCCTCATTCAATCAGTAAATTTAATCATGAAAGAATATAAGTATCGCATCAACGGCAACCCCTACACGGTGAAAGTGGGCGACATCGACAACAATCTCGCTAAGGTAGAAGTCAACGGCGTTCCCTACAAAGTGGAGCTTGAGAAGACTGAAAAACCTGTCACCATCGTGAGCAAGCCCCGCCCATCGGCGGCACCGCGTACTGACACCGGAGCTAAGGTCATAACCAAGGCCCCTGTTTCGGCTTCAGGTTTCCAGGTCAAGGCTCCTCTCCCCGGTGTGGTGATGAGCGTTCAGGTGAAGGTTGGCGACAATGTAAAAGCATCCGACACCGTAGTTATGCTTGAGGCTATGAAGATGGAGAACGCTATCCACGCCGGACAGGACGGCAAGGTGGCTTCCATCGCTGTCAACGTGGGCGACTCGGTGCTCGACGGTGCAGTTCTCATAACTCTCGAATAATCTCTTAATTGCTTTTATTATGAGTTTTGGAGATTTTATAATGCAAAACCTTCAGGAGTTCTGGCACCTGACAGGTTTCTACAATGCCACATGGGAGCATATCGCGATGCTTGTGGTGGGACTCTTCTTCATATGGCTTGCCATAAAGAAGAATTTCGAGCCCATGCTTCTCGTTCCCATCGGCTTCGGTATACTTATCGGCAACATCCCGTTCAACACAACTGCCGGACTTGAGGTAGGTATATACGAAGAGGGGTCTGTGCTCAATATCCTGTATAATGGTGTGAGCGCAGGATGGTATCCTCCGCTGATATTCCTCGGCATTGGTGCTATGACCGACTTCTCGGCACTGATAGCCAACCCTAAGCTCATGCTTATCGGTGCGGCAGCCCAGTTTGGCATCTTCGGTGCATATATGGTGGCTCTGCTGCTCGGGTTCGCTCCCGATCAGGCAGGTGCCATAGCTATCATCGGTGGAGCCGACGGTCCTACAGCTATCTTCCTTTCATCCAAGCTTGCCCCCAATCTTATGGGAGCCATAGCGGTATCGGCTTATTCCTACATGGCACTCGTGCCTGTGATACAGCCGCCGCTGATGCGCCTGTTCACGACAAAACATGAGCGCGTAATCAAGATGAAGCCTGCACGTGCCGTGTCGCAGAACGAGAAGATTATCTTCCCGATTGTAGGTATGATCCTCACCTGCTTCGTGGTGCCCTCCGGCATTCCTCTGCTTGGTATGCTTTTCTTCGGTAACCTTCTGCGCGAGTGTGGCGTGACCAACCGTCTTGCCAAGACTGCGAGCAACGCTCTTACCGATATTGTCACAATCCTTCTCGGCATGACAGTGGGTGCTTCCACTCAGGCTACCGAGTTCCTTACATGGGAGACTGTCCGCATCTTCCTGCTCGGATTTATGGCGTTCATCATCGCTTCCGCAAGTGGTGTGCTCTTTGTCAAGCTGTTCAATCTCTTCCTCCCCAAGGACAAGAAGATCAATCCGCTCATCGGCAATGCCGGCGTATCGGCTGTGCCTATGTCAGCACGTATCTCCAATAACTTGGGTCTGGAGTACGATCCTTCCAACTATCTGCTTATGCACGCTATGGGTCCGAATGTGGCTGGCGTCATCGGTTCGGCGGTTGCAGCGGGTGTTCTCCTCGGCTTCCTTGCCTAAATTATTAATAAGGTGTTGCATCGTGTGCCGGTGCAGCACCTTATTTTCTTTTGTCAGGAATTTTACACATACATCGAACTTTGCGCATAATTTGGGCGTTTAGTAATAGGAACACAGAACGTGAGCACATCATTCTCTCCTAATTGTCACATAGCTCATCAACTTAACATCGGCCAAAATGGTAACAAAACAAGTCATCAATACGCTTTACAAGCAGTTCAACCGTCCTCCCAAGTCACCGGATGAACTTAATTTGGGACTCATCTTTGATTATACCATGGACAATCACGGTATATTCATCGATGAAGAAAACCTTTATATCGGCAGTATCGAGCCCTCCTCTCCGTTCTCGACTATCGAGCTCAAGCGCATCCATGAGATAGTGGAATTCGAGATGGTGATTGCGATAGTCCTTCCGGCTTCTATTATTTTCTTGAACAAGGAAAACTCTGATGTAAATATTCATCTGCGCCTCGACGATGAAAGACCCACTGTGTGGCAGCGCATCAAGACCGCTGTGGTCCGAGGTTCTTAATTAACCGATATGCAACGCTCCCAGATATTTGATCGTACAGCCCGCTTGCTTGGCAATGACGGGCTAAGACGTCTTGATGACATAAATGTAATAATATTTGGTGTAGGCGGCGTGGGGAGCTGGGCTGCTGAAACGCTTGTGCGTACCGGTGTCACGCATATCACCCTTGTCGATGCCGATAATGTCGCTCCGTCAAATATCAACCGTCAGCTTCCAGCCCTTGCCTCCACCGTAGGGCAGGTCAAGGTTGATGTGCTCAGGCAACATCTTCTCGACATCAATCCTGAAGCCTCTGTAACTGCGCTTCACACTCTATATAATGCATCTACGGCATCCTCATTCAATCTCGAACAATACGATTATGTGATCGATGCCATTGACTCCCTCTCCGACAAGGCTCTTCTCATCCTTAATGCCTCCGAGTCGATGACCGGACATAGAGGCATGCAGCTCTATTCTTCAATGGGTGCCGCCCTCAAGCTCGATCCCTCCCGCATAGCGGTGGCAGAGTTCTGGAAGGTGAAAGGATGTCCGCTTGCAGCCGCCTTGCGACGTAAGTTCAAAAAATCCGGACAGTTTCCCGCCCATAAGTTCAAATGCGTATATTCCGACGAGCTTGTGCCTAATTCTAAGGAATATGAGCCTGTCGCTACAGATGACGGCATGGCACCGATGTCATTCAACAAGGCTGTGACAAACGGCTCGCTCATGCACATCACCTCAATATTCGGAATCACCCTTGCATCACTTGTGATACGTGATGCGATAAGCAGACATCACACTTTTTAATCATATTCACAATAATGCTACGTAACCACACATTTCTTGTTTCTGTTTTTGTCGCACTGTTCTCTTTAGTGCTATCGTCACCCGCCGAAGCGAAAGGACCACATTCGGCCAAGCCTGTTGTCTCTATCCTTGGTGACTCATATTCTACATTCAAGGGCTATATACCTGACAGCTATGCCTGCTGGTATGACACAACGCCGTTGACAGATAAGATACAGGCAAAAAAGACCGATGTCAACGATGTCAAGCAGACCTGGTGGTGGCAGCTTATCAATGATGGCGGATATATACTCGGAGTAAATGATTCCTACAGCGGTGCCACCATATCGTTTACAGGCTACCAGGGCGAGGATTACTCTGACCGTTCGTTCATCACACGTCTGCCGCGTCTTGGCTCGCCCGACATTCTGCTCATTTTCGGGGCGACCAATGACAGCTGGGCAGGATCACCTTTAGGGGAGTTCGTCTATAGCGATGTCGCACGCGAGGATCTTTATAAATTCCGTCCAGCCATGAGCCGGCTGCTTTCCGAGGCAGTCAACCGCTTCCCCGGCACAGCCATTTATTTCATAATCAACAATGGGCTTAAGCCTGAGATAGAATCCTCCATCAAGGCTGTGTGTGACCATTACAAGGTGGCTTATATCCAGCTTCACGACATAGACAAGCTTTCGGGTCATCCGTCACGTAAAGGCATGAAGCAGATCGCCACACAAGTGCTCGAAGCTATAAGATAAGGATAAATATAATGCTATAAAAATAGATCAAGATGCACCTTAATCATATTAAGGTGCATCTTGATCTATTTTTATATGGATGTTTGGTCGATGGGTATTTCTTTTTTCGGGGGGATTTTGTTCCAGGCGAATTCGGTGATAAGTTCGTGAGGAGTGCACGGTGCCGGGCTTGGTAGGATGCCTGATAAATGGGCGAGGATGCCTGTAATCTCTTGTGGCGTGTGTCTTTTTCTCAGTTCATCCATGCTTAGTGAACGGTCGCGTTTGGAGAGGCGCACCCCATCGGAATTGCATATGAGCGGCACATGGGCATAGGCGGGAGGGGTTAGTCCGAGCAGACGGTACAGATAGGTCTGCTGGGCGGCTGAAAGGAGAAGATCGCTTCCGCGCACCACTTCATTTATCCCCATCAAGGCGTCGTCAACTACTACTGCGAGCTGGTATGCCCAGGCTCCGTCGGCACGTTGGAGTATGAAATCGCCACACTCATGCGTGAGATTGACCCTCTGGTTTCCGTATACGGTGTCGGTGAACAGTATCTCCTCGTCGGGTACATACAGGCGTGTGGAGTGTCTGGCTGTCGGGTGCTCGGGGAGGAATGACGGCAAAGATGTGGGACGGCAATGTCCGCCGTATATGATTCGTCCGTCACTCTGATGAGGGGCTTGTGTGGCTATTATGTCGGCACGCGTGCATGTGCAGGGGTAACTGTATCCTGTGGCGCGGATCTTGTTGAGATAGATTCGGTATATGTCGCCTCGCAGGCTCTGCCGGTATGGGCCGTGAGGACCGCGGTCGGAAAGTCCGCCTTCGTTCCAGTCGAGACCAAGCCAATGGAGATCGTCCTCGATCAGTTTTGCATATTCCTCTTTACTGCGCTGAGGATCAAGGTCCTCAATGCGTAGCACCCAGCGGCCGTTGCGTGAACGGACCGACAGCCAGGACAGGAGAGCTGAGAACAGATTGCCCAGATGCATCCTTCCGGTAGGAGAGGGGGCGTATCTTCCTACCGGTGTGACACAGGATTTGTTTTTACAGGATTTGCTATCCATATTGTTAAATTGACATGCAAATTTAGCTAATTTTTGTAAGCGTGTCACATAATTTTTGTACCTTTGCATTAATACCATATTTCTAACTACCTAAAATGGATAAAACTTATCATCTTGCAATTGACCTTGGTGCGACATCAGGTAGGTCAATACTCGCCGGCTATGATGGCGATAATGTAGTGATGAGCGAGCTTACCCGCTTCCACTATCCGATGCTTACTATACGCGGTCATCTGTTCTGGAATCTCCCTCTTATATACCAGGAAGTGATAAAGGCAATGAAGGCCGCTGCTGAAAAACTCTCTGAATCAGGTTCTGAACTGTCGTCAATAGGTATTGACACTTGGGGGTGTGACGTGGCTTATTTCTATGCCGACGGCTCTCTTGCAGGATTGCCCTACTGCTATCGTGACACTCATACAGAGGGTGCGGTGGATGAGTATTCCAAGGTTATATCTCGCGAGACAGTGTATGCCAAGACCGGAATCCAGTTCATGGATTTCAACACTCTGTTTCAGCTTCACACCTTGCGCCGTAACGGAGCCAAGGTGATTGACTCTGCCGATAAGATATTGTGGATGCCGGATGCGGTGGCATATATGCTCACAGGCAATGCTGTTACCGAATACACTGTTGCATCTACTTCCGAGATGCTTAATCCCGCTACCGGCGACCTTGATGTGGAGCTCCTTGACTCAGTAGGCCTGTCACGTTCGAAGTTCGGTCCGATAGTTCAGCCCGGACATATCATAGGTGCTATTCTCCCTCAGGTACAGGAGGCCACCGGGCTTGGTGAAATCCCGGTTATTGCTGTTGCCGGCCATGACACAGCGTCAGCTGTGATCGGAGTGCCGACACCTGATACCGACTACGCCTATCTGAGCTGCGGCACATGGTCGCTTCTTGGCATAGAGTCGCCCGAGGCTATAATAAATGACAAGAGTTTCGGATACAATTTCACCAATGAGGGTGGCATTGACGGCACGACCCGTTTCCTTAAGAACATATGCGGACTTTGGATATTCGAGCGTGTGCGTGCCGAACTCGGACTCCAGGATGCTGACATCTCGAAGCTTGCCGCGTCGTGTCACGACTCCGTATGCCAGTCGATAATCAATCCGGATGATCCATCGTTTGCCAACCCCCGATCGATGGTCGAAGCTATAAATTCGTATTGCAGGGATCATGGCGAAGAGGTGCCGGTCACGACAGCCGACTATGTGCGGGTGATATACCGCAGTCTCGCTCACCGTGTTGCCGAAATGCTTGATGTGCTTAAGGAGTTCTCTACAGCTCCTGTTAGAAGGCTCCATGTGATCGGAGGCGGCTCCCGCAACAGTCATCTCATGCAGATGCTTGCTGATGACTGTGGCATACCGGTGGTGGCTGGTCCTGCCGAATGCACTGCTCTTGGGAATGTGCTTGTGCAGCTTCGCGGATGCGGACGCGCCGAAACTCTCGCCGATATGCGCAGGATTGCTATAAACTCCACTGAGACATCGACTTTTACTCCGCAGGTGTAATCCGCAGGATCGATGCTTATTACTCTATCTGAGTATGATTAATTTGTAAAACCAGAATAATATTTAAAAATACACAAGACCATGAAAGAAGAATCAATCAAGAAGGCTTATGAGATAGCCCGCGAACGTTATGCCGCCCTCGGTGTCGATACTGACAAGGTGCTCGACCAGATGCAGGATTTCCATTTGAGCATGCATTGCTGGCAGGCTGACGATGTGGCAGGTTTCGAGCCTCACGACGGCGGTCTCACCGGTGGCATCCAGGTCAACGGCAACTACCCCGGCAAGGCACGTAATATCGATGAGCTCCGTTCCGATATTCTTTATGCCATGTCGCTCATCCCAGGCAAGCATCGTCTTAACCTCCATGAGATCTATGGAGAGTTTGGCGGCAAGTATGTTGACCGTAACGAGTGCTCAATCGAGCATTTCCAGGGCTGGATTGACTGGGGTAAGGCTAACGGTATCAAGCTCGACTTCAACTCCACCTCATTCTCTCATCCCAAGAGCGGCGACCTTTCACTTTCCAATCCCGACAAGGGGATACGTGATTTCTGGATCGAGCATTCAAAGCGTTGCCGTGCCATCTCACAGGCTATAGGCGAGGCTCAGCAGGATCCCTGTATCATGAACACTTGGGTGCATGACGGATCAAAGGACATCACTGTGAACCGCTATATGTACCGTGAGCTTCTCAAGGATTCTCTTGACCAGATTTTTGAGAAGAAGTATGACTGGATGAAGGATTGTGTGGAGTCAAAGGTGTTCGGTATAGGTCTTGAGAGCTATACAGTAGGCTCCAACGATTTCTATACAGCCTATGCCTCCAAGCGCGACATGATGATCACTCTCGATACAGGTCACTTCCACCCAACAGAGAGCGTTGCCGACAAGGTGTCGTCCATGCTTCTCTTCGTGCCCGAACTTATGCTTCATGTGAGCCGTCCTATACGTTGGGACTCTGACCATGTGACCATCATGGACGATCCTACACTCGACCTCTTCAGCGAGATTGTGCGTGCGGGTGCTCTCAACCGTGTACATTACGGTCTTGATTACTTCGACGGAACTCTCAACCGTATCGGTGCTTATGTGATAGGTAGCCGTGCCGCACAGAAGTGCATGCTCCGCGCTCTTCTCGAACCGACCGACACGCTCCGCAGATATGAGCTCAACGATCAGAAGTTCCAGCGTCTCGGACTCCTTGAGGAGTGCAAGAACCTCCCCTGGAACGCTGTCTACGATATGTTCTGCCTCAAGAACAATGTTCCGGTGGGCGAGAGCTATATCGCTTCGGTGGAGCAGTATGAAAAAGAAGTCACCTCAAAACGATAAAAGGGATATAAAAGTTTCAAAAGGACAGAAGAAACACATGTGTTAAATTCATTCTTTATTGAGAAAGTATGCGTATATTGTTTTGTCCTTTTGAATCTTTTGCGTCGATCATAAAATTTATAATATGATTCTTCTCGGACTTTTAATCATTGCCATCGGGGCTTTCTGCCAGTCGAGCTGCTATGTGCCCATCAACAAGATCAAATCCTGGAGTTGGGAGAGCTACTGGATAGTGCAGGGTGTGTTTGCATGGCTTGTGCTGCCGTTGCTCGGCGCGCTGCTCGCTGTACCTGCCGGACGCTCGCTCTGTGAACTGTTTTCCGAAGCTCCGTCATTCAATCTGTGGATGACAGTGCTTTTCGGTGCGCTCTGGGGTGTGGGTGGTCTCACATTCGGACTCTCCATGCGTTATCTCGGCGTGGCACTCGGCCAGTCCATAGCACTCGGCACCTGTGCAGGTCTCGGCACCGTAATGGGTCCGGTGCTTCTCAACATCTTCTTCCCAGAGAATGACCCCCTGTCACAGCTCACATTCTCTGTGATACTCGGAGTTGTGGTCACCCTTGTCGGCATAGCCATTATAGGTGTGGCAGGCTCTATGAAGGCGTCATCGCTGAGCGAAGAGGAGAAGAGGGCTGCGGTCAAGGACTTCAATTTCCCTAAAGGTATCACC
This sequence comes from Duncaniella freteri, assembly GCF_004766125.1. Classification (NCBI taxonomy): domain Bacteria; kingdom Pseudomonadati; phylum Bacteroidota; class Bacteroidia; order Bacteroidales; family Muribaculaceae; genus Duncaniella; species Duncaniella freteri. Next base: position 1,652,157 of record NZ_SJSA01000001.1, read on the forward strand.
ATCGCGCTGCTTGCAGGCTTTATGAGCGGATGCTTTAATGTAGGACTGGAGTTCGGTAGCGGCATCAATTTCGGTGAGCTCACCAATCCGATGTTCCGCACCCTTCCCGCTACATTGCTTGTGACGCTCGGAGGCTTCGTGACCAATGCCGTGTACTGCTTCTATCAGAACAGCCGTAACCGCACCTGGGGTGATTATGCCAACGGAGCTGTGTGGGTCAACAATATGTTCTATTGTTTCCTCGCAGGAGCCTTATGGTACAGCCAGTTCTTCGGACTTGCTCTCGGAAAGGGTTTCCTTACCGACTCGCCCACACTCATGACTCTCTCATTCTGCATACTTATGGCACTCAATGTGGTGTTCTCCAATGTGTGGGGAATCATCCTGAAAGAGTGGAAAGGATGCTCATCAAAGACTATCATGGTGCTCCTTACTGGTATCGTGGTGCTCATAGTGTCATGTTTCCTTCCGCAATTAATATAACTCTCCGTTCCATTAACTGATAAACCAATCTTATAATGTCATCTATTCTTGATAATCGTCCTGCTCTCGCTCATGAGGTGGAGCAGGTAGCCGAGGTAGCCGGATACCTGTGGCAGAAAGGATGGGCCGAACGTAACGGCGGCAATATCACTGTCAACATCACAGAACATATCGACGATGCCATACGTGCTATGCCCGCGATCTCCGAGCCTCGTCCCATCGGTTTCACGCTTCCCAATCTTAAGGGATGCTATTTCTTCTGCAAGGGCACAAACAAGCGTATGCGCGATCTTGCCCGCTGGCCCATGGAGAACGGTTCTGTGATACGTATTCTTGACGATTGCGCTCATTACGAGATCATCGCCGACAATCCTGTGGCTCCCACTTCCGAGCTTCCCTCTCATCTTGCAGTCCACAGCTATCTTATCGGCAAGGGCTCCAACTATAAGGCTTCGGTCCACACTCACCCCATCGAGCTTGTGGCAATGTCGCATTGCAAGAAGTTCCTTGAGAAAGATGTCGCCACACGTCTGCTCTGGAGCATGATCCCCGAGACCAAGGCATTCTGCCCACGCGGACTCGGCATCATCCCTTACAAGCTTCCAAGCTCCAACGAGCTTGCCGAGGCTACAATCAAGGAGCTTGGCGACTACGATGTGACCCTTTGGGAAAAGCATGGGGTGTTTGCCGTTGACACTGACGTGATGGCTGCATTCGATCAGATCGATGTGCTCAACAAGTCAGCACTCATATACATCGCCGCCAAAAACATGGGCTTCGAGCCTGATGGAATGTCGGACGAGCAGATGCGTGAAATGACCGTGGCATTCAATCTTCCGAAATAATCCGACGAACAACAGGTTCGTGTAAATAATTTAGTCCTCCGAGGTCTTGCGAAAGATACCCCGGAGGACTAATCATTATAAACCACTCAGTTCTTGAAGCTTAATATTGGTGGGGAGCGGTCATGATATCAATGCTTATTTATTATTACTGTCCGCTAAACTTTTTTCAATCGCTCAAAAAAAGTTTAGCGGACAGTAATAAAAAACATATAACCATTATACAGAATGAAATTAGTCCAGATAAAGAGAAAGTAGCTACAATTGAATTAGAGAAAATAGATTAAACTGAATCATGAGAACATTAAGTTGCATAAATGTTATGCTACAACAGCACAAAGAGAACCGTGAGATTCGCAAATTGAGCAAAGAAAGGATGACAGAACATCATAAATACCTTGTAAACAAAGGGAAAAATGCAGATTCATCTAATATGAAACTGAAATATATATTGAATGCTATACTATTTGTTTTGGCATTATCTTTTTTGTCTATGTGTATATTTAAGACTACAGAGTTAAGTTTAAAATGTATGCAATTTGCTGTATCTATCTCTTGTATAGGAGCAATGTTTTCTACAAAAAGCAATAGATGCATATTTGCATCTATTGCTTTAATCATTATAGGAATATCTTTTTTACTTTAAATGTCCATAATAACGATAATGATTTGATTGTTGCTAATGAATAAGAACTATGACAAGGATGTGGCACGTGGAAAGCTTGCCATCAATCAGTACACATTTAGTACGCCCTGCAAAAAAAGAAGCCCTGATAATCTCATGATTATCAGGGCTTCTTCGTACCCGGACCCGGGCTCGAACCGGGATGGGTCGCCCCAACGGTGTTTGAGACCGTCGCGTCTACCGATTCCGCCATCCGGGCGATGGCCCACATGCCTAAGCATATGTTTTGTGTATGCAAAGGTAGTGAGTTTTTTTTGTTTTCGCAATACTGTTGGGCATTTTGAGCAGGGCTGACGCATCTTAATTTTTTACAACATCAAAACTTTTTAAGGCATAAAGTAAGTAGTCGTTATCCCAACCGGCTTTCTTCCTATGTCCTTTGACACCCATTGATGACACCTTGGCGTTCTTGATTATGTTCAGTCCGATACGGTTGAGCAGAGAGAAATTTTGAGCTGCATTATCCTTTTGCTTACGCGAGGCATCATCTCCAAAAGCGACGTCCAATGTCCAATGCAGTTGATTCTCCACGCTCCAGTGTGTCCTGATAGAATGATTAATATATTGAGCGTCAGCCTCAAGGCTCGACAGGTAATATCTGGTCTCCTTGTGGATTTGTCCAGACTTGACATCCCGGGTACGGGATTCTATTCTCACGATGCTTTTAAGACCGGGCCATCTGTCCCTGTCGATGATGTTGTCGAGATTGGTTATGACCGAACAGGCCCTTGTCTCTTCCCGCCCATGAGCCTTCCCGTCCATCGTATGCTCAGATGACGGCTTAATATATGTGAAAGAACGGCTGACACGGTCAAGCATTTCGGGCTGATTCCCTTTCAGGGCAAGGATATAGTCGGCTCCGCGCTCGATTATTGTCTTGGCAATCTCTCTCTGACAGCCCATGGCATCGATTGTGACTATGCAGTTTTTCAACTCCAGGATGCGCAGCAGCCGGGGTATCGCAGTAATCTCGTTGCTCTTTCCGGCGACCTTTTCCTGCGCGAGCAACAGGTTGTTCGCCGAAGCCCATGCGCTGACAAGATGGGTGTATGTCCCGGAGCCGTCATCGCTGCTCCCGCGCATACATTTGCCGTCAATGGCGACAACTTCCCCGTCGGTCAGTTCGGCAATGCTTTTCGTCCATGCCACAAAGGAACCGTTCAATTCTTTTGGGTCTAACATACTGATTACTCGGTTGAACGTATCGTGCGAGGGTATGCCGTTGGGAAGGTGCAGGAACTTCTCAAGCCAATCAATCTTGGCATTACCATAGTCCTCGATTTCATTCCAGCCCTCCGCTCCGCAGATGACTGCGCAAAGCGATATGAACAGGATGGAGTCAAGGCTGTGTTTCTGTGTGCGCTCCACACGAGGATCGCTGATGGATGAAAAGAAATCTATGGGTGAGTTAGGATTTGTCATATAAGATTAACGGCTGTATGCCTATTTATATTGGTAAACAGCCGTTAAGTTTATTTAAGATGCGTCTGCCGTGGCATTTTGAGATAAATGTGGATACAAATGTATTGCCAATATGTAATTGTGAGAATTATTCAGTCTCTTCAGGATGGGTGTACCAACGTGAATACATCAGGTAGTTGCGGGCTATTTTGGTGTTGAGTTCACGGGAAGTAGTCGGGTCGACCATCTTGATGAATTTTGCCGGAGCTCCTCCCCATAGCTCGTTGGGACCTATCTTGGTGCGTGAAAGCACCACCGATCCTGCGGCTACAAGGGCTCCTTCACCAACTTCGGCGTCGTCCATCACCACGGCACCCATGCCGATGAGTGCAAAATTGTGTATTTTGGCCCCATGTATGGTCACGTTGTGGCCTATTGATACGTCGTCGCCGATTTCGATTGTCGATTTTTGGTATAATGTGTGCAGGACCGAGCCGTCCTGAATGTTTACGCGGTTGCCTATACGTATGGAGTTGACATCTCCGCGTAGCACAGTGTTGAACCATACGCTGCATTCACTTCCCATTTTCACATCTCCTACTATGGTGCAGTTCTCGGCAAGAAATGTGTCGGGACCTATTTCGGGTGTGAATCCACGTACAGGGATTATTAGAGGCATTTTTGTAAAGTATTATATGGTGAGACTATTCATTACCGCGGCATGCCGCGGTAATGAATAGTTGTATGTTTATTTCAATGGTGCTGTAGCAGCGGCGAGCCATTCCCTCTCATCGGGGGTGAGAGATGGTGAGAGACGATCGTAAACGGTACGGTGATAATCGTCAACCCATTTGATCTCTTCAGGAGTCATTATGGATGTGTCGAAGAGGTCGCGGTCGAACGGACACATTGTCACAGTCTCGAATGCATAGAAGTTGCCGAACTCAGTGGTCTCATAAGGGATGGTCAGCACGAGGTTTTCACATCGTATGCCGTAGCGGTCGGCGAGATATACTCCAGGTTCGTTGGATGTAAGCATTCCAGGCATGAGCGGAGCCATAGTGTCGTTCAGACGTATGCTCTGCGGTCCTTCATGGACGTTTAGGAAGTGGCCTACACCATGTCCTGTGCCGTGTAGATAGCTCTTGCCCTCTTTCCACAGTGATATTCGTGCCATGGCATCGAGCTGGTGTCCGCGTGTCCCTTCGGGGAATACGGCTGTGGCAATGGCGATGTGTCCTTTCATTACAAGGGTGAAGTCATGGCGCATATCGGCTGAAGGGGTGCCGAGAGCGATGGTGCGGGTTATGTCGGTGGTAGCATCGAGATAGTTGGCACCGGAGTCGATGAGCAGCAGGTTGTCGGTGTGAAGCTGTGCGTCGGTCTCGGGTGTGGCTGAATAGTGTACAATGGCTCCGTGAGGACCGAATCCGCATATGCTGTCGAAACTGAGATCGAAGAAGAGCGGATCAGTGCGCCGGTTGCGCTCAAGGATTTCGGCAACGCCGATTTCAGTGAGTGGTGTGCCCTGCTCTACAGTGCGCTTTACCTCCATGATTGACCGTACCATATACACGCCGTCACGCACGTGGGCGTCGCGTATGCCTTGCATCTGCACTTCGTTCTTGACGGCTTTGGGGATAAGCACAGGGGAGTCGCTGATGATGAAATGTCCGTCGAGTGCCGACGCTACCGCACCTGAGGCACGGTCGCCGCTCAGAAGTACGTCGATGTCTCGGGGCACTTCTGTGAGGAAGCCGAGTGCGTCGTTATACGGAGCTGTTGCTACTCCCGATGCTGAGAGGTAGGCTATAACTTCTGGAGTGAGTTTCGCCGGGTTGATAAACAGGCATGCATCCTTCTCGCCTACATACAGGAATGATGTCGCTACAGGATTGCAGGGAACATCGGTGGAACGAAGGTTCAGGAGCCAAGCTATCTCATCGAGTGCTGATGTGAAGAAAGCGCGTGCGCCTTCGGTTGTGAAGTCACGGCGGAGGTCAGCGAGTTTGTCTGACGCGCTTTTTCCGGCATATTTCTCATCGTGAATGAATGCAGCATCCGAGGGTAGCTCGGGACGGTCATTCCATATACGGTCGATGGGGTCGAAGTTTACGTCCAGGCGTATGCCCTTTTTGTTCAGAGCCGAACGGAGTGTGGCGGTGTCGTTGAGCGACATAAGCATTCCGTTGATGCCCACGGTGTCTCCTTCATTGAGTGTATCGCAAAGGAATCGGTTGATTGAGGGTGTCTCGGGTAATCCGTCCTTCATGATCACTATGCCTGAGCCTTGTGTCTGGTCCTCTCCCTGAAGGAAATAGCGACTGTCGACCCACAGATAGGCTCCGTCAGCGGTGATAACGAGTGTGCCGGCTGAGCCTGTGAATCCTGTGAGATAGCGCACCGTATGCCAATGGGATGAGATGTACTCGCTCAGATGAGGATCTGTGCGCGGTACGATTACAGCATTGAGTCCTGCATTTGCCATCTCATCGCGGAGGGCTTGTATGCGTTGTGTTGATACGTTTGTGGTCATGGTAATCAGTTTATGAATTATCGGGAGGGATTTCCCATCCGCAAATTTACGACATATCAAGTGTAAAGTCAAACCTATCGGGGAAGAAATTTGTTATAAAATCGTCATAAATTGTTTTTATGGTGCCCTCTAAATTTCACTATGTTAAAAATATGAGACTAAGGAAAGTTTCAAAGCTGCTGATTGCGATGTGTGCCATACTGGTATTGTCGGTATCTATGCCGTCGTGCGGCACCATGCACAGCTATTGGGGAGTCGAACATGAATATGAGTTCCCTGACGGAGTGTACGGTCACGGTCATTATAAACCGAAACATAAGAAACATAAACACAAGAAACCTAAAAAACACCACCATCGTCACTGATGATATGTGGTCGGTGGGATAAAACAGAAAGCACCGTCCGTATGGCGGTGCTTGATTGCGTATACGGACGGTGTTATCTAATCTTTGTCAGTTGATTTATTTCACTGTCAGGTTGGCTGGGAGGGTGCGATAGTCCTTTGAATAGCGGAGCACCTGCGGGAGATAGTCCTCACCATACTCGATTGTCACGTCAGTGATGTTGCCGTCGGCATCGGTGACAGGCTTGTAGATGGGGTTGACGAATCCCTTGTAAGGAGCGATGTTGAGGTGAGAGTAGCGGTCAAGGACTTCCTTATGGAGTTCGGGATCGACTTTCACTGCGTACTGTTCCACGAGAGCGGCTCCGGCTGCATAGTCACCTTCGCTCTTTATGCGCTGCACTTCGGCAAGAAGATCTCCGAAGAGGCTGCGAAGTTTCTCGTAGTCATTGATTTTAATGAATGTCTTGCCGTCGCGCTTTACGAATTCGATTACGTTTTCGGGCTGTCCCTTTTCAAGCGCCCATTTGGCTATGAGCTGACGGTTGCGCATGTGGGCCTCCTCTACATCCTTGCCCGGTTCGATTCGGGTGAGCTGGGTCATGAGTCCGTTGAGGATGTATTTGTAGTATTCAGCCTTGTAGGCGTCGGGATTGTCGAGCAGACCGAGTTCAAGGAGCTTGGGATCGCCGAGATAATAGAGGGCAAACAGGTCGGCGCGTGTCTCTTCAAGTGTAGAGCCGTGAGCCTTGAGTGCACCCTGGTCGACACCGGGCAGAAGTTTGCCTGAGCCGTGACCGAGGCATTCGTGGAGGTCGGTGTGAAGATTGTCGGTGATGAAGAGGTATTTATCCATAAGGTCGGATGTCTCCTGATCGATGACAAACTCCTCGTTATATCCATTGCCATGAGCGGCTTTGTCGTAAGCACCTGTGATGTTCTCAAGTGTCACTGACTTGGAGCCGTGAGCCGCACGTATCCAGTTGGCGTTGGGGAGATTGATTCCTATCGGGGTTGCGGGATATGCGTCGCCGGCAAGGATGGCGGCGGTGATAACTTTTGCGCTCACACCCTTGACTTCCTCTTTGCGGAAACGTGGATCGACAGGAGAATGGTCCTCAAACCATTGTGCGTTGCCCGATATGATTTCGGTGCGGTGGCTTGCCTCATTGTTCTTGAAGTTTACGATAGATTCGTATGCTCCTGTCATTCCTAACGGGTCGCCGTAATCCTCGATGAAACCGTTGATGAAGTCGACCTGCGACTTGGTGTCCTCAGCCCATGCTATGGAGTATGCGTCGAAGTCCTTGAGGTCGCCAGAGCGGAAGTAGGCGATGAGTTTGCTCACGATATCCTTTTGGGCATCGTTCTCGGCATATGGAAGAGACTTTTCAAGATTTTCAACTATGCGCTCAAGTGCCTGAGTGTATAGGCCTCCTATCTTGTAGACCTGTTCGGTGACCTTGCCGTTCTCCTTCACTACACGTGTGTTGAGTCCCCATGACACAGGGGTAAGGTCGGTTGTGTCCTTGAGTGCGTTGAAGTAGTTTTCCACCTCAGCCTGGCTTACACCGTCGTAGAGGTTGTTGGCTGATGTGAGAATAAGGTCCTGACCTTCAGCCTGGTTTACGCGCTTGGGCATCACAGTGGGGTCGAATATGACCGGGAGGAGTGTGTCAAGATTGGTTACGGTGCCCTCTGGAAGTTTTCCAGCCTGTGCTACAAGCCATTCCTGGGTGAATCCTGGAGTGAACTTATCCATCGAATAGTGATGATGTATACCGCTGGCAAATTCTATCTGTTTGAGATATGTCTCAAGAGCCTTGAAATTCTTGTCCTTACGGTCGCCGTCATAATTGGTGTATACACCCTCGATGAGATCGCGTATGGCAAGATTGTATTTGCCGTTCTGATCCCACAGTATGTCACGTCCGGCAATGGCGGCTTCTGTGAGATAGTAGATGAAGATGCGCTGCTGAGGGGTGAGCTCCTCAAATCCGGGGACCTGATAACGGAGCACCTCGATGTCGGCGAAACGGTCGGCTGTGTAGTCGAAATCGGCTGGTTCGGCTGCCGGTTTGCCCGATCCGCACGATGACGTGATGGCTAATGCTGCCATGGCTGGAATGATTAATTTTGAAAATGACATGATTGGTTTTTTAGGTATGAAATATTGGTGTCAAGGTCTATTCTACAGCCAGAACCAGTCCTTTGAGGTATTCCCCTTCGGGATGGTATATATTGACCGGATGGTCGGCAGGCTGGGTGAGCTGATGGAGGATTCGCACTTTTCGCCCTGACTGTGCCGCTGCGGTGAACACTGCGAGCCTGAACTGTTCGCGTGATATTGCCTGCGAACAGGAGAAAGTGAACAGTACGCCTCCAGGGGCAATCTTTCGGAATGCTGCAGCGTTGATCCTGCGGTATCCTATCATCGCATTCTTTATCGCGCTGCGATGTTTGGCGAAAGCTGGGGGGTCAAGGATTATCAGGTCATAGGCTCCGTCGGGCATATCGGCAAGATACTTGAACGCATCCTGGGCATATGACTTGTGGCGGGTGTCGGATGGGAAGTTCAGTTCGATGTTGGCATCGGTGAGGGCGACAGCCTTGGCAGAGGAGTCCACCGAATGTACGAGCTTTGCTCCTCCGCGCATGGCATAAACTGAGAATCCGCCGGTGTAGCAGAACATGTTGAGCACTCTTGCTCCGTTGCTGTAATGCTGGAGCAGCGCACGGTTGTCGCGCTGGTCGACAAAGAATCCGGTCTTCTGTCCTTTAAGCCAATCGATATTGAATTTGAGACCGTTTTCTACGGCTATATTAGTCTCGAATCCTCCTATTATATAATCGTTTACAGGGTCGAGGCGTGCCTTGTAGGGGAGTGTGGTTTCCGACTTGTAATACACATTCTTAATGCCGGCCCCGGGAAGTTCAGTGAGGGTTTTAGCTATGATGTGGCGTGCATAGTGCATTCCCGGGGAGTGAGCCTGGAGCACAGCTGTGTTGCCATATACATCTACCACACATCCTGGCAGGAAGTCGCCCTCACCGTGCACGAGGCGGAATGTGGTGTTGTCAGGGCGTATCAGTCCGAGACGTTCGCGCAGTGCCCATGCCTGGGATAGCCGGTCGGCGAAGAAACTGTCGTCAATAGAGATTTCGTCAGTCGACAGCATGCGCACGGCTATAGAGCCGATTTCGTAGTGTCCGACCCCGAGCGAACGACCGTCAGAAGCCACGACTTTTACTATGTCGCCCTCTTCGATATCCTTAGGGAGATCAGCGATGGCTCCGGAGAATACCCACGGATGGAACCTCAGCAGAGATTCTTCTTTGCCTCGCTTGAGGGTTATGGTTTTATAGTTTTGCATATCTGAAAGTTAAAAACAGAGTAGTGTATGTCGGGGAGACAGGTTGTAAGTATCCGGTTATTTGAAGAAAGCCCTGAATATGTCATTGCCGTTGGCGTAAAGCAGGAGCAGCAGGAGGAATCCCATGCCCACGTACTGGGCTGCCACGAGTACGTTTTCGGGTACTTTGCGTCGGGTGACCACTTCCCACAGCAGGAACATGATGTGACCGCCGTCGAGACCCGGTATAGGGATTATGTTCATGAATGCGAGTGCTACAGACAGGAATGCGGTTATCTCCCAGAACGAAAGCCAGTTCCAGCGGTCAGGAAACATATTTCCGATTGTCCCGAATCCGCCGAGGCTCTGCGCTCCTTCGGATGAGAAGACATGTTTCATCGAGCCTACGTAATTGCTGAGGGTGGATGTGCCTATCTCCCATCCTTTGGGGAATGATTCGAAGAAGCCGTAACTGATGGTGACAGGCGGATATACGTCTGTGATGGGGCGCAGCTGGAATCCGAGCTTTCCGAACTCATTGGGGGTCACAGGGACGGTGACGCGGTTGCCGTCGCGCTCAACGGTCAGGTCCACATCCTTGCCTGCATTGGCTACGAGGGCAGGTGTCAGTTCGGTGTATGACGGTGTAGGGGTGTCGCCTACAGCCACTATGTGGTCGCCTTCAAGGAGACCGGCTTTTGCAGCAGCCTCTCCAGGTACGAGCCGGTCGATGTAGACAGGCAGACGGTAAGCCATGAAGCCTTTTTCATCGTTCAGGCGGAATATGAAGTCCTTGGGGATTGCTATCGTTACGGTGTCTTTGCCGTTGCGCAGCATTGTGACCTCCTTGGCTTCTACCATTTTGAGCATGTAGTCGCCATCGGCGGCATCGAGTTTAACACCGTCAGCCATAAGAGGGATATCTCCGTTGCGGAATCCTGCTTTCTGTGCAGCCGGCACGAAATCGAAACCTTCGGTCGCTACTTCAAACGGTATGTATTTTGCTCCCCAGTTGGCGGCTATACCGGCATATATCAGGATTGCAAGAATGAAATTGAAGAGCACGCCTCCAAACATCACAAGCAGCCTCTGCCATGCCGGTTTGGTACGGAATTCCCACGGCTTCTCCTCTTCGCTCATCTTCTGGTTGGTCTCGTCGATCATGCCGTTTATCGCGCAGTATCCTCCGAGGGGCACCCAGCCGATGCCGTATATGGTATCGCGCCAGGAGGTCTTTCCGTTGGAGGGTGCGGGATGTTCCTTGCCTATGGTGAAAGTCACGGCTGCCTTGTCGGGGGTGTTATTCTCTTCATCGCCCTGACGCACAAACAGTCCGATCTTATTTGTGCGGGGATTGTAGCGCAGCAGGCTGAACTTGGGGTTGAAGAACATATAGAATTTATCGACCTTTATGCCGAAAATCCTTGCGAATATGTAGTGACCGAACTCGTGGATGATAACGAGGAAAGCCAGCGCAATAATGAATTGTAATGCTTTTATGAGAAATGATTCCATAGGGGTTTACTGTTCTATTTTTCTTTTGCAATATTCTATTGTGGCGTGATGGGTTGCCACATAGTCGTCGAGCGTAGGGGTAGGGATGAACGAGATCCTGTCGAGAGCGTCCGTTATCGTGTCGTATATGCCGTGGAACGATATTGCCCCGCGAAGGAATGCGGCCACTGCCACTTCGTTGGCGGCATTTATGATGCATGCCGTGTTGCCTCCGTCGGTAAGTGCCCGCGGAGCAAGGGTCAGGCATGGGAATTTCTCTGCATCGGGCTTTTCGAAAGTCAGGCTTGTGTAGTCCGACAGGCTCAACGGACGCTCCTCGCTGGGCAGGCGTGAGGCATCGCCGAGAGCGTAACGTATGGGAAGATGCATATCGGGTATGCCGAGTTGTGCTTTCACAGCTCCGTCAACGAATTCCACCATGGAGTGGACTATGGATTGAGGATGCACCACTGCTTCGATCTTCTCAGGAGCGACATCGAATAGCCAGCGTGCCTCGATTATCTCGAATGCCTTGTTGAGCATTGTGGCTGAATCGATAGTGATTTTCGCACCCATATGCCAGCGTGGATGGTTGAGGGCCTGGGCTGCGGTGACGCGTGCGGTCTCCTCGCGCGTCCATGTGCGGAACGGACCGCCGGAGGCTGTTATGATTAGTTTCTTTACTGTAGCTGTGTCCTCTCCCTTAAGGCATTGGTATATTGCCGAATGTTCGGAATCGACCGGTATCACTTCCGAAGCCGAGTCACGGAGCATACGTGTCACAAGTTCGCCTGCCACCACAAGGGTTTCCTTGTTGGCGAGGGCTATCTGCTTGCCTGCCTTTATGGCGCGTATCGTAGGGAGTAGCCCGCTGTATCCTACGGTGGCTGTGACCACCGTGTCAAAGTCAGGACGCTCCATTGCATCGGCAAGGGCTTGCTCGCCGCAGGCTGTCTCTATGCCTAATGGAGAGAGGGCTTCTTTGAGGGCGGAATATTTTCGCTCGTCGGCAATAATGGCGATTGCAGGCCGATGTTTCGTTGCCTGCCTTATGAGCATGTCCACATTGCTTCCGGCAGCGAGCACCACGGCTCGGAAGCGGTCGGGGAATTGGGATATTATGTCAAGTGTCTGTGTGCCTATCGACCCGGTGGAGCCGAGCACTGCTATATTGTGAGGCATGAATGGCTGTATTTTATCGGCAAATTTACACATTATTTCTGATATTTACGCTATTATTCCCTCATCTTGCGTCATACATGTGCAGAGGGTTGTTTTTTTAACGATAATTGGCACGATGTTTGCGGATGTTGTAGTAAATTTGCATCTGAACTGATAATATGAACGATAATATAAAAATGTTTGAGGATATAGAGGGCTTGCTCTCAGGAGGTAGACTTACTGCTGCTTTCTCTGTTCTCGATAATGCGATAATCGCTTATCCGGCTTTGCGGCAGTTTGTCGGGGAGCTGGAGCGTCTGCGTCAGGGATATGGCTACATGTCCGGTTATGCTCTCCAGGGGTTGCCCGATCCCGGGCTTGCCGAGTCGTACGCAGGCATAGTGGAAGGTGTGCGCACCCTGGTCGAAGCCATGGCGCGTCAGATGAGGCTTAAGGATGCTCCGACGCTGTACTTCAACACACTCCGCTATGAGCTTGCCACTCCAGGCGACTCTGTGGCGACTCTTGTTGACGAATACCGCAATGTGAGCCAGAAGATATCCCTTGCCGCTCTTGCCGAAAATCCGGCTCAGGCAGCCAGGCAGTTTTCGGTTCAAGCTGAACAGCTTGAAAAACGTGTGTTCAACCGTGTATGGACCATGTATCCTCTCGGTGGAGCAGATGAGGCATCATTGCGCGATGCCATAGCTGACAAGTCTTTGCCGGGATATTTCAAGTCGCTGATAATAAGTGCTGTGCTTATGGGACTTATGGAGCAGGCTGATGAGCGCAGGATGCTGCTGCTCATGGATGCCTATGCTTCGGACGATGCCGATGTCTCGGTGCGGGCATTGTGTGCCCTTCTTGTGGGCATTTGGCTCTACCGCAACCGGCATATGTCGGCACGTATGCGCAACCGGCTTGCGGCACTTAAGGAGATGCCCGGATGGGTCCGCGATGTGAGGATGGCGACAATGCAGTATGTGCGTTCGCGTGACACTGAGCGTATCACCCGCAAGTTCAATGAGGAGGTGATACCCGAGATGATGAAATTGCGTCCGGAGATAGAGAAGCTGAAGGACAAGCCTCTCGACACCGAGGCTATGGAGGAGAATCCCGAGTGGGCTGAGATACTTGAGAAGTCAGGTGTCGCTGACCGCCTCAAGGAGCTACAGGAGCTACAGGAGGATGGCGGCGACGTGATGATGGCTACATTCAGTAAGCTCAAGACATTCTCATTTTTCAACGATATCTCTAATTGGTTCCTGCCGTTCCACCAGTCTCATACTCAGATAGCGTCGGACGATATCCCTGAGATCGCCACCCTGATTTCAATAATGGGCAATGCTCCGATGTTCTGTGACAATGACAAGTATTCGGTAGCACTTTCACTCAGTCAGATACCTCCGGCGCAGCGCGACATGATGCTGAGGCAGATAAGGATGCAGACCCAGCAGATGGATGCTGTGAGAATGGCGGCGATGGATAGCGGGCATGTTCCCCAGCGCGAAGAGCTTGCAGCCAACTATGTGCGAAATCTCTACAGGTTCTTTAAGCTGTTCCGCCGCAAGGGGGAGTTTACCGATCCTTTCTCGTCGGGACTCAATATACCAGCCATACCCTCTCTTGAGCAGGAGTTTGAAGATCCCGATACACTTATGGTGATAGCCGAGTTCTATTTCAAACGCGGGTATTATTCCGATGCTCTTGAGGTGTTCAGGCGTCTGACCGCCATGTCGTCACCGTCTGCTTCGATAAGTCAGAAGATGGGATATTGCGAGCAGTCGGTAGGTGATATAAGTGCGGCTCTGCGCCATTACGAGGAGGCTGAGATGCTCGACTCGTCAAGCCGGTGGACTCTCAGGCGTCTCGCATGGTGTCACCGTATGCTCGGCAATTGGGACAAGGCTCTGGACTGTTACCGCCGTCTTGCCGAGGACAAGCCGGACGATGTCAGTCTTGCTCTCAACATCGGTCTGTCGCTCGTGAAGCTGCATCGCTACGATGAGGCTCTGCAATATCTCTTCAAGGCAGAGTTCTACGGTTCGGGAAGTGAGAAGGCAACTCGGGCATTGGCGTGGTGCACCCTTCTCGGAGGGGATTATGAGCGTTGTGTCAAATACACTGCCACTCTTCTTGCAGGAACAACGCCACGCCCTAACGATTACATCAATGCCGGACATCTCAGCCTGCTGACAGGACATCCCGGGGAGGCTGTAGACCATTATGTCGATGCCATAAAGGCTATGGAAGGCAATGTTGATTCCTTCCTGAGAAGACTGGCTGACGACAAGGTGACAATATCCGCTTTCGGAGGCGTAGATCCGCAGCTGATGGCGATAGTTGTGGATACATCTATAGCTAAATCCAAATAAGCAATCATCAATCTTTACCATAAACACAATGCGAAAAACATTACTGACGGCAGTTGCCGTCGCAACAAGTATTATGACACAAGCTCAGAATCCATTTTTTGAAGAGTTCAAGGGGACACCTCACGGCACAGCCCCATTTGACCGTATCAGCCTCTCGCATTATGAGCCTGCCATCGACCGTGGCATAAAGCTCGGATTGCAGGGGGTAGATAAGATTGTCAACAATCCTGAGGCTCCGACATTTGAGAACACGATAGTGGCTCTTGAGAATGCCGGACAGGATCTTGACCGTGTGCTCAATGTGTTCTATCCGTTAGAGTCAGCCATGAGTGATGATGCCTTTATGGAACTGTCGGTGAAGATCACTCCGCGCTTGTCGGAATATTCTACATCCATTTCTCTGAATGAGGGATTGTGGGAACGTATCAAGACGGTTTATGATAATGCCGATACGACTCGTCTCTCACCTGAGGACAGGATGCTTCTCAAACGCACCTACGAATCGTTCACCCGAAAAGGAGCGTTGCTGCAAGGTGCTGACCGTGAGAAGTACAGCAAGCTTTCGAGCCGTCTGAGCGAGCTCACCACTACTTTTGGGCAGAACACTCTCAAGGAGCTCAACACATATAAGATATGGCTCAAGGCTGAGGATCTTGACGGTCTTACCGAGAGTGCCGTTGAGGCTGCCGCTCTTGCCGCCAAGGAGAACGGACGTGAAGGTGAATATCTTTTCACTCTTGATGCACCGGTCTACTCGGCTTTCATGAAGAACAGTTCACGCCGTGATCTCCGTGAAAAGATGTGGAGGTTATATTCGGGCCGTAACATAAAGGGGGAATATAACAATATCCCTGTAATGAAGGAGATTGCAGAGACTCGTCTTGCCATTGCCAACCTGCTTGGCTACAGGACCTATGCCGATTACTCTCTCGCCAATACCATGGCGGCAAAAACTGAAAATGTCTATAAGCTCCTGAACTCACTGCGTGACGCATATAAGCCTGCCCAGAAGGCGGAGTTTGCCGAGCTTGAAGCTTTCGCCACCAAGATGGAGGGCAAGCCCATGCAGCTGAAACCATGGGACTACAGCTATTATTCCAACAAGCTCCGCAATGCCAAATATTCGTATGATGAGGAGGAGCTGCGTCCTTATTTCGAGCTCAACAATGTGATCGACGGTGTGTTCGGTCTTGCCACCAGGCTTTATGGTGTGAAATTTGTGAAGAATCCTGATATCCCTGTATATCATCCTGATGTGACAGCCTTTGATGTAAAGGATGAGGATGGAAGCTATCTTGGGGTCATTTACACCGATTTCTTCCCGCGTGCGAGCAAGCGCGCTGGAGCTTGGATGACTGAGTTCAAGGGTCAGCGTGTCGATGAGGAGGGCAACAATTCCCGTCCTCATGTCACAATAGTGATGAACTTTACAAAGCCGACCTCCACCAAGCCGTCACTTCTCACTCCTTCTGAGGTTGAGACATTCCTCCACGAGTTCGGACATGCTCTCCATGGGCTGCTTGCCGACTCAAAATACGGATCTCTTGCCGGGACCAATGTGCTCCGCGATTTTGTAGAGCTGCCGTCTCAGTTCAACGAAAACTATCTTACAGAGAAAGAGTTCCTTGACGGTTTCGCCAAGCATTACGAGACCGGCAAGCCTATACCCTCGGAGCTTATCGACCGTATAGTTGCCTCATCACAGTATGGAGCGGCTTATGCCTGCTTCCGTCAGCTCGGATTCGGTATGCTTGATTTGGCATGGCACACTATCACAGCTCCTGTTCAGGACCCAGAGAAGTTTGAGAACGAGGCCCTTGAATCAGTGTCAATGTTTGAGCCTATAGCCGGCACGATGTTTGCGCCAACATTCGGTCATATCTTCTCTGGTGGGTATGCCGCAGGTTATTACAGCTACAAGTGGGCAGAGGTGCTTGATGCTGATGCATTCGCCCATTTCAAGGAGCATGGCATATTTGACCGCGCTACTGCCGATTCATTCCGTAAGAACATTCTCTCACGAGGAGGCACGGAAGATCCTGCCGAGCTTTATCGTCGTTTCCGTGGTCACGATGCAACAATTGACGCTCTTCTGAAGCGTGACGGCATTGAGCCTTCAGCTTCTCTTCCCGACAATGATCTGCACAGGGTGGATTAATGTGCTGATTTATCAGACGTATCATAAAAAGACAACCGGATTTGACAGGGCTTCAATCCGGTTGTCTTGTATTTTGTTTCCTCAATGTGTTGTGGTATCGCTGTATAGTCTTGTTGGGGGCGTTATTTGTCACCGTATTCATCAAGATATGCTTCGCAGGCTTCACAGAGTTCGGAGTACCATGCTTCACCGAAGCGGTCGGTGAGAGGGCCCTTAAGGAACTGATACAGGCGTATGCCGAGCTCTTTACCTTTCTTTTCCGCAGCCTTGCAAATGTTCCAGCGGTGATAGTTTACAGCGGTGAATGTAGGGTATTCGGTGAGCCGTACAGGATAGAGGGCACATGATGAAGGCTTTCGGAACTTTCCGGTCTTGCCTTCGTTGAATGCACATTCTATGGCGCACTGACACACTCCTCCGGGAGCATAGCAGGTATAGATGCAGTTACGTCCGTCCACGATCTGGGTCACAAGATCACCGTCCGGATCAAGATAGTTTGTTCCGGCTTCGGTTATGCGTGCTTTTGCCGATGGCAGCAGCTTGTCCTCGAAGGCAGGGAGCAGGCGGTCTATCTCGTCGCGCTCGGCGGCTGTGAGTGGGGCTCCTGCATCACCTTCGATGCAGCATTCGCCGAGACATGCATCTATGTCGCAGCAAAAGAATTGTTCCGCCAGATCGAGCGAAACGAGTGTGTCCTGTATCTGTAGCATAATTTCTTCGGTTGTTTCTTCCATAAAGTAATCTTGGTTGCAAATAGGGCTGTATATGGCATGAGGCAGAGCCTGTCATATGCCGGATGTTACGCTTGTGACCCCTATGAGTCGGTCAAATCGGGTGCCTTTCGGCCGATGGTACACCTTTATGGTGTATTCATTGATTGTCTGATGCTTGTCACCTTCTATCGGGGCAGTCTCTCCTTCTGTCCTGTCGGCTGGGACTGCAAGATACTGGTAATTGTAGGCACCCTGTTTGAGCAGCAGTGACTGTTCGTAGCATCCTGACGCGTGATTGTAGATCATTCTGGATGATGGTCCGAACGTTCTTGATGTGATGTCTCCGTCAATGAATATGTCATACCCGGCAATCGGAGGCATGTCGAGTGTAAAATGGGTGAGTACATAGTCAGCCTCTGTATCGGGGTGTTCCGTGTCGGTGCTTCTCACCAGAAATCTTCCATGCTGGGTCTGGTCGTAGAGATAGCTCTCATTACTGCGTGGTCCGTCAGTGTGAAGCACAGCGTTGTATATCGGCGCATCATGAATCATCCGCTCTACTCCTGTGCCGGGATAGTTGACCGAGGATATGTCGAACCGTCGGTACTCATTGCCTGCTGGGAATATGAGCTGTCGCATATGCTCGTAGACTATATCCTTTCCGAGGATGCGTTGCGGTGCTGTTATTATCGCCTCATTATCATAACGTCCGTTCTGTGTTATCACCACTTTTATGTCGTTGAAAGGGTCCTCTACATTCACATGCCGTGTATCTACGGATATGTCAAGCTGTTGATGGGACTTGTTGCTGTCAATGTCGGTGCGTGAACTTACTGTTGCCCGGACTGTAGCAGAGAAATCCGCAGCTCCGAAGCGGGCTTGTACCAAAGTATTGTCAGGGTCGCGTTCATCATAGACTCTGAGCAGATAGTTTCCCGGTTGGGTGATGCGTATCTGGTTGTTAGGGATTGTGATGGCATAATGCACATAGTGCACAACAGTGGCTTGGGAATATTCGTAATTGTCGACAGTCCCTTCATTGAAGCTGTCGAGAAACTCCGAATCCACGAGCCCTTCCGACATCCATTCCGCATCGCAGTGGGTGAGTGAATAGCGCAGGTAACGATGCTCATCGGCAAGCTCGTCAAACGACACTGCGATTCTCTCGCTGTTATTGTTTAGATTTATTACCGGCGGGGCCCACATGTCATCGGCATGCCTTATATGAAGAGTCCTGAATGTAGGGGATATGCACCCCTGTCTTGTGTCGGATTCTTCCCCTTGTGCCGAGGCAAGTGTCGCGATTATGAGTGATATGGCAGCGAGGAGCCTTAACATCAGTTGACGGCAGATTGCGCAAGGCGGTTATGAAGCATAGTGACGGCGTCGGTGATCAGTTCAAGGCATGGCTTTCGTCCCGGGCCCTTAAGGTCGCGACACAGACGCGATCCCTCAAGCTGTTCGAATTCAGCCATAGCTTCGCGCACTTCACGGTAAAGTTCAGGTCGTGCCACACCTTCGCGGGCAATTCCGAGTATCATGACAGTTCCTGATATGGCTCCGCATACTTCTCCTGAAGCACCTATGCCCGACCCGAATCCATGGGCGGCACGGCTTAGAGTGGCTGTTTCCCCTTCTGATATGAAATCTTCAAAAGCCATCAGCACACATTGTGCGCAGTTGTATCCTTTGGCTCTGAGTTCGCAAGCCAGGTTGACGCGTTGGTCGAGAGTATATTTCATTGATGATGTGGTTTATTATGACTGTTTACCATTCAATGGGGGATTTCCCAATGGATGAGAGATAGTCGTTTGCACGTGAGAACGGCCGTGAACCGAAGAACCCTCTTGATGCGCTGAGGGGTGATGGATGGGGGGATTCGATGACACAGTGGCGCGAACGGTCAATGAACGCTCCCTTGCGTTGGGCATAGGCACCCCACAGAATGAATACAAGCCCTTCGCGCTCTTCGGCGAGTTTTCTTACCGCCGCATCCGTGAATTCTTCCCATCCTTGATTTTGATGTGATCCCGCACTGCCGGCTCTCACTGTGAGTGTGGCATTGAGAAGCAGCACGCCCTGCTGCGCCCATCGGCTCAGGTCGCCTGACGGCGGAGGTGTGATGCCGAGGTCGGACTGTAGCTCCTTGTAGATGTTTTGCAGTGATCGTGGAATCTCTACGCCAGGATTTACCGAAAAACTCAGACCGTTTGCCTGCCCGAATCCGTGGTAAGGGTCCTGCCCGAGTATCACTACCTTGACATCCTCAAACGGACAGGAGTCGAATGCTGCAAAAATCTTTCCGGCTGGCGGATAGATGGTGGCAGTAGAATACTCACGCCTTACAAAATCGGTCAGTCTGGCAAAATAATCCTTTTCCCATTCGCCTGCAAGCGCGCTGTGCCATGAAGGTTCAATCCTCACATTCATAGTCTGTAAAAATTTTTCTTGCAAAAGTACTAAAAAAATCCTAACTTTGCACTTGTCAATCGCTATAGATATTTCTTACTAAGGTATAGCGTGTGACATATCGCCAAGACGTTCCCGTAGTTCAATGGATAGAATATCGGATTCCGGTTCCGACGATTAGGGTTCGACTCCCTACGGGAATACCAATTAATGACAGAAGAGCCAGATCTTACAAAGATTCCGGCTCTTCTGTTTCTTTTGTCCTTATGTTATCTTTTGTGTCAGGGATTCCAGCGGAGTGTGCGGGCGAATATGGAGTCGGGGTTGATTAGTGTTGCTGCTGATTCAGCAGATAGTTTTTTGCGCCATTTCACTCGTTTTGATTCGTCAGAACCGGGACCTGTGCAGCGGTATTCGCCGTAGCGGGCTGTGGTCTCGTTGGCTGCATCTCCCCAGTTGTGCCATCCTGCCGGATGAATGGATGATGGCAGTTCACATTCTATGAAATATGTGGAGGCGTTTGGACGCCAAGGTCTGCCTAGATAGAGGGCATCGACGCCTGGAGCGGCGGTCACTTTGCATTTATGGAACACATATCCTATGGGGTTTGACGAAGAGGTTGATGCAGCCGTGATATAGGAGTTTATCTTTCCATGTATGTGGCACTTGTTGAATAGGGCGGTTGCGGCTCCGAATATGAAATCTGTGGTGCCTTCTATGTAGCAATTCTCGAAATACAGTCGCGATAGCCTGCCTCCGGTGTATAGAGTGTCCTGATTGCCGAGAAACCGGCAGTTGAAGAATTTTATGCAGTCGCCTGTGGTGAACATCGCCACAGCCTGCCCAACAGGGCCGGCTGCATTTTCGACAGTTATATTTCTGAATGTTATGTTGTTTCCCTCAACCTTGAAGGTGTATGAGCCGGAGGTGCCCATGTTTCGCAGAGAGGCGTAGTCGTCATATGTGATTATTGTGCTGTCAGGGTTCTCGCCTTCAATGATGAGGTTCTGTGCTGTGACATTCAATGTCAGTTTTTCGTGATATCTTCCGTTCTTTATAAATATCCTGGTAGTGTAGTCCATGTCACCTCTCACTTTTTTCAAGGCTTCCCCTACAGTGTTGTAGTCTCCTGAGCCGTCCTGAGCCACAGTAATGGTGTGTATTGATTCTGTGGCGGCGAAAACTATGGTTGCTGACAGCAGAAAAAGAGCCGATAACATCAGACGCGATACGGTATGGCAGTTCATGGTATTATTATTCTATTTGAGATTGATTTATATGAAAACAAAAATATGTCAATTTACAAAAGTATGAAAAAGGCTTAAAAATATTTATTAAAAATCTATTAAAATGAGTGAAAATTGAGGAAAAGAGTGTAACTTTATGCGTCTTAAAAAATGTTTTATAGTTGTGTGCATACATTTTATGTGCATCTTTATTAATACCTTAACTGATATTCGTGAATAATAATAATAATATATTTATAGTCTCATTGATTGTGCTGTTGTGCGATTTTGTTTCGTATGCGCAACTTTCCAGCAATTTTGTTGAAGTGCACAGCTATTCGATAGGTCAGGGTCTGTCGCAGAAGATGATACAGAACATGGTGCAGGACGAAGACCGTTTCATATGGATTGCCACATGGAACGGCCTGGAAAAATTTGACGGCTATACATTCCGTAATTTCAAGACTTATCCTACCGATTCTGTGCGGTTGCAACATAACAGAATAGTCAATGTGGCTACCGGACCTAAGAATGGACTGTGGTGTGAGACATTCGATTCCAGGCTTTATGTGTTCGACAAGGTTAACGAGAGGTTTGTCGATCCGTTTTCCTTGCATCCCGGTATAAAGGCCTGCGAAGAGGTAAAACAGACATTCTATCTGGATAACGGTGTGGTATGGATGTCAGCCCGCGATGGTTCTCTATGGAGATTGGAGGGTGATAGGTATCGTGAGAATGGTGCGTTGAAATATTTCCAGCCCACACGTCCGGAGAGGGGTGAAACAATATATGGGATATATACTGACGGCAATGGCGGTGAATGGGTGTTGAGCAACCACGGCTACTGGGTGCACGGCAGGCAAGATATTTCGGGGTTTCGTGAGTTTGTGCAGGCATCGGCAATCAGCGGCGGTCTGCTGCTGATTGATTCTGATGGGAAAATGGCTGCATACTCTGCCGGAGACGGTTCACTCAAGGATGTATTGCCGGGGCTTAGCGTGCGGACCGACATACGGCCATTCCTTCTTAGTGACGGTAAGATAATTATAGGCACTGAGGATGGTTTGGTAGCATTATTGGATCTAATGAGCAGTACTGTAAAAACGGTGGCTCTTCCAGGAAGAGAGATCATCACTGAATATTATGAACAGAAGCCGGATGGCAAAAACGGACATGTGTTATGGATGCTCACACGGTCAGATGTCCTGAGGCTTGATCTGTCGCAAATGATATGTGAAAGGTTGGATAAGCCTTACACCGATTCATCAGAGAGCCTGGATATGGAGTTCATT
Organism: Duncaniella freteri; assembly: GCF_004766125.1. Classification (NCBI taxonomy): domain Bacteria; kingdom Pseudomonadati; phylum Bacteroidota; class Bacteroidia; order Bacteroidales; family Muribaculaceae; genus Duncaniella; species Duncaniella freteri. The sequence continues at coordinate 1,674,628 of NZ_SJSA01000001.1, forward strand.
CATGAGGATGGTAACGGTGATATATGGGTCTATCCCCACAATGGGCATCTGTGTCATTACAATACATCCGTTCGCCGACTTGAGCGGGCTTGCATTCTTACTGAGAACGGACGTGTTGTCACCCCTGACATTTCATCGTTCCTTTTCGATGATCGCCGGAACATATGGGGCAGGACCCCTCTGGGTATTCAGAAGTTTTCATTTTCAGTAGGCGGAAGTGCCACTGTGATCGGGAATCCCGGGGAATATCGAGGACTGTTTATTGACAGTCGCGGCAACCTGTGGGCTACATGCAAGGAAAAGTCGGTGTCGATATTTGACCGTAATTATAATTATATAGGTAATCTTACTCCTTCGGGTAATGTTGTCAGCAGTCCGGATATGAAATTCGGGGCTTCGGTCTATACTATGATGGAGGATTCAAAGGGGCGTATATGGCTGGGTGCCAAGGGTGACGGTATCTATGTCGCTACTCCGCAAAAAATATCACCCAATAATGTGGATAGTTATAGGATAGATCATTACACACGACGGCTGGATGACTTGGAGTCTCTGAGTGATTCGGGAGTATATTCTATTTTCGAGGATAAGAAAGGGAGGGTATGGATAGGCACGTACGGTGGCGGTCTTAATCTCGTTGACGAGGGTAAGGACGGGTCTATGAGGTTCATACATGCCCGCAACGGAGGTCTGCCTACCTATCCTATAGTGTCATGCGATAAGGTAAGGTATGTCACAGCCAACTCGGATGGGGACATTATGCTGTGTACCACAGGTGGATTCGTTACATTTGACAGTGATTTCACATCGCCACGCGACATACGTTTCTACCGTAATTGGAGTGATATCACCCGCGATTCTACTCTGAGCGATAGTGATGTGTTTTATGCCTATGAGGACAGCCGCCATGATATATACCTGACTACGATGGCGGGAGGCATATGTAAGCTTGAAAGCGGGAGCGTGTTGGGCAACAATCTTAGGTTCAGTTATATAAACAAGCAGAACGGATTGCCCTCCGATATGGCTTACTCCATACGTGAGGACAGGAACGGATATCTGTGGATGGCTCTTGAAACGGCACTGTGCAGATATGATCCCAAGGATCATTCCATAGTCACGTATGACCGCTATGACTTTCATATACCGTTTGTTACCACTGAGGTGCCGTTTGTAATAGATGCTGATGGCAGGGCTACGCTGGCTCTGGTCAACGGATTGTTGAGTCTGGATCTGGAAAATCTTAAAAAGAGTGATTATATTCCGGAGATACGTTTCTATGACGCCGAGGTCAACACTGACGGAGGCGGTATCATGAGGGTCCCTGTAAAGGATGGTGTGCTTGTGCTGCGTCCCGACCAGCGTAATGCTGCTATTTCGTTTGCCGCCCTTGATTATGGGAATACCGAGAATATCTCATATTCCTATCGTCTGAGGGGGCTTAATGACAATTGGATAGACAACGGACATTCCAATAAGGCTTCATTCTATTCTCTTCCTGCCGGCGATTACGAGCTTGAGGTGAAATCAACCAATTGCGAGGGTGCGTGGAATGACCGTGTTTACAGTATGAGGATCCGTGTTGAGCCTACATTTGTAGAGACTGTGTGGGCAAAGCTGCTGTATATATTTGCTTTTATAGCTGTGGGGCTTGCCATATGGTTTGTTTCGGTATATATTCTCCGGCTACAGCGTCGCATCAACATGGAGCAGGAGCTAACCCGCCTGAAGCTGAGGTTTTTCACAGATGTGTCACATGAGTTGCGCACACCTCTGACCCTGATAGTCAATCCTGTCGACGAGGTGTTGTCCGATTCGTCACTTTCGCCTGTATCTCGTGACTATATGATGATGGTAAAGAGCAACACTGACCGTATGTTGCGCCTTATAAACCAGTTTCTTGATATACGCAGGATTCAGAACAGCAAGATGAAAGTATATCTTGAGATGGTCGACATTGTACCGTTGTTCCACCGCATACATAGGGATTTCAGTGGATTGGCACACCAGAAGGGCATCAGCTTTTCATTGTCGTGCCATACTGAGGAATGCAAGATATATACTGATGTCGACAAGCTTGAGAAGATTCTGTTCAATCTGCTTTCCAATGCGTTCAAATTTACTCCGGATGGGAAAAATGTGGCATTCGGGCTGACTATGGACGGTAATGCAATTAAAATAACAGTCAGTGATGAAGGGCAGGGCATGGACGAGGGTCAGAAATCCAGGCTCTTCAACAGGTTCGAGACACTTGGAAGGAAGGTCAAGGGGCCTTCGAGCGGAATAGGACTGTCGTTGGTCAGGGAGCTTGTGTCGTTGCTTCACGGACGCATTTCAGTGAGCAGCGAGATTGACCGAGGCAGTGTTTTTTCTGTGATACTGCCTATCGGTTATGAGTCATACTGCAACGATACAAATGTGGAGCTGATACTCAATGATGGCAATACGAGAGAGATCGCTACCACTGTTGTTGATTCTGATCACACTGACAGGACATCTGGCGATGATTTCAGGATACTTGTTGTGGAGGACAATGACGAGTTACGCTGTATGCTGTGCCGTATGCTCGCCGACGGCTACAGTGTAGTAGAGGCTTGTGACGGACAGGAGGCTATCGATAAGATGGATGAGTTGCTTCCAGATATGATAATAAGCGACATAATGATGCCTCGGGTTGATGGTCTTGAACTCCTGGAGCGAGTGAGGTCGGACAGTGCTCGTTCCCATATCCCGTTTGTACTGCTCTCGGCAAAGTCATCTGTTGCCGAGCGCATAGAGGGGCTGGAATGTGGTGCTGACGATTATCTCACCAAGCCGTTCAGCGCGTCATATCTGAAAGCGCGCATCAGGTCACTGATACGTCAGCGCACACGGCTTAAGGATTGTCTTGTGGCTGGAAATCCGGTGCGGAATGTTGCTGAAAAAGTAGCGGAAGGGGATGATTTGCCGATGCTGACCGGATTTGACACAGAGTTTGTCGGCCGTTTGTCAGACTATATCGAGCGTGAGTCATCACGCCCGGAGCTTACGATAGATGAGATTGCATCGTCAATGAATATGGGACGGACGGTATTCAACCGCAAAGTGAAGTCTCTGTTCAATGTAACTCCGGTTGAACTGCTTTCTGCGATGCGTCTTAAAAGAGCCGAGTCGCTTCTTTGTTCTGGAGATCTGACCGTAGCTGAGGTATCGTATCGCTGTGGCTTCACCTCTCCGCAATATTTCAATCGAGTGTTCAAGTCGCACTATGGCTGCACGCCTTCGGAATGGCGCGTGAACTCTTGCAAAGCATCTGTTGTAGGGCAGCAAGCGTGATTGTAAAAATTCTCATTAAGATTGCACTTTTTTGCACCGATCATGGGTGTGAGAAAAAGTGCAATCATTTAATTAAAAAGTTTAATCGCTGGTATATAGATAATTGGTAATTTCGGGCATTAAAAGTTTAATTTAGTTTCAGTACTGAAATTTAATGTCCATGAATCTATCTGCAAGTATATCCTCATCGTTGGCGGCTGTAGCATTATTGATGCTGTGTGGCTGTGCCGAGGAATCGTTGACCAATCCGTTTCATGCAGTTGTTGCCCAGGATGGGAGTGGTGACTTCCTTACAGTTCAGGAAGCTGTTAATGCCGCGCCCGACAGCCTCACCTCGCCATATCTCATCTTTATAAAGAATGGCTCTTACGAGGAGAATGTCGTGGTGCCTGAATCGAAACCTTACATTCATCTGATAGGTCAGGACAAGGAGCAGACCATCATACATTACAAGCTTAATGTCGGTTCCGAACCGGAGAATAAGGATGAGGAGTATTGGAAATATTCTGTGCACAACCCCGAATCTCCTGCCCATCCGTTCGAGGAGTCAGGCTCGGTGGTATTGGTGAAGGCTCCATACTTCTATACTGAAAACATATCGTATGTGAACGATTACGGTGTGTCGGCTCAGACAGGTCCTCAGGCATTGGCTATGAAAACCAGGGCTGACTGTGCGGCGTTCAATAACTGCATATTCCGATCGTTTCAGGACACATGGATGACTTCAACCAAGGATGAACACCGTCATTATGTGAACAACTGTTGGATAGAGGGTGCTGTTGACTATCTGTATGGAGGGGGTGATGTGTTGGTGGAGAACACAACATTCTATAATGTCCGCAGTGGCTCGGTTATTGTGGCACCATGCCATACCAAAGCGAAATATGGCTATGTGATGCGCAATTGCGTGGTTGACGGCAACAATGCGGCTGCTGACGGCACTACTCTTTTGGGGCGGCCCTGGCACAACAGTCCGCAAGCACGTTTCGTGAACACTGTGATGCGTATTCCTGTGGCTCCTGAGGGGTGGACCAATATGGGGGCGATTCCAGGTATTTTTGCCGAATTCGGCAGTAGGGATTCTCTCGGACGGCCCATTGACCTTTCTTCACGTAAGACAATATATAACTACACATCCCGTGAGGGTGAGAATATAACAGGAGAATCACGAACATCCATTACCGAGAATGAGGCTTCCGCGCTGACATATGCCAATATGATTCCCGGTGAGGATGGATGGGACCCCAGAGGTATGATGTCGAAGCTTCCTGTACCTGCCAATATCAGAGTAGATGATGTGACTGTAAGTTGGGATGCAGTCAATGATGCCCGCGGTTATATCGTGTATGACGGAGATGAGGTGGCAGGGTTTACTACAGGTAACCGCTGCACATTGAGCCGGGTCCCGGAGGGTGGTGTGAAAGTGCAGGCGGTCAATGCCTACGGCTCACTCGGGAACGTGTAGAAATGAAAATATAATAAGTTAATTCCCTTATTCTAATAACCACTTATAGTATGAGAACCAATCAAAAAACTTTTATCCGACTGTTTTGCTTGGTCATGGCTATGCTGTTTTCCAGGGCTGTCTATGCCCAGGTCAGCACAGTGACAGGCACAGTGACCGATCCGCAGCAAGAACCGCTCACTGGGGTCGTTGTAACTGAAAAAGGCAATCCTGCCAACGGTGTCATCACTGACATTGATGGAAAATACTCAATTAAAGTGCCGGCGCAAGGTACGCTTGTGTTCACCTATACCGGTTTTACAGGTCAGGACATAGATGTGGCAGGTCGTTCACTTATTGATGTTACAATGAGTGAAGATCTTCAGAGTCTTGAGGAGGTAGTTGTGATCGGTTATGGCACAATGAGGCGCAAGGATCTTACAGGAGCGGTGGCTTCTGTAAAAGGAGACGACCTTGTAGCCAATCCTGTATCCAATGTGGCGCAGGCTCTTCAAGGACGTCTTCCTGGTGTCAATGTAGTGTCGCAGGACGGCCGTCCCGGAGCCTCGGTATCGGTGCGTGTGCGCGGAGGCGGCTCAATCACCCAAAGCAATGAGCCTCTTTATGTTGTTGACGGTTTTCCTGTGGGTAATATCGACAACATTGCAGCCTCCGAGATAGAGTCGATAGATGTGCTCAAGGATGCTGCTTCTACAGCTATCTATGGTGCGCGCGGTGCCAACGGTGTAATCCTTGTTACCACCAAGGGTGGACAGGAAGGAAAGGCAAAAGTCACTTATGAAGGCTATGTGCAGTTCAAGAATGTCGCTAAAAAACAGGATGTTCTCTCAGCCCAGGAGTATGTGCTTGATAACTGGAGCTACGCTACCACTCGTGGCTCAGGTCCTAAGGAGGCTGTTGAAAAATACTTCGGTCTCGGATCGAAATATGGTAACCACTATGCTGAATATGCCAATGTCGCTGCCCATCAGTATGACAATGACATCCTGCGCACAGGATTCTCTCACAATCATAACCTGAATATCACCGGTGGATCGGAGAATACCAGGATGGCGTTCAACATCGGTTATATCGATGACGAAGGTATCCGCATCAATTCCGACTACGACCGTTTCACCACCTCTCTCAAGATCCAGCAGAAATTATTCAGCAACCTCACATTCAATGCCGAGGCTCGCTATGATGAATCTACACTCAACGGCGCCGGAGCCCGTTACACCTCAGGGGCTTATCATTATAAGCCTATAGACAATCCCCTCGGAGGGGTATCGGCTTCCGAGATTTCAGGTCTTGGTTTCGGTATAAAGAACATTGATGACTCACATAATCCTGTTGAGCTGATAAATGATATAACAAGCGAGACTTTCTATCGCAATTTCCGTGGCAACGCAGCTCTGACATGGGAGATTATCTCCGGACTTACAGCCCGCTCGGAAATAGCTATGACACGCGGCTCATCCAGGAACACTTACTATGAGAACGGATACACCAATGGTGACAAACGTGCCAATATCTCACGTGGGACATCCAAGGGGCTTCGTTGGGTCACCACAGCCAATTATATGTTTGATGTGAAGGATATCCATTCATTCAATATTCTTGCCGGTTACGAGCTTCTCAGAAGCGAGAACGAATCGATGTATGCTGAAGGCCGCGGATTCCCTGACACGTTTGACTATGATCACGCTATTGCAATGATGCACACAGCTACTTACAATAGCTCGTTCTACAATACGTTCGGAGTTCCTGACCGCACTGTGTCATGGTTCGGACGTTTCAACTACACACTTCTTGACCGTTATCTCTTCACCGCAACATTCCGTGCCGACGGTTCTTCAAAGTTCGCGCCCAACAACCGCTGGGGTTATTTCCCCGCAGTGGCAGCAGGATGGCGCATCTCGGAGGAGAATTTCATGGAGGGTACTCGTGACTGGCTGTCCAATCTTAAATTGCGTCTGTCATGGGGTGAGTCCGGAAGCGACAATATCAATTCCAATCTGTGGCGCGAGACATGGTCAAGTTCTACCAACAACAAGCTTCCTATCAATGGCGAGTTCGGTCCGTTCTATCGTCCTGACGGTCTGAAAGCTAATCCCGATCTTAAATGGGAGACCACTGTGTCACGCAACCTTGGTGTAGACTTCGGTTTCCTCAACAGCCGTATCAACGGTGCTGTGGAAGTGTACTGGAACACTACAAAGGATCTGCTTATGCTCGTTCCGGTTGACAATACTTCCGGATACTCCCATCAGTATCAGAACTTCGGGCAGATTTCCAATCGTGGTGTGGAGATATCAGTCAATGCTGACATCTACCGCAACAAGGATTTCCGCTTCAGTGCAGGTGCCATATACAATTACAACCGCAATAACCTCGACAAGATGCAGAATGCCGACCAGTACATCTACTCCTCCTACTGGGGATCGTCGGCTCAGACTCCAGCTATGGACTGGATGCTTGCAGTGGACCAGCCTATAGGCATTGTCCGCGGTTATATTGCCGACGGATTCTATACGACAGCTGATTTCAATTACTCCGACGGCACATACACACTTAAGGATGGTGTCCCTGATCTGACAAAGGACATCACCGCAACTTATATGCATCCGTTCACTCTCCCCAATGGTCAGGTGGCATTCCCAGGAGCACCCAAATTCAGGGACACGGACGATAACGGAAAGATCGATGCTAAAGATGCTGTGAATCTCGGGGAGGTGCGTCCTCGCCACACAGGCAGCTTCCATCTTGATTTCGGCTACAAGGGATGGGATCTCTCCGCCAACTTCAATTGGACTTACGGAGGCAAGGTCTACAATGCAAATGCCATGATGGATGCTTCTGGAAATGAGTATGATGGTCTCACACGTCAGTATGGTGCATGGCGAGCTGACTGCTATAGGGTTTATGACGTTGACAAATCCGGTGAGCTTTATGCCGTGACCGAGCCTGGAGCTCTCAATGCTCTCAACGCCAATGCCTCCTCCGCACTTCCATATCATCAGAGCGGCATTGTGTCGTCCGAGTTCCTTGAGGATGGTTCATACCTTCGACTCCAGACCCTCACACTTGGATATACATTGCCTCAGCAGCTGACCAGGAAAGCGCATATATCCAATTTCCGTCTTTATGTGACAGCAGGCAATCTCTTTACCATCACAGGTTATAGCGGACTTGATCCTGAAGTCAATACCAATACGGCAGGTACAGTTGGTTTCGGCAGCAATATTCGTAATTTCCCGATGTTCAACATGGATTACGGCACTTACCCTCGTGCCCGCACATGGACCATCGGTGCATCACTGTCATTCTAATCGAATAAACCTTAAACAATAATAATACGATACCATAATATGAACAAGTTTCTAAATATAGCACTCGTTTCAGCTTTTGCACTTTGTGCCACTGGCTGCGAGGACTACCTCGACACCAACTCGCCGAGTATTTCCGACCGCGAGTTTGTATTCTCAAGCGAGGAGTCGGCACGCGGTGCCCTCAATTATGGCTACGAACTGCTTCGTGCCAATCGTAACATCCATTCCGTGGGTATCTATTGGAGCCCTATATGGGGATCTGACATGGAGGGATTGCAGGATGCTTATTCTGATGGTGATACCGGACAGCAGGAGAAGGGGTTCTATCCTACAGGCACTTCGGCTGTCAATATCAACGGTCTGCAAGGATGGGAAGTGTTTGGCGATCTTTATAAGACAATAGGTGTGTGCAATGCGCTTATTGACAGTTTCGAGTCTCTTCCTAATTTTAATGAACTGATGAGCGGCGAGCCAAATTCCCTTTCTGACATCTACGGTCAGTCAGTGGCTCTTCGTGCCACATGCTATTTTGAGCTATGCCGCTATTACGGCGATGTTCCTATGGTGGAGCATGCCGGAGAGAGTGCCAAAGGGATAAAATCACGTTTCGCTATCTATGACTGGTGCGTCAGCAAACTTAAGTATGTTGAACCTCACATGTACAGGGTGGGGGAGAACGGTGTGCGTGCCGATGTGATGAACCGCAATTATGTGCAGGGTCTCATCGGGCGTATAGCTCTTTTCAATTCCGGATATTGTACCCGCCGCACCGATCTTGACGCCGGATTCTATGTTGATGGCGACGGCGAAGTGCTTTCCTTTGATGACCTTTGTGTTGAGGATACCCAGAATAAGGCCGTGTATGGCCGACGTGCCGACTGGCGCAATATTCTTGAAGAGGCTCGTCCTTACCTTGAGGCTTGCGCACAGCAGCCCGGAGGTATTCAGTTCTATCTTTCCGATCCGCGTGGCACGGATTCTCAGGGACGTGTCTACAATTGTCCTTCACAGTATATGTTCAATCAGATGCATAAGGACAATTCGATCGATATAGCTGACGAGAGTGTGTATGAGATACCTTTCATGTACAATGGTGGTGCTGACCGTCCCGGTTATATAGGTCGTGCGGCTCCTCAGGGTGGAAATTACGGTGCTCCGTGTGCGGCTTGCGGACAGAATCGCATACAGCCTCATGTCTATTACGGATGGTTTGATCCGGATGATGCCCGCCGAGACGCTTCATGTTGTGTGACCGGCAGTAATGGCGGTGCGGAAGTGTTGCTGACATTCGACTGCGGAGCCTGGGGCAGCCAGGGTATCACTTGCAACAAGTGGGACTGGAACCGTATGAAGAAACCTGACACCGCTACATATGGCAACTCGGCAATCAATGTAAGCTATATGCGTATGGCTGATGTGTATCTGATGCTTGCTGAGGTGTATGCCGCTCTCGGACAGGACGGTCAGGCAAAGACCTGGCTTCAGAAAGTTCACAACCGTAACTTCCCAGGTGGTGTTGACAGCAAGCTCGATGCCTGGATTGCCGCCTGTGGCAATGAGTTTAAGTCCACAGAATGGAGTGCCATGTACAAGGCTGTTATCAAGGAGCGTGCCTTGGAGTTTGTAGGGGAGGGTGTTCGTCGCTTCGACCTTATCCGCACCGGATTTCTTCCTGAAGCAGCTGTGAACAACCGCCGTGACATGACCAAGGTTCTACAGGATATCCAGAGCAAGGGATATGCCGAGTTTGAAAATGGCAATCAGCTGCCTGCCTATGTATGGGTAAAGACTGTGGATAGCCGTGCTATGAATGGCTATCGCCTTACTGCCGGCACTCCTGCCGGTCAGGAAGATGATCCGGTGCTTTATCCCGGATGGCGTGGTGTGCATGATGATTGGGACGGAGTTCTTGGATCGTTTGGCTACAGCCTCGTCAACAAGACTCTCACCAACGTCGCTATAAAGGGTCTTTTTGAGTATGTCGCTCCGGGGTCCTCTCAGGCTCAGGCTTGGGAAGCGGAAGGATATGTCATGACCAACTGGGGGATCGATCTGATCAAGGATGAGAAGAACTGGGAGACTCACGCCTATAAGGTACTTGCAGGTATTACGGATGCCGATTATCAGGCACGCAAGTCACCTGTCACTGTGCGTCCGTTCAGATATCAGGATCTTCTGAACTCAGGCATGACCAACGGTTATGGTTTCCGTCAGGAATAATAGAACTTGGTGAAATAAGGTTAATATATCAAAATATAAGGTATATTTAGGGAGATATGGGTCCGATGTGATTTCGGACCCATATTTTTGTGTAATATGCTGTGATATACCTGGAATTTTGCTAATTTTGTAAATCAGTAATATAATAGTTGTACCATGAAAAGATTTATTGCATATTTCTCCATTGCCGCATTGGCTTTTGGAGCATCGGCACAGTCTAAAAAGTCGGACGTGCCACACTCTTCCAGATATGAGATCGAGAGGGACATGCCCACATTTCTTGACCGGATACATGAGGAGCTGACCTATCCTCTGGCATGGGGAAACAGTGATATCAAGGACTACTGTGTCTGGAACCGGACAGCAAGGGATAAAGTGATAGAGCTGATGCTCACGCCTCCCAAGCATTCCTCTTCGTGGGCTCCTGAGGTTGTGGCAGAGGAGAAGCGCGACGGTTACACAGCCCAGAAGGTGGCATTCAATCTTACTGACTATTCTCGTGTCGAGGCTTATGTGCTCACTCCCGACGGAGATGGCCCTTTCCCAGCCTTGGTGGCTCTTCATGACCATGGCGGACACTACACTATAGGAAAGGAGAAGATGATACGTCCGTTTGAGGTTGATGCTTGGGTGTACGATGATGCCGACAAGTGGGCCGACAATCTTTATGAGGGTCAGTATCTTGGTGACTATCTTGCGAAGAACGGTTATGTGGTTATTTCTGTGGATGCCCTGTTCTGGGGTGACCGTGGGCGCAAGGAGGGCCCTGACGGGAGCAAGCATGCCAATATTGCAGGTAATTTCCAGATGCTCGGACGCAACATGAGTGCGTGGATGAACTTTGAGGATATGTACACCGCCGAGTTCCTTGCCACTCTTCCTAAGGTGGACCCTGAGAGGATAGGTTGCATAGGTTTGTCCATGGGTGCGTATCGTTCCTGGATGCTTGCAGCCCTTTCGCCAATCATTAAAGCCGGTGTGGCTGTGTGCTGGATGACTACTACCGACATCCAGCTGTCCTGGGAGTATGGCAGGGAGAAGGGTGGTTTTGCCAACTGTCTTCTCGGTGTTCGCAACTATCTCGATTATCCGCATGTAGCCTCGCTTGCCTGTCCGAAGCCTATGTTTTTCCTTAATGGAGAGACCGACAAGCTATTTCCGACTGTAGCCGTTAACAAGGCGTTCGGCGAGATGCGCAAGGTGTGGGAGAGTCAGGGTGCTTCCGACAATCTACGCACAGAGATATGGGACATAGGTCATCAGTGTCATAAGAAGGAGCAGTCGGAATGCCTTAAATTTCTTGACAAGCATTTGAAATAATAATAATAATATATCATAGAATGAATAAATATCTGCTTTTGCTCCTGTTGCCATTCGTTACATTCGTTTCATACGGTGTAAATGGTTCGGATCAGGACTTGAAACTATGGTATGACCGGCCTGCCGACTATTGGGTTGAGGCATTGCCTCTTGGCAATGGTCATCTCGGTGCGATGATGTATGGGATAGCATCGCGAGACACTGTTCAGATCAATGAGGACACATTCTGGTCCGGAAGCCCTTATAATAACTATAATCCCAAAGCCAAAGGAAAGCTAAAGGAGATACAGTCGCTTATCGACCGAGGTGAGTATGCCGAGGCTCAGAAACTGTCGATGGCTAATATCACTGCTGACAGGAGTGTTACGGCTCACGGTATGATATATGAGTCGATAGGCAATCTCATACTTGATTTTCCGGGTGTGGAGCGTATTCCGGATAATTATCGCCGTGAACTTGACCTTGGAAGTGCCGTTGCCAAAGTGACATACACTGTGGGCGGTGTGGATTATACACGTGAGATGTTCACATCTCTTACCGACGATCTGATCATAATACGCATTACTGCCTCAAAACCTGGCAAGGTGACGTTTGCCACATCATTCACAGGCCCTTTAAAGAAGAACAGGACCGTGGCAGTGACCGAGGTGGTGGATGGCACTGACAATATGCTTAGGGTGAGTTGTGCTCATGCCCGAGAGGCGGAGGAGAACATCCCTAACAGGCTGCATGCTACTGCAATAATTAAAGTTATGGCTGACGGCGGAACGGTTACGCCTGATGATGAGTCAGGACGCATATCGGTCAATGGTGCGGATTCAGCGACAATATATGTCTCGGCTGCAACTAATTTTAAAAATTATAGAGACATTTCAGGCGATAGCGAAGAAAAGGCTATGTCGGCTATCAAGAGATTCGACAAGGATTACGCTACAGCCAAAAGTGATCATGTGGCGAAGTATCGCGGACAGTTCGGGAGAGTGAGCCTCGATCTCGGTTCCAATCATGAGCAGGAGGCTAAGCCTACGGATGTGCGTATACGAGAATTCTCTACGGTTCATGATCCGTCGCTTGCCGCCATGTATTTCCAGTTCGGACGTTATCTTCTTATAAGCAGTTCCCAGCCTGGCACACAGCCTGCTAATCTACAGGGCATATGGAATCCGAGTGCCGGTCAGTATCCTGCCTGGGACAGCAAGTACACGACAAACATTAATGTGGAGATGAACTATTGGCCAGCCGAGGTCACCAATCTTAGCGAATGTCATGAACCGTTTCTACAGATGGTAAGGGATGTGAGTGTGACAGGCAAGGAGTCTGCGTCTGAGATGTATGGGGCGCGCGGATGGACGCTTCATCATAACACCGATCTGTGGCGTTCCACCGGAGCGGTTGACTATGCATCGTGCAGTGTGTGGCCCACATGTAATGCATGGTTTGCCTCGCATCTGTGGGAGCGTTATCTTTATACAGGCGACAAGGGATATCTTGCCGGAGTATATCCGATATTGAAGTCCGCTTGCGAATTCTATCAGGATTTCCTTGTCAGGGATACTGCTTCGGGATATATGGTAGTGTCGCCATCCAATTCTCCGGAGAATCATCCTGGACTCGGATCGTATGTCGATGACAATGGTAAGAAACAGAATGTGGCCCAGTTCAGCGGTGTGACGATGGATAATCAGATGGTGTATGATCTGCTCAGCAACACCATACACGCTGCTCGTGAATTGGGCATGGATAAGGAATTTGCCTCAGAACTTGATGACCTAAGGATGCAGCTTCCGCCGATGCATGTCGGAAAGTACGGTCAATTGCAGGAGTGGCTCAAGGACTGGGACCGAGAGACGAGTGGTCACCGTCATGTGTCTCATCTGTGGGGGCTTTTTCCTGGCAATCAGATATCTCCATACTCCCATCCCCAGTTGTTTCAGGCTGCAAAGAAGTCCCTGACAGGCAGAGGTGATGCGAGCCGTGGATGGTCGATGGGATGGAAGGTGTGCCTTTGGGCGAGACTGCTTGACGGAAATCATGCTCACACACTGATATCGAATCAGCTCAAACTGATGGACCCGAATGTGACAATCAAGTCGCAGGACGGCGGTACTTATGCCAATATGTTTGATGCTCATCCTCCGTTTCAGATCGATGGTAATTTCGGATGTACGGCAGGTATAGCCGAGATGCTTGTTCAGAGTCACGATGGGGCTGTTCACCTGCTTCCCGCTCTTCCTGATGTGTGGTCAAAGGGTGAAGTCAAAGGGCTGAAGGCTCGTGGCGGGTTTGAGATCGCTGATATGAAGTGGAGCGATGGCAAACTCTCGTCGGTGACTATAAAATCAACTCTCGGAGGCAATCTGCGACTCCGTTCTTCTGTATCTCTCTATGATTCGGATGGTAAGCGGCTTATACGAGCCAAAGGGGTCAACCCCAATCCATTCAATAGTGTGTATATGATATCCGCACCGGTGATAAGTAATCCCGATAAGATACCGGCATTGAATCTGCCAGCAACTAATCTTTATGATGTCCCTACTGAGATTGGAGCCGAATATACATTCATTGCCAGATAGGTGATGGGTCATCCGGATATATTGGATATGTTTGTTCCAATTAAGAGGATTTATGTAGAAATTTAATAATGGAAAGTATGGCGGAGCATGCTTCACTATACTTTCCATTAATAGTCATGCCTTCTTATTATTTTAATTGGCATTCAGTCGGATTGTTCTAAGGTTTCTGTGACATTTGTTGATTTCTTTGGAGAATAATTTAAAATTATTGCAATTTATTAACATAAATGTTGTATCTTTGCGGTCGGATGTATTGTGGTATTGCAATTATAACACTTAATATATTAACCTTAAATTTTAACAATGAGAAACGAGAAATCTCTACAAATCAGAGGTTCCCGAAGTGAATTTTGTTATCACTTTGGGCGTGTCTGCTTCTCGGTGATTTTTGTTCTGATAGCCTTAATGGTATCGGCACAGGATAAGACCGTCAGCGGAACAGTGATTGATGAAACAGGCGAACCGGTCATCGGAGCGACTGTCATGGTAAAAGGGAGCAAGGTCGGGATAGCTACCGATATTGACGGTAAATATACCCTAAATACCCCCCCCACAGTGTTTTAACTATTAGTTATGTAGGCTATGTCACACAGGAAATTCCTGTTGATGGTCGTAGCGTGATTGATGTGACCCTCAAAGAGAGTCGTGAGATGCTCGATGAGGTGGTGGTAGTAGGATATGGTACTGTAAAGAAACGAGATCTCACAGGTGCTGTAGCATCGGTCAAGAGCGGAGATCTGACTATGACACCTGTAGCGAGTGCTACTGAGGCACTTGAAGGCCGAGTGGCTGGTCTTGATATTACACGAGAGTCAGGACAGGCGGGATCGGGCACAAAGATTCTGCTTCGCGGTAATCGCTCCCTTACAGCAGGTCAGGACCCGCTTTTTGTGATCGACGGTATTCCCGGATCAATTGATAATCTCAATCCTAACGACATTCAGTCGATCGACATTCTTAAGGATGCCTCCTCGACAGCCATCTATGGTTCAGCCGGTGCCAACGGTGTGATCATGATCACTACCAAGCAGGCTGAGGAAGGTAAGGTGCAGGTGGATCTTGACACTTATTTTGGATGGAACGGTTTTGCCAAGTATCCCAAGGCTCTCAGCGGTGACGCTTGGCTTGACTATCTCAAGGAAGGATATTATGCCACAACCGGAAATCAGGCTTCCGATCTTACACAGCTCTTCAACGGCTATGGCTATAATGCCGATGTGATCAGACCCTATGTTGAGCAGGGCAAATGGATCGATTGGGTCGACGAGACTCTCCAGACCGGTACTCAACAGAACTATTCAGTGTCAATCAGAGGTGGCAATGAGCGTTTCAAAGGTAATTTCTCCTTAGGCTATAATCGTACTGAAGGTATATACCGTGACGATAAGTCGGATCTTTATACCTCTCGTTTCGGTATGGATCTCAAGATCAATAAGTGGCTGACTGCAGGAATGCAGGGCGGATTGACTTTCCGTGATGTTGACAATCGTTCCACACGTCTTAACCGTACATTCAGTTATGTTCCGGTGGGAGATGTGTACGATGCTGAAGGAAATATCAACATTTATCCTGTGGATGGTCTGCAGGATCAGGTGAGCCTCTTGGCTGATGAACGTGAGGGCGTGTACAAAAAGAATTCCAAGACATTTGCCTTCACTGCCAATCCATATCTTGATGTAACTATTCTACCCGAGATGCTCACATTCCGTACGATCCTCGGCACATCGGTGAGCAGCAGCCGTACCGGTGAATTCAAAAGCAATGATACATTCATGATGCTTACAGGATCGGAGACGGCAATACGCAAGGCTTCTCTCGATCCCACCCTCAGCTACAATTATACTTGGGAGAATATACTCAATTTCCGTAAATCCTGGAACAACACCCATAATCTTGGGCTGACTCTTATCACCTCGTGGGCTTATAATCAGAAGGAGAAACATACTGCCTACAATGAAGGCTTCCTTTATGACAAGTTCCTTTGGTATTCGCTGTCATCAGGCACCAATCCTTCCGTATCCTCCTCTTACACTCAGACCAAACGTATGTCCTATGCGGCCCGTGTCAACTATGACTATCTCGGACGCTACCTGTTCACAGCTTCCGTTCGTCAGGACGGTGTGTCACAGCTTTATAACCATTGGGACACATTTCCTGCTGCAGCATTGGCATGGCGCATATCCGATGAGCCTTTCATGGAATCGACACGCAACTGGCTCAACAACCTGAAACTTCGCGTGGGATATGGTGTGTCAGGCAATCCTAATGTCGATGCTTATGTGTCACGTACAGAGGTTACGTCAAATGGTCTTGATAATATCAATTTCGGTTCGGGTCCCATCACGTCTAGTGTGCTTTCGCAGGCCGTAGGTAATGTGGAGATGGGATGGGAGAAATCCTATAACTGGAATATCGGTGTTGATTTCGGCATAATCAATAACCGTATCGACGGTGCGTTGGAATTCTATGATACCGATACCAAGGACGTGCTGTATTCGCGTAATCTGCCATCGACAGGAGGATTATTCAAACCGAAGAATCCGTATAAGATGGTATGCAATGTAGCTCGTATGCGCAATACTGGTTTTGAAATGACTATCAACAGCCGTAATATTGTCACAAAGGATTTCCAGTGGACAACGACCCTGACATTCGCAGCTAACAAGGAGCGAGTTAAATCCATTGATCTTGGCAGTGGTACTACTGTAGATAATCTCGTGTCGCTCGGACTGTTTATGGACAATCCCAAGGACATGATCTATAACTACCGTAAACTCGGTATATGGCAGAAGGGTGAAGAGGCTGATGCAGCTGTGTTCGGGCTTCTTCCCGGTGACTCAAAAGTGAATACCAGGCTCGTAAAGGTGAGCGACGGACTTTGGACTCTCACTGAAGAGGATGGTACTGTGACCGAGTACACTGCCGAGAATCCTTATCAGATCGGAGAAAAGGACAAGGAGCTTATCGGTCATAAGTCACCGTCATGGACAGCAGGTCTAAACAACTCGTTCTACTATAAGGGATTCGATCTGAATGTGTTTATCACAGCGCGTTGGGGACAGACTGTTCAGAGCCCGATTCTCGGATATTTCGGTCGAGTTGCAATGCCTGATTTTTATGATTATTGGACAGAAAGCAATCCAACCAATGATTTCCCTCGTCCGTATATGTCACGCTCCACAAGCCATTCAGCATCCAATCTCGGACTTGGTATTGTGGATGGTTCCTACTGGAAAATAAAGACTATCTCTCTTGGATACACACTCCCGAAGAATGTGCTTGATAAGGCAGGCATGAGTCGTTGCCGCTTCTATGGCACTATAAGTAATCCGTTTGTGTTTGCAAAGGATAAACTTCTACGAGATGTTGATCCGGAGACTGGCGGAACAGACGGATTTCCGCTTTACAAGCAGATAGTGTTTGGTATAAACCTCTCATTCTAAAATTTATAGCTTAGAAATTCAATATGAAAAATATATTTAGAAAAACATTGGCGGTAGTGCTCTGCGCCGGCATGTTCACCGGATGCAGTCTTGACGAATGGAATCCGTCGACTGTCGACGTGGAGACGGCTTATGCCGAGCGTCCTGGGTTTGAGAGCCTGATCAATTATTGCTATGACGGTTACTACTACCTGTATGGTAAGATTGACGGTATTGGTGCCATGGAGCTTGGTACGGATCTTTGGATAAGCGAATCATTTGAGAGCGGTTTCACACAGTATAACTCGAATATGAATACCCAATTGGGCACTCTTAAGACTCTTTGGGAGGGATTCTATTCTACAATAAACTATGCGAACACTGCGATATATTATGCCTCATCTGTGACAGGCTATGCTTCTCAGGATGAACTTTATGCAAAACTTGCAGAGGCTTATTTTTTCCGTGGATGGGCTAACTGGCATCTTGTGGAGCAGTTTGGCGGAGTGGTGCTCAACACCACGTCTTCGGCTGTGACCGGTATAAACAACAGTCCTGTAAGAAGTTCGGAGAGTGATTTCTACGATCTTATCATAAGTGACCTGAATTTTGCTAAGGATCATCTCCCTTATTCCCAGGGAGATGATCGTGGTCGTGTCAGCAAGAAGGCTGCCTTGGCAATGCTTGCCAAGGTGTATCTACAACGGACCCGACTTAAAGAGGCTAATGCGGAAGAGTATGCACGTCTGGCTCTACAGACAGCTGAAGAACTGATAAATAATGCTTCAAAATACAATTGCGCTCTTTACACTAGTGATGCCGATAAGTCAGGTTATGCTAAGCTTTGGGATGGTGAGAACAACAAGAATAACACAGAGTTCCTTTTCATCGAAGCTATTGACCATGAAGGTGACAAGAATCCTGAGGGAAACAACCGTGGACGTACACGCCAGTATTATGAGATGCGTTTACAGAATTATATCGCGTGGGGTCTTGCCGAGAAGAATTGTGCATGGTACGGTCGTTCCAACAGTATCGGCATCAAGCCGACGAAGTATCTTCTGACCACTGTGTTTGAACCTGTCAGGGATCCTGCCGATACTCGTTTTGCCAACACCTTCTTTACCGAGTATTATAATTCATCCTGGGCTGATAAGAAGATTTCCCAGTCCATGATTGATCAGTTTGGCAAGGACGCCTCTCTGCTTCAACATGTGATCAAGAATACAGCCGGAACATATAAGCCCGGTGAGGTGTACTATGGCGGACGTACTGTGTTCTATCAGAACAATTCTTCCGGCAACTGCAATATGGTGGACGAGAATGGTGACGGATGGCTTGACGGAATTTCCGTGCTGACCCCTAACTATACTATGTCGGCGGCAGAGAAAGCTATGCTTCCGTTTGTGTGTGTTGATCCGTCCGATATGTTTACTGCTGACGGAAAATGGGTGACAGAGACCACCGATCCTGTTTTAGGCTCCATATATAAGAACACTTATCCGTCAATGAATAAGTTTTCGTCCATTAAGTGGATAAAGGACAATCAGAAGTGGGAGGGTGATGTCCCTGTGATACGTCTCGGAGAGATATATCTTGTGGCAGCCGAGGCTGCACTCCGCGCAAGCAATGACCAAGCTAAAGCTCTAAAATACGTACAGCCTCTACGTGACCGTGCTGCTGTGACAGGACGTCAGGCTGAGATGAAGGTCAATCAGGTTGATATGACCATCGATTTCATCCTTCAGGAGCGTGCGCGCGAACTTGCTGGTGAACAGGTGCGCTGGTATGACCTGAAGCGTTGTGGCAAGCTCACAAAGAGTTTCTTTGCCGCCACCAATCCTGACATCCTTTTCTTTGATGAGGCAAAGCACATTGTTCGCCCGATACCTCAGAGCTTCCTTGATGCTATCGCCAATCCTAATGAATTTGGTACCAATGGATATTAAATATGTATGATATGCCGGATTCTCAGTGTTTGCATTGAGAATCCGATTCTCTAAGTTGATGAGACGGGATCTGCGTGAGCAGGTCCCGTCTTTTTTATGTGATGTCTCAGCCTTATTTACTGGGGAAAAGTCCGCCCCAAGGATAGCTGCCAGGTTTCATGGTGACATGTGTTCCATTGGGGGCACGCATGCGTATCACTCCGGGGGCTATCTCGTCAGTGATGGTGAATGTGTCCCATCCCAATTTCTGTAATGAGGCATAGGCTGTGGCACCCCCTTCGATTATGAGTTCGCGCGGAGTGTGGATATCTGTAAGGCCACGCACTGTTTCAGCCATTGTCTCGCGTAGATATATTGCGCTCTCTTTCCCGATGCGATGACGGTCGCGGATTGCAAGTATCATGGAATGGGATATGGAGTATTTGCCAGAGAGCTCTTTGATCCATTTGTCAGGGGTTGAGGTCCCTTCGTAAAGGTCGGTGGGCATATGGAACGTATCTACGCTGCAGTCGATAGGGCGGCTCTGTGTGCTGCCACATATTATAAGAGCGTCATGAAGATTGATGTCAGGTCGTTTTTGAGCGACAGTGTTGCACCGGCAATGCTTCTTAAGAAATGCAGTGAACAGATCGGCGGCTCCCGCAAGAAGTGTATAGCCGTCGGCATTGTCTACTTCCTTATTTATGTCTTCTTCGCTCACAGCGTCGGCAAACAGCACTTTTTTCATTCCGGCATCTGGAAACCGCGTGGTAAGAACTGAAGAGAGTGCCGGAAATTCAGGGTCGAAAGAAAAGTCTGTCTCATCAAGAGGTGTCCCGCTGATATAATATACGCCGTCACGAATGATTCTTCCTTTTGATGGATTGGCAGGTATGTATAGTGCTTGTATGTATTGGGAACATCTCAGCAATGCTTCCAGTTCTGCAACTACGTGCCCTCTGAGAGCGGAATCGGTTTTCTTGAATATGTGTTCCACAGAATTCATATCCGCCAGTGCGACAGCAGTTTTAGCGGACACTTCAGCAGCCTCGGTTTCGGTCATGGAGCGGGTGTCGGTCGCAATGACTGACACATCGCATGGTGGAAGATCCTTAGGATTGGTCGACATGCTTACAGAGAGACCGAGACGGTGGGCTATGCCCGCCATCTCGGCTGCTCCTGTGATGTCGTCGGCTATAACGGCAATCATTATTCTTTGATTCCTAAGCGGTATTTTGCCATCCGTGTGGCATAATCGATGCTGAGCACCATCGCATCATCGCTTGCTATACCTTTGCCGGCTACGTCGAATGCGGTGCCGTGGTCCACGCTGACACGGATTATCGGGAGTCCGAGGGTGATGTTGACACCGTTTGCGCTCTCCATCTTTCCGGTCTCCTTGTTCCAGTTGAAAGCACATACTTTCAGTGGGATATGCCCTTGGTCATGATACATTGCCACGCAGCCGTCATATTTCCCGCATTTGGCTTTTGCAAAGATCGAATCCGGCGGCACCGGACCGTCGACATTGAATCCGCGGGCGTTCAGTTCTTCGATAGCCGGAATTATCTCAAGGGCTTCTTCGTCACCAAACATGCCGTTCTCGCTGCTGTGGGGATTGAGTCCGGCAATGCCTATATGCGGATTCTCGATGCCGAATTGACGGCACGCGTCGGCAATCAGTTCGGTGACTTCAATGATGCGGGCTTTCTTCACGAGGTCGCATGCTTTGCGCAGAGGCACATGGGTGGATACGTGTATCACCCGTATGTTCTCATCGGCAAGCATCATTGCATACTTCTTGGTGCCGGTGAATGTGGCGTATATCTCAGTGTGGCCGTCAAAGTGGTGTCCGGCAAGGTTAAGAGCCTCCTTGTTGAGCGGAGCTGTGACAGTCCCGTCCACCTCATTATCCATGGCAAGCTCGATGGCTTTTTTTATGCTTACGAATGCGGCGTTGCCACATTGTGCCTGTACCTCTCCGAATCGGAATGTGCTCATGTCTACACAATGCAGGTCGTAGACATCGATTGTGCCATGTTCAAATTTTGCGTCGGAAATGCGTCCCACTGCATTGATTTTGAAATCATAGCCGAGACGGCTCACAGCCTCCTGCATCACTGCTGCATCGCCTGTGACTATCGGACGGCATTTCTCGTAAGTGTCCTTATGGCTGAGGGCACGCACCACAATCTCAGGGCCGATTCCGGCAGGATCGCCCATGGTGACAGCTAAGATCGGTTTCATATCAGTAAAGAGAGTTGTAGATGTCCCTTGCATCCTGTTCTGTGACTTCACGAGGGTTGTTTTTGAGCAGACGTTGAACCTCCATTGCAGCTTTTGCCATGCCGTCGACCGCGCTCTGAGGGATGTTGAGGTCTGAGAGTTTCTGTGGGATGCCGACAGCCTTTGACAGTTCGCATATGAAGTCTACACCATTCTGTGCGGTCTCATTGTCGTCCTTTCCGACAGGTGCGCCACAGGCTATAGCCACTTCGGCATACTTACGGAGATTGGCAGAACGATTGAATTTCATGACCGATGGGAGCAGTATTGCATTCGATAGTCCATGAGGTATATGGAACTCACCTCCCAAGGGATAGCTGAGGGCATGTACCGCTGCTGTATTGACAGGACCGAGCACCAGTCCGCCGTAGAGAGAGCCGAGGGCGAGAGCCTCGCGAGCCTCTATGTCGCTGCCGTCCTTGACCGCACGCAACAGATTGGCTGCTATCAGTCTTATGCCTTGAAGAGCGTAGATGTCCACCGCAGGGTGAGCAAACTTATTGGTGTAAGCCTCAATGCAGTGTGTCAGAGCATCCATGCCTGTATCGGCTGTTACCTTGGAAGGCACGGTCATTGTGAGCATTGGGTCGACATAAGCAGTGTCGGCAAGCAGGTAAGGGCTTACTATTCCTTTCTTGAGTTTGTCGCGTTCGTCAAGAAGGATGGCATTGGGTGACACTTCGCTCCCAGTTCCGGCTGTGGTGGGGAGACATGCGAGCCACAGTCCTTTCTTCTTGATGAATCCTGTGCCGAAGCAATCTTCAGCCTTCTGATCGCTGTCGATGAATGCTGCTACAAGTTTGGCGATATCGAGCACCGATCCTCCTCCTATGCCGGCTACACTGTCGGCTCGGAATTCACGAGCGATACTGAGTATGGTGTTGAAGTCGTTGAGAGTCGGCTCGGCAAGGATATTTTGGAACACTTCGACGTTTACGCCATTGTCTTTCAGCTGTTTGATAGCCGGTTCAATCAGAGGGAGTATCGGGGGGGCTGTAAGGATGAAAAGGCGTCTGTGTCCGAGTGAAAGATAGTCGTCGACAAATGTCTGTATGCAGCCTGAACCGAATACGGTTTTCTGTGGCTGCAAGATTGTGATTGGTTTCATTTATAGACTGTTATTTTAAATCAAAAACTTGACAGATATCAGGCTGGTTCGATATCCATTTGCTTTTCTTTTCTCTTGTCTTCAAGATAACCGTATATGGTCAGTTCCTTCTCGGCAAGCGGGGCTGCGAACAGGAAGCTTGCCATATAACCTACCACAAGCACTATAAGATGGCTGTAAACACCAAGCATATATTTGTGCTGTGTGAAATTCCAGGAGCCGAGGTCAAGGATAGTCTCTTTGATACCTGTTCCGTGAAGGTCGAGTTTGGTGGAGGTCAGGACTGCGTAGGCGGTGAATAGCACCGATGCTGCTATGCCTATGTATAGTCCCTGTTTGTTGGCACGGCGGCTGAACAGTCCGAGAAGGAATATTCCCACAATGCCGGCCGAGAATATGGCATACAGTGAGAACAGTGCGCCCAGTACACCCTCTCCTCCCCATGAGATATAGAGGAGGGCCACTCCGACGGCTCCTGCACCAGACAGCACTACCATAATGCGTCCGAAACGGAGCTGTTGGCGATCAGTGCTTGATTTTTTGAAGCGCACGTAGTAGTCCTGTACAGCTATGGCAGAAAGACAGTTCAGGTCTGTGTCGAGGCTTGATATGGCAGCTGCGGCAAGTGCGGCTATTATAAGTCCACGTATGCCTACCGGGAGCTGGTTGCTGATGAAATAAGGGAACACTTCGTCGGCTTTCAGTCCGTCGGGCAGGCCAGGGGCTCCGGATGTGTGATAATACGCAAACAGGCATGTGCCTATGAACATAAACATGGTCCAGATGGGGACACTCATCATAACTCCTATATAGGCCGCTTTCTTGGCATCCCGGTCGTTTTTGGCAGCAAGATAACGCTGTACGATGGTCTGGTCCGTACCGTATTTTTGCAGTGCGTAGAATATACCGTTAAGAGCCATGACTATGAATGTGAGCTGAGTGAAATCCCAGTCATAAGGACCAACATCAATCTTGTTGTACTCACCGGCTATGCGCAACACTTCTGAAGGGCCTCCTTCGGGAAGAAACAGTAACAATATCACGCATATCACACCTCCGCCTATAAGCAGGCCTCCTTGGGCGACATCCATCCATACTATGGCTTCCATGCCACCCAGGAGTGTAAGGATGATGATTGTGATGCCCAGCACTATCACTATGGCGTAGATGTTGAAATCAAGAAATGTCGCCAATGCCATAGACACGAGAAAGAATACTGTGCCTGCCTTGGAGAAATGTCCCAGAGTGAAAGCGAACGAGCTGTACATGCGGGCAAAAAGTCCGAATCGCCGTTCGAAATACTCATAGGTGGAAAGCTTCACCACTTTGCGGAACAATGGCACTATGACCCCTATGAGTGCCAGCAGCACCAGAGGCACCATGAGTCCCTGGACAAGAAGTATCCAGTTGCCGGCATAAGCGGCTCCCGGATATGCAAGGAATGTCACGCTTGATATCAGAGTGGCGAATATCGACATGCCTACAGCCCATGCCGGAATTTTACCGCCGGCTGCAAAGTAAGTGCTTGTGTCTTTCTGCCTGTGGGCGAAATATACCCCTACCCCGATTGCCGATGCAATCGAAGCAAAGACTATGAGGTAGTCTATCCAATGTATATCATTCATAGTCTTGACTTGATGGATTGCTCTTCTTCAGCTGAAAGACGTGTGAGAGGCATGAGCATCCATGGCTCGCAGAGACCTTTGGTCTGCATCATCACCTTGAGAGCGGTGAGTGACTGTCCCAGTGTGCGCCCTGCCTGATAGATTTTTGCTATCTCGTTGGTCTCGTCCTGTAGGCGGTTGGCGGTGGTCATGTCTCCGTCCGATGCGGCGCGGTACAGGTCGTTGAACATTTCAGGTACGTAATTGCCTGTGCTCGGAACTATTCCGTCACCACCTATCGACAGCGAGTAGGCTGACTGTGCCGCCCATCCGCAGAAGTAAGCGAAATCCTCTCGGTCCCGGGATATGGCGATGCACTGCTGCATACGCTCCAGATCGCGTTCGGAATCCTTCAGCCCGACAATATTCGGATGGTCGGCAAGACGTTTCACAACCTCGACCGGTATGGTCATGTGGGTTGTTGCCAGTATGTTGTAAAGCATGAGGGGGCCTGTGATGGAATTGGCAAGAGTCTTGTAGTATCCATACATCTGTTCGTCAGTCAAGGCATAGTAGGAAGGGAGTGTGGCTACAATCACGTCGGCTCCCGCTTTGGTGTATGCCTCTGCCTGTCTTAACTGTTCGGCAAAGCAGTTGCCTGTGAGCCCGGCATAGATCAGTATTCGTCCTTTAGAGGCCTTTACGGCGGTCTCTACCATTAGCAGTCCGTCGGATGCTGATACACTGTTGCCTTCACCTGTGGTGCCCATTAGGAGCGGTGCCACATTGTTCTGTGCGAAAAACTCGATTATTCGTTCTATAGCCGGAACATCCAGCATGCCATCCTCTGTGACAGGTGTGACCATAGGCACCACCACGCCACGATATTTGCAATTCTTCATTTTATGGTTGTTTTAGATTTAAAGTCCCAATACATTTTACTTTCCTGCAAAGGTACGAAAAATATGCCTATAACACAGATATTCCAATGTATAAAAAACAGCAATACGCATATTATTGCTAACAGAAATACTTCATACAGAATTGAGTAATTATGAAAACAGCTTTAAATTCTATTGATTTTCCGTATCTACTAATACATATGGACACATACATTAACCTTTCCTGTCAAATGCATGACTGAAAAGACTAAATGCTTCTGAAATAGCTTGCTCCGATCAATTAATCCTTAGTGTAATAAAGAATTATAAGATTTTATCTAATATACAATTTTTTTCCCATAAGGAGATGTAGGCTCATTAAAAAGAGTCTCTGTGAATGGGTTGGAGTTGTAATTAAATAGATTTTGAGTTGGCTCGAAGATCTTAGAGATAAAATATGATGATGCCTCATCTTCAGGTTGCATTTCTGCATTGTATATAGCAGCATCTTGTAGAGATTTTGCGATATGCCACATTAGAACAGGAGGTATTGCATTGCCTATCTGTTTATATGATTTAGATTCCGAGTTATTTAAAATGAAATTTTCAGGGAAAGATTGAATTCTGGCAGCTTCACGAGGCGTAAAGCGACGATACAGTTCTTTTGCTGGATCTACCAACAGTAACGGATCGCGAGAGTTTATACTGATTTTTGCCAAATGAGAAGTTATGGTAAGACATGGACCATTCAAGTCTTGCCATAATCCACGTTTCATATTATTTTTGGCATTTTTCATGCCTTGTACAGCCCTTTCAGAAAAGTAGTATTTCTGTTCAGTAATATCCAGTCGTTCAATAACAGTGCTTAAAGGAACTGCATTTTCAAAAGTATTTATTGGCTGAGGATATGAATATTCACAGTTTTGATCGTTTCGAATACCTACAATAAAGACACGCTCTCTTTTCTGTGGAATCCCAAATTCAACAGCTTTCATGAGTTTGAATTGAACTTTGTAGCCCACACTCTCAAATTCAGAAACAATTTTATGTATGATTGCTCCGCGTTGGAGTGTTATGAGCCCCTTTACATTTTCACAAATGAAAAATCTTGGAGATTTCTCTCGTAGAAAACGAACGATTTGTTTATATAAGTTGGCTCTTTCATCGTTGGTGTCCTTTGTTGGATTGACGGTACTGAATGATTGGCATGGAAACCCTCCAATTAACACATCTACATCTGGAATTGTATGAAAATCAATATCTGAAACATCTGCACAAACAGCATGATGAAGAAAATTTCGATTGTAAGTATCAACTGCCCATTTATCAAAATCTACAGCGAATACTATATCGAAATCTAAACGTGGATAGTGATGACCAAGATAAGTAAATCCACCCAACAGCCCTAAGTCAGAACCTCCACAACCACAAAATAATGAAGCAACTTTCAGCATATTAAAAGGGTAACTATAAAGGGTAACGCGATTCAATGACGTCTGAACCAAAATCCATTTGATAAATGGTGGGAATAACTTCGATTTTACCTTCTTTAGAAAGAGCAAAAGGATTGTTGATACGAATCACTATCACTTCATTTTTAGTAAAATAGACTCGATAAATATTATATGCAGGACCAAATTGTTCTGCAGCAATCCATTCTTTTCGTGTTATGTTCAATGAGT
Organism: Duncaniella freteri; assembly: GCF_004766125.1. Lineage (NCBI taxonomy): Bacteria > Pseudomonadati > Bacteroidota > Bacteroidia > Bacteroidales > Muribaculaceae > Duncaniella > Duncaniella freteri. The sequence goes on from NZ_SJSA01000001.1 coordinate 1,701,743, forward strand.
CCGTCCATGACAGATTGAATGAGGGACGAGTAGTCCTTTTAGTAGTTTTAACTTCTATGTAACGAGCAAATTCTGGGTTATGCTTGTTCTCGTCAGCTTCAATGGATGCGATGTCGTAACCAAGACCTTTTGTTTTTCCTAATAGAAGGACTTTGTTTACAAGACGTTCTTTAAAAGCTCTGACTCTATCTTGCTCTAATCTGAATACAAAAGCTTCACCCTCATCTCCTAAATCTGTTGTTGACTTAATAGCGGATTTTCTTGCTATTAGTTCTTCACGCTTGGATATGGGCAGACCTGTCAAAGCAATGTCTAAAAATTCACTATGGAATTGTCCGTTATATTCTTTCCATTCTTGGACCATTAGTTTACGACCTTCAATTGTTGAGAGATCGTAAGCATCCACATTGAAAAATGGTTCGTCGAGACTCTTTATGAACAATGAAATAGCATTGGATTCATCGGAGTTGAGCCAAATCCTTTCAGAATCATGCTCAATTAGGTTGGCTAATTCAAGAAGATTGAATTGTTCTTTTATATGTTGCCATTCATTTGAGCCTGTCAGTTTGTTGCGCTTGATGCCATTTTTGCGGTCATCCATTATGTGATCGAAAACCTCCTGAGCAGACACATTTCCATGTAATACATCAAGATTGTTTAGCGCGTAGTAGCCAATTTCTTGTTTTGCTAATAGTTGTTTGTTGTTTTGAGCAATGAATAAAAGCTTTATTACAAAACAGAACGGTTTTAACTTTATGCCAAGCTCCACTTCTGACTTAACAACAGTTGCTTTCTTCTCACCATTAGGGAACTGAAAGTTCAAGCAAAGGTTCTTGAAAAATGTAGGAAAGTCGCTATTGTCAATAAGAAATTTACATGAGTCAGACTCGTGGATTATGGTCTCGTTAGTGTCTTGGTCAAATTTAGGATAGAATAATCCCAGAAGCACCCCCATAATCTCGGTGTAGTGATTCTTGACGGTTTTGAGATTATTATCAGATAGAGAAGTAAAGTCTCTGACATGGAATAGAGCATATGACAAATCAGAGTAAGCTGATCTGCGGAAAGCTTCCTCATTGCATGGACAATATTTATGAACAATATTGGCATATACTGGCAGCAGGTCTTCCATCTCGGTCTGAGACTTACCACGAATTATAGTACAGCGATATTGATTTTCGGGACGATAAATCATAAATAATTTTTGAGTTGGAGAGCGATTTGTTGAGCAAGTAGAGGAGGCACGGCATTTCCGACTTGTTTGAGTTGACTCCCCTTATTCCCTAAAAAAATAAAGGAGTCAGGGAAGCTTTGGAGGCGTGCAGATTCTCTGACTGTCGGCACTCGATTGAATTTATAATGAAAGTGATGGTTATGCCCACAATCAATAGTGAAACTTGGTCTCTTGCTATTGAGCCGCGTCCAGGCTATATGGACTTTGCGGGTATCCCATAATTCCTTTGGTAAGTCTTTGTAATTTCCACCATCAGGAACCATTGCGATGATTTCTTGTGTCCGTGCCGTGTGAATCGTTATGTTGTGATTATATACCCCACGGCTATACTTACGCATTAACCTCTGAAATTCTGACATTGGTTCACAAATATAAGAAGACCCATCTTGTTGAGAATTTTCAGGGAGGTCACTCAAAGCTTCGTAAGATGATATATGTTTATCAATCGAAGGTGTTGGGAAATTATAAATCTCCCCACCAAGTAGTCCTACAAAAACAGCTCTTCTTCGATTTTGTGGAACTCCATAATCTGATGCAGTAAGAACCTTATAATTAATAGTATATCCCAGATCGGTAAAATCAGACAAAATGGCATCTCGAATAATTCCGTTCCCCATGGTGAGAATTGTTGGAACATTTTCCATTACGAATGCTTTGGGTCTGAAAACGCGCACAAAGTTAACAAATGACTTATAAAGTTCATTTCGTTTATCATCTATGATTCGTTTGCCTGCCACAGAAAAACCTTGACAAGGAGGTCCGCCAATTATAACGTCAACATCAGAAATTTTGAATTCATTCTTGACGTCATCTGGTGAAATAGCAGACAGATCCCCACATAAAGTTTTGGAATGTTCTCGATTATATGAATAAGTCGTAAGAGCGTCTTGCCAAAAATCAATGGCAAGTACCCCCTTAAATCCGGACTGCTCAAATCCTAACGATAGTCCGCCACAACCAGCAAACAGGTCTATGAATGTCAATGGTTTTATTGTCATATTGGAAAAGAAGAACTTCCGAGTAGAGTTGACAAGCGACCAAACTATTTTGTGTTTACAGGGAAGTTACTTAATATGATGGATATAAGTTATTACTTACATAGATTAGTCTTTGTCAGTGCATGCATATGGCATATTGCAAAGTTACGAATTATTTTCGAGACCTTGACTATTGAGGGTATAGTAAAAACAGCTGGATGCTTTTGGGGTATATGAAAGGATGGGGGATCTGAAAATTTTTTATTGATGTGAGAATGGGTCTCAATATGCTGTAATAAGGCTAAAAAAACTTTTCTTAACGAGAGTAAAACCTTTTGTCGGTTAGCAGTGTTAGACTAATAAAATTAACACAACCAACAACTATTGTTTTATGAAAAAAGCGTTATTAATCATTGCAGTTGTGCTTGGAAGTATGACCGCATTTGCTCAGAATCTTGACAAGAATGAGGCGAAGCAGCTCAAGGCTTTTCTCGCCGAGGGACACAATGCCAGTGCTCTTAAAGCAAGCCCTAACTCGGTAGCATCCATTGAAGGTGTCTCAGTATCGAACGGACACGTGACTGCTATCCAGTGGAAGGACAAGAAGCTTACCGGATCTCTCGACCTCTCAGGCTTCAAAGCTCTCACCAAGGTGGATGTGTCACGTAACAACCTCACTTCGCTCGATGTGTCCGACTGCGTAGCTCTTGAGCAGCTCAACGCCGGTCGTAATAAGCTCACTGAGGTAAGCCTCGATGGTTGCAGTGTCCTCCAGAATCTGTCACTCTACAAGAACCGTCTCACGGATCTCTCTCTCAGCAACACCCCTCTTCTAAAGAGCCTTAACATTTCAAACAATCTCTTTGTAGAGCTTGAACTCAACAATTCCTATAACCTACAGACCCTTAACTGTCAGGGCTGTCACCTTGAGTCTCTTAATGTAGGAGGATGTACTGCTCTGAAGAATCTTTACTGCGGTTACAACAAACTCACTACTCTCACCCTGTCGGGAGTTGAGAATCTTCAGAACCTCAACTGTGACGACAATGAGATCTCCAATTTCCTTGTCTCAGGTCTGCCCTCGCTCTCCACTCTCATCTGTTCCGACAACAATATGGTGACCCTCGGTCTGCGCGACTGCCAGGCTCTTCTCGACCTCGTTTGCTCTTACAATGACCTTACCACTCTAAGTGTCGACGGTTGCCCCAATCTTCAGTATGTGGATTGCTCTTACAACGACCTTACCCAGCTGACCCTCTCCAACCAGACTTTCCTTCAGCGTCTTATCTGTAACAACAATCAGCTGACAATGCTTGATGTATCATTCGACCAGGCTCTTACATATGTCAACTGCCGTTACAACCAGATTATCGACTTCCGTACAATCGCCTGCAACAACCTCCGTATGGTGGCTTGCCAGTGGAATTACTAAACATCCTGTTACGGTATATAAATATAAGTGAAAGTATATACGAACACGCTTCCAACTAACGCTTAGATAAATGATCGCCCGCAAAGACCATTCTTTGCGGGCGATCGTTGTTGTAATATACCGGTATGTCACCGGTTATAATTCGATGTCAATATTGCAGGTAGATGAATGGTACGATGTCGCTTGAACGTACCTGGATAGCCACGAACAGAGCTATTGCAAGCATGATGGACTGGAGTAGTATGGGCGATGCCATGAAACCTTGTTTGAGAGGAGAGGTGATTCTTGACGGCAGTATATGCACAAAGTATCCAACACCCATTGCAACTACTATAGCGAGATAGCTCGACACAAATTCAGGAGCGACGGACAGATGGAAGTCATAGATGATCTGGTGCCACATCATGCCTACATCCTCAAGTGAGCGGGCTCGGAACAGCATAAAGGCTGCTACGATGAGGAGGAATGTGAACACCATGTTGAAACATTTTGTCACAGGAGCGAAACGTGAGGGGACTGTCACCATCTCTATTTCGCCTGACTCAGTGACTACAGTCTCCGTAGTGGAGGGAGCCGGGATAAGACCGCGCAGCATCTTGTGTATCACAAGAAGTGCGCCGTGGGCAGCTCCCCATATCACATACATCCATGAGGCTCCATGCCAGAAACCTCCGATTACCATGGTTGCGAACTGGTTGAAATATGCCCTTGCCTTGGAGCATCTGTTGCCTCCCAACGGAATGTAGACATAATCCCTTAGCCATGTTGAAAGCGATATGTGCCATCGGTGCCAGAATTCGGTGGGGCTGGATGCCTTGAATGGTGCGTTGAAGTTCTCTTTGAACCTGTAGCCAAGAAGCAGGGCTATGCCTATGGCTATATCGCTGTATCCTGCAAAATCGCAGTATAGCTGGATGGTGAATCCTATCGATGCCATGAGGTTCTCGAAACCGCTGTAGAGGGCAGGGTTGTCAAACACTCGGTCAACAAAATTGCCGGATATGAAGTCGGCGATAACCATTTTCTTTATTATGCCTGATATGATGAGGTATACCCCTTCGGATGTCATGTCACGCGATGGCACTGGGTTGCTCTTGATCTGCGGAAGCATATCCTTGGCGCGGACCACGGGTCCGGCGAGAAGTGGCGGGAAGAAAGTGAGGAAGAACATATAGTCAAGCGGATTTCTGCATGCCTGTATGTGTCCGCGGTAGATATCGACTATATAACTGATGGATCGGAATGTGAAGAAGGAGATTCCGGCGGGGAGTATTACATTGATAGGATCGATATGTGTGGTCATGAACCGGTTGATGGTGTCGATCAGCAGCCCGAAGTACTTGAAGTAGGCAAGCAGCCCTACATTGACTATCACATTGAGTGCGACTATGGATCGCATGGATATGCCGCGGCAGCGTGTGAATGATCTGGCTTTCTGCATACAGAGACCTAACAGGTAGTCGCTTACTGCCACCCCTATCAGTATAAGGCAGCATTCACCTGATGCCTTGTAGTAGAAGTATATAGAGAATGCTATGGTGAATATCATCCGCGCTATTCTCCAGGGGCGTAGAATACGGTAGATGAGCATGAAGAAGGCAAACAGTACTATGAACAGACCTGTGTTGAACAGCAGCGGTTGCCGGCTGTTGTATACAAGCTGTTCGCCTATGCTTGCGATGTCTATGCCCATATCACTTAAGTCTGAGAGCAGTGAATTGTACAGCTCAGTGAGCCTTGTAGCTATGTGTTCCAATTCTGAAACGGTTTATGCGTGTGTGAAATGATTGATGTTTGGAAATTAGTCGGATGTGCGAAGGGCATCCAGGAGAGCTTCGTATAGCATGCGCCCTTCGAGATTGTATCCTTTGTGGGAGTGATGCACCCGGTCGTTGGCAAATAGTCCGTTGCTTATCCAGGATGAGCTTGCGCCTTGACCTCCCGCCACTTCATACCAGTCGTAGATTGCTACGCCGTTCTTCTTTCCGTATTCGAGAATTGCCTGACGTAGAGGGGCGATGTTTTTGTTGACCGTATAGGATCGTGACGAGCGTGTTACGGTGCGGAGTTTGCCTTTGCGTCCATTACGGCTTTTCCCTCTTACCTTTACTCTTTTTTTAGTTGTGATGCTTTTTTGGCATTCCATTGGTGTTGTGAGAAGGAGCAGGGCATCAGGGTTGGCAGTGCGTATGTTTTTGACAAGACGGTCCACAGAACGTGTGAACGATTCGGTGTTTAGTCGTCCGAAAGCCTCGTTTGTGCCGAGTGATATTATCACGAGATGAGGCTTGAGCGGGCTTATGCCTGCACCTACATTCCCTATGCGGTTGTATGTCTCATAGGCAGCTCCGTTGTTGCCGATGGAGTGATAGAATAGACCTGGACGGTCGCCTGAGAGTGTGGCTCCGAACACAGTGAGATCACCGGCAGAGGTGAAGTTGATAGTGATTTTTGTGTGTGGTGCCGGGAGCATTATCTGGGTGTAGTCGCGTGACGGTATGGCGCGGTACTGTAGCCTCTCTCCCTCCTCTCCGCTTATATCTTTTATTACGAAGCGTCCGTTATGAAATATGGTCACGGAGCTGAAAGGGTTGTAGTCGTCTTTACCTGATGTACCGACTGTGATTTCCGATGTGTTGCTTGTAGGGCGTATGGATGTGCCGGTGAAGCCTACTGTCTGTCGCCATGTGGAGCTCATGAGTTTCACTGGGTTCCATGGGTTACGGCTTTGAAATGTGTAGTCGAGAGGCTCGTTGGTGCCGCTCATCTTAAGCGGTGACACCAGCCCGCGGCCAGCATTGCCGAAGTCGTATTGCAGTAGTTCACGTGTGGTTCCGGTGCTTATGTCAGCTTGGATGTGGGAATCGCCGATATGCACTATCGACACCGGTGAGGTGGTACTCTCAAGGAATGCCTTGCGTAATCCTGACCAGTCGGCTCCGTTGTATATTATATGGTTGGAGTTGGTGCGGATGAATGACGGTATCGGGATGTCGATGTCGTCCGTTTCGTCGGGGATTTCCGCTGTGCATGTACGGTGATCGGATATGTCGGAGATCGGTGTCTCGTTATTGGCTGTTGCGTCAAGTCCGGCAACAGGGTTTGCTGCTCCTACAGAGATCCACGATGCGGCTCCGAGAAGTGCTGAAATGAGTAATGTTTTGGTCGTGTAGTTGTTATGCAGTGTCATTTGAGGCTGTGCTGTAAAGCATTAAAGAGGGCGTCGGCGAGCCGTGCGCCTCCCTTGTGGGTCATATGGATATAATCCTTGTTTATGAGTCCGGCGTTGCACCATTCCACCACGGCATCTTCTCCGCCCATGGCTTCGCGTGTGTCCCAGAAGAGGCAGTGGGCCTTGCGGGCTGCGTCACGCTGCGCGCTGATCATTGCCGGAGCTGTAGCCATTGACCTTACTACGCCGCCACGCTTCTCTCCACGGTCACCAACTCCCATCAGGAGGATGTCGGCGCGTGGGTAGCACTGGCGTACATGGTTGATTACCCCTACCATACGGTCGGAGTATACGGAATAGTTCTTTTGCGATGAGCTCATTGCATTTATGCCGAACTCAAGGATGATCAGATTGTAGTCGATCACACTTCCAAGCTGTCGGCATAGCTCAGGATTGATTCTGCTGAGCGTGATTCCTGAGAATCCGCGCGATGACATGCAGTCGAGGCTAATGCCGTTATCGCCATCGAGCCATACGCCCAGCCCTATCAGGCTTGGTGATGACGTCTTTAGCTCAAAGCGTGAGGTGGTGCCTGCAATCTCTATGCACTGAACGGAATCGGAAGCGGTGATATTGCGCTCCGACCATTCTCCTTTGCCTGATTTAACAGAGATTATGGAATTTTCAGGAGATATGAAGAGGAAGCGTGACCGAGACCATTCCCCTGTGTGCGGAAAGGCTTTTGTTCCCTCGTAGGAGGAATTGGCTTTCCCTGTAGGCGTGGCGTATTGCTCCGCGAGATCGAGATATTTGCGTGCGGCTTTCTTGTTTGCCATATGTGTTTTCCACCCTTTGCCGCCTTGCCTTACCGAGCGTCGGAATCCTGGGAAGTCGGTGTGCATGCTTACGTATCCCACACCTTCTCCGCCGTAGGCTGTCTGTAGCTTCTCCCTGAGGTCCTGTGTAAATATATCACCTTCGATGTAACTGTCGCCCACAACAGCTATGCGGGCCATCCTTCCGTTGCCGATTGCGTTTTTAAGGCTTGCCAGTCCTGTCTGACTTATGGTATAGTCCTCAATGATCACAAGTTCGCCTTCTCGCGGAGCTTTCGCCGGATGTATGATTATGGTATCGGCTGGGATTTCCGGCACCGAGTCTGTAACCGAGGGGATGTTGTGTTCCTTGTGTGCCTCGTCCTCTTCCATCGCTTTCAGAAGTTCAGGATCGATCTGTTCCTGCTCTGAGGTGGTGACAGGTGTGATTTCGGCTGTCTTTTTTATTATGTCGCTTATCAGTGAGAAATCCTTTACTTTGCCGCCGGACCATTCTGACAGAGGCAGTGCTGAGAGGATCACTATAAATATTATAGCGAGAAGTATTATGAATGTGGGATTGCCTTTTTTCATAGCAGAATGATGGTGGTCAGTACAGGATTTTGGCTTTGGTAGGATTGACGGTCACTGCCGATGATGAGGAGCTAAGGGTTGATCGCAGAGCCGACATTTTGCGGTCGGTCTCGTCCCATTCGTCATCAAGACGGGAATCTGGCATAAGTCCTCCTCCGGCATATATGTTAAATAGCCATCCCTCTGCTCCGTCAAGTGTGGCTCGTGCGGTAAATGCACAACGGAGATTGACAAACACATGCCATTCATTGCTCTCATGTACGCCTACTATACCGCTGTAGCATCTGCGCTGATGGGTCTCGAAGTAATCGATCTCGCTGATGGCTTTGTCCCTCGGGAATCCTGCTACGGCGGGTGTTGGATTAAGGTCGTTGATTATAGCAGTAATGTCGTTGACAGTGCCTGTTGCTGTGATCGGGGTGCACAGATGGGTTACAGCTCCGGCTGTGATTTCCTGAGTGCCGCCGGTATCCACTTTCAGGTGGTGTGACCGGAGTATATCGGATATGAAGTTGACTACGACCCCATGCTCCATAAGGTTCTTAGTGTCCCATTCGCTCTCTTCAGTGTCGCTCGGACGGGTCCCTGCAAGAGCCATTGTGCGGATCTCGCCCGAATGCGGATCGGTCTCAAGCAGAAGTTCAGGTGTTGCCCCGAGCCATATACCGGTCTCAGGCGTGTATGTGAGATAGCGGAATGTGGATGGTGAGGATGAGAAGTAATCCAGGGCAGAGTCAAGAAGATGGCGTGTGGTGAAGATGGATTCGTGACGAGAAAGCACCACCTTGCCGCCCTCTTTCTTAAGACGGCGTGTCATGCCTTCGAATGCCTGATTATAACTTATGCGGCGTGTCGATGTAAGGTATGGCAGTTCGGCTGACGGCGCACCTTTCACATCGGGACAGGAGGCAATGAAGTCGATAATTCCACCTTCGTCCATGTCGTGGCTTATGCCTGCCATATACGGCTCGTCGGCAATGAATCTGCTTATGAAGAAGCTGTCGGCGTTGTCAGTATGGGAATGTCGGCATTCGCCGTCGGAGTTGGGCAGGCTTGCCATGAACCGGCAGGTGTCCTGTCCGGGCATGGCATAGAGCACAAACGGTATGTTGCGTCTGAGGCATTCTTCGGCAGCTTCTGTCTGGAGTGGAGTTATCAGCATATCTCTTGACACGCTCATATATTGTCATATCACGACTTCCCCTGCGAGTTCGAAGGGGTAAGCCGTCTTGATTTTAACATTACAATAGTCCCCCGGTTTCAGGGTGACGGATTTTTCTATCAACACTTCCGGGTCTACTTCGGGGGAGTCGTACTGTGTGCGGCCCACATAGGAGTCAGCCTCTTCACGGTCGATTATGACACGCTGAACGGTGCCGGTCTTGCTCTCCTGAATCTCGGCTGAGATCTCTTCCTGAAGAGCCATAAGGCGAGAGAGGCGGTCCTGCTTCACATCTTCGGGGATGCAGTCGTCATAATGACGCGCCGCATAGGTGTCGTCCTCTTCGCAGTAGGCGAATGCCCCCATGCGCTCGAATCGCTGTTCGCGTACAAAGTCCATGAGCTCGCGGAACTCCTCTTCCCCCTCACCTGGGAATCCTACCATCAGTGTGGTGCGCAGATGTATGCCTGGCACACGCCGGCGTATCTCTGCGAGAAGTGATCGGGTTTCGGCTCCGGTGATGTGACGTCTCATGTTGGAGAGCACCTTGTCGGATATGTGTTGCAGGGCTATGTCGAGGTAACGGCACACATTTTTTCGGGATGCCATTACATCAAGCAGATCCATAGGGAATTCGTTGGGATAGGCGTAGTGGAGACGTATCCATTCTACCCCTTCAACATCGGATATGGCTTCGACAAGCCTTGCTATATCGGGCTTGCCATAGAGGTCGCTGCCGTAGGAGGTCAGGTCCTGTGCTATGACGTTGAACTCCTTCACACCACGGTCCACAAGCATCTTCACTTCGTCGACAATTTCTTCTACAGGGCGAGATGTGTATCGGCCTGTGATGAGGGGGATGGCGCAGAAAGCGCAGAAACGGTCGCACCCCTCGGCTATCTTCAGGTAAGCGTGGTGACGCGGCGTGGTGAGGATACGGTCGTATGGGACTGACCCCGGATGTTTCTTGGCAAGGTCGCTGACAAGCTTGTGCCAGTCGGTCTTACCGTACCATCGGTCCACTTCGGGGATCTCGTCGGGAAGTTCTTCCATGTAGCGTTGTGACAGGCATCCCATCACGTAAAGACCGTCAATCCTGCCTGATTTACGAAGCTTCGACCATCTCAGTATCTCGTTTATGGATTCCTCCTTGGCATCGCCAATGAATCCGCATGTGTTTATGACCACGTGCTTGCCTTTACGGCTGCGCATGAAAGATGCTTCCGAGGCGGGGGTATCGGGGTACACTACTTCTATGCCTACACTGTCGAGCATACGCATGAGGCGTTCCGAATCGACGAGATTCTTGGAACATCCGAGCGATATTATGGCTATCTTTTCGCCTTTCATTTCTTTTCTCCGAAGAGTGATTCCACGAAAGCGCGTTTGTCGAACACTTGCAGATCGTCGATCTTCTCGCCGAGTCCGATGTATTTGACCGGTATCTTGAACTGGTCGCTTATGCCGATTACCACTCCGCCCTTGGCTGTGCCGTCGAGCTTCGTGATCGCGAGCTCATTGACCTGGGTTGCAGCCACAAACTGCCGGGCTTGCTCGAAGGCGTTCTGTCCTGTTGAGCCGTCGAGCACGAGGAGCACCTCATGAGGAGCGTCCGGGATAAGTTTCTGCATTACGTTTCTCACCTTGGTGAGCTCGTCCATGAGGCCTTTCTTGTTGTGCAGACGGCCTGCGGTATCGATTATTACAACATCAGCGTTGTTAGCTATCGCGCTTTGGAGTGTGTCGAAAGCCACTGATGCAGGGTCAGCACCAAGTTTCTGTTTCACTACAGGCACATCGGCTCGGCGGCCCCATTCCTCAAGCTGCTCAATTGCGGCGGCACGGAAAGTGTCGGCTGCTCCGAGCACGACTTTGTTGCCGGCCCGTTTGAACTGGGCTGCCATCTTGCCTATGGTCGTAGTCTTTCCCACACCGTTCACACCCACCACCATTATTACATGGGGGCGGTTCCCTTCGGGAAGAGAGAAGTCATCGAGTGATGATGTCTCGCCGTTCTCGGCAAGCATCTCGGATATCTCTTCACACAGGAGTCGGTTGAGCTCTGACGCTCCCACGTACTTGTCCTTGGCAACACGTGCCTGGAGGCGGTCGATGATGCGCAGAGTGGTGTCGACACCTACGTCGGAGGTGACGAACACCTCTTCGAGATTGTCGAGCACATCGTCATCGACAGTAGATTTCCCGGCGATGGCATGAGAGATGCGGTCAAATAGTCCGCGCTGAGTCTTTTCAAGCCCTTTGTCAAGGGTTTCTTTCTTCTCTTTCTTGCGCGAAAACAGGTCAAATAGTCCCATATCTTGAGGATGAAATTAAGAGATGCAAAGTTAGGCATTTTCCGGCAGAATCGCAATAATGAAATTCAGAGGAAATACCCTTGGCGTTATTCGTCGTCATCGTCGAGGAAGTCGATGTCCCATCCGTCGGAGAGGGAATCGGTGAATTCGGCGAGGTCACGGCCTTCACGCTTGGTGGGGCGTCCGAGACCTTTGCGGCGGTCGATGAATCCTGATATGCGTACCACATCGAGGAGATCAAGTTCGCTCTTTGGCGTGATGTTCTCCATATATTCCGGCACCAGTTTGGCTCCAAGACGGTTCTGCGCCAAAGCCTTGACGCGGAAAGAGTAGGTGACCGGCGGTTTGCGCACATTGATTATGTCACCTTCCTTGATGGTGCGTGAGGGTTTCACGGCAACTCCTCCCATCAGCACGCGCCCCTTCTTGCACGCGTCAGTAGCTATGGTGCGTGTCTTGAATATGCGCATCGCCCACATCCATTTGTCTATACGTACTTCGTTCATCACTTGTTATTGTAGTTGCACATTGCGTTCTGTATTCCTGCGAGGCAGAATGCCTTTATGGCATCAATAGCGATATCGATGCGTGGGGTCATGGCTGTGAGTTCTTCAGGGGTGAAGTGCCCGAGGACGTAGTCGATCTGTGCGCCGCGCGGAAAGTCGTTGCCTATGCCGAAACGCAGGCGTGCATATGCCTGAGTGCCGAGCATCTGGGCAATGTTCTTAAGTCCGTTGTGTCCGGCATCGCTTCCGGATGGCTTGACGCGTATGGCTCCGAAGGGCAGGGCGCAGTCGTCGACGAGCACGAGGATGTTTTCGGTCTCTATCCCTTCCTTGTCTTTCCAGTATCTCACGGCATTGCCTGAGAGGTTCATGTAGGTGGATGGCTTTAGGATGGTGATCTGAGCGTTCTTCACGCGCATATGTGCAATGTCGCCGTAACGCTCGGTGGAGAATGTCGCTCCGGCAGTTGCCGCGAGCGCGTCGGCTATCATGAATCCGGCGTTGTGCCGTGTGCCGGCATATTCGGAACCGATGTTGCCGAGACCGACTATGAGGTATTTCATTTATATTGCGGGATTGTGGTTGTGGAGCTATGTATATAAATTCACAGGCTTTCATACCTGTGGTGGTGAAAGCCTGTGAAGAATTAGGTTGACAGCTATTGTGTGCGATGTCCGTATTACTGGGCGTTAGCCTGAGCACCACGGGCAGCACGTGTGAGCTGAACGGCGCATACGACTGCGTTCTTGGCATTGACGAGTTCGAGACCCTCGAAGTGGAGGTCGCCGATCTGCATTGTCTTGCCGAGGCCGAGTGAGTCAACGTTGATGACAACACGCTCGGGGATCTGGGTGTATACAGCCTTTACTTTGATCTTCTTCATGGAGAGTGTGAGCTTACCACCGGCCTTCACACCTTCAGCGTGGCCTTCGAGCTTAACAGGAACCTCGATGGTGACAGGCTTGTTGTCGAATACTTCGAGAAGGTCGATGTGAAGGATGTTGTCCTTTACAGGGTGGAACTGGATGTCCTTGAGGACAGCGTTGCGCTTCTCGCCGTTGACAGTGAGCTCTATAGCGAAGATGTCGGGGGTGTACACGAGCTTGCGTACATCCTCAGCCTTTACAACGAGGTCAGTAGTGATGATGCCCTTGCCGTTGCTGATTTCAATGATCTTCTCGCCGGGCTTGAGAGTTCCTGCGAAGGGGAGCTCGATGATGCTGCCGCCGTTGAGCACAACGGGGATGAGGTTGTTCTTACGGAGTTCTTTTGCAGCCTTCTTGCCCAGATCGGTGCGGGCTTCGGCGTTGAGCTGAAATGTTTTCATTTCTTTGGTTGGTTTAAATGGTTGTGTTACTCAAAATTAAGTGATTTCTGAATGCTCCTTAATTTCCCATCACACGGGGATGCTAAAAAGCGACTGCAAAGATACGGATTTTTTTGTGAAAACGTGCCGTATTTTAAAAAATAATTCTTAAATTTGAGGCATAATCAATTATTACAATATAAAACTAATCACTATTACCTTATGCTAAAACCTCAAGATAAAGAACTGCTTGCTCAGAAAGGTATCAGCGAGTCTGATGCTGAGGCGCAGCTGTCCCGGTTCGTGACAGGATTCCCATATTTAAAGATAAAAGATGCAGCGCGTGTTGACGCCGGCATATTCCGACTGTCGGATGAGGAGGTTAACGCCGCATTGGACAGATGGCATGAATATCTTGACCACGGAGGGGAGGTGTGCAAGTTCGTTCCTGCATCAGGGGCTGCTTCTCGTATGTTCAAGGCTCTTTTTGAGTATGTTGACGGCGGTACCGATGAGTTGGCTGAGGGGACCCCTGTGGCTAAGCTGATCGCCGATATAGACAAGCTTCCATTCATTCCTGAGCTTAATGCCGCTTGCGAAAAGCTGTATGGCTGTGCCTTGAAGGAGCTTCTTGATGCCGGCCGCAACCGGGATGTGATCGCAGCAATAGTAAGCGCGGAGGGCATGAACTACGGAGGTTTGCCAAAGGGGCTATTGAAATTCCACAGCTATCCCGAAGGGTCGCGCACTCCTGTAGAGGAACATCTCACAGAGGGGGCGCAGACAGCCGCCAACTCAAAGGGTGAGGTCCACCTGCATTTCACTGTGTCTGCCAGCCATCGTGATCTCTTCCAGGCTAAGCTTGACGAGGTGATACCTCAGGCTGAGGCACGCACAGGCAAGAAATTTTTTGTGACAATGAGCGAGCAGAAGCCATCTACCGATACCATAGCCGCTAATCCTGACAACACGCCGTTCCGGGAGGATGGGCACCTGCTGTTCCGTCCCGGAGGTCATGGCGCGCTCATACAGAATCTTAACGATATAAAAAGCGCGGTGGTGTTCATAAAGAACATCGACAATGTGGTGCCTGATGCACGCCGTGCCGATACGATTAAGTACAAGGAGATCCTTGGCGGACTTCTGCTTGAGGTTCACGACCAGATAGAGGATGACCTCATAGCCCTTGAAGAGAAGGATTATACATCATCCGACCTCAAAGGCATGGTCGACTATCTGAAAAATGTGCTGAATGTCAATGACGCTCGTCTTGATGATATGGACGATGACTCTGTGGCAGAGTATATTAAGAGTAAGCTCAACCGTCCCTTGCGAGTGTGTGGAATGGTTCGCAACGAGGGAGAACCGGGCGGAGGCCCGTTCATTGCATTCAATGCCGACGGATCTTCATCGCCGCAGATTCTTGAGAGCAATCAGGTCGATCCATCCAACGAGGAGTACATGAAGATGATGGCTACCGCTACTCACTTCAATCCTGTCGACCTTGTGTGCTACATCAAGGACATTCATGGCAAGAAGTTTGACCTGCCCTCGTATGTCGATCATGCTACAGGGTTTATTTCTTCGAAGTCGAGCCACGGTAAGGAGCTTCGTGCAATGGAGCTGCCTGGATTGTGGAACGGTGCTATGAGCGATTGGAACACAGTGTTTGTGGAGGTGCCTGTCTCCACTTTCAATCCTGTGAAGACCGTAAACGATCTGCTGCGTCCAGCCCACCAGGGATAAACCAAGATACACCGAATATAGTCAGCCCGGACAATCAGGACCGCGGCATGCCGCGGTCCTGATTGTCCGGCATTATGAATTCCAAAAATTGGCGGATTTAAATCAATAACATTTCTCCACTCTCCCTTGTTATAAATTTACTATGAGCAAGAGAGATGATATTATAAGAATATGGCGTGAGAGTTTCAGCGATTCTCGTGAATATGTGTCGATGTATTTTGACCGTGTTTATCGCGATGACGAGGCACTCACTTATGTGGATGATAACGGTGTCACAGTCAGCAGTCTGCTTCTACAGCAGTTCCGTATGACCTTTCACGGTGCCGAGGTGCCTGTCAGCTATTTGGCCGGAGCCGCTACGCGCAGGTCTCATCGAGGCAAAGGATATATGTCGAAACTGATGCGCGAGGCTCTTGAAGTCTCGGCACAGAGGGGGGATATGCTTTGTTCGCTTATCCCTGCGAGAAGCGCGCTGTATTATTACTATAAGCGTTTCGGGTTCTCGACCGTGTTCTTCACCAAGGAGCAGCGTTTCACATCGCTTCATTCATTCCCTGTAAAAAATGAATACCATGCGGTTGAGGATATAGCCGACGATGATGTGTGGGATGCGTTTGACCGCTTCCAGCACAAGCGCGAAAGCTACATTACACACACTCGCAGGGATATGGACAACATTCGAGCTGATCTTGACAGCGATAGTGGTGACTTTGTGGCTATGGCTGCTGACGATGAGGACTCTGGTCCGCGCATCGTATCTATGGCATGGGCAGTGAGGCTTGATGATCTTCTTCTCGTGAAGGATGTCATGGGTGAGGATGATGAGGCACGCACAGCCGCGCTACGCAGGCTCAGGGAGTTGCATCCCGGAGTGCCTTTCCTTCTTCTCGGTCGTCCGGGTGACACCATGGGCGGAAGGCTCATGCCAAGAGGCATGGCGCGTGTGGTGAATGCGGGCTTGCTGCTGGAGACTGTGGCACAAGCCAATCCGAAATGGGCATCACGCATACGCGTCACGGACCCTCTTCTCCCTCAGGTGAATTCTCATACTTACATCATCAAAGGTGGCAGGTGTGAGATTGACGACAGCTATTCAGGGCGTCTTGACATGGACGTCCCTATAGATGTGCTCGGAGATGTGGCGTTCTCGTCCTCGGAGATAGGCGATATAATGTGTTTCCCATCGGTAAGACCCATGATAAGCCTTATGCTGGACTGAACGTCCCGCCAATCATTAAATTATTATATTTCAAAAAAGATCATGATTATTAATTCAGCACGGTTTGAGATATCCAATTCCACTCACTCGCGATGTCCGCAAGGTATGAGGCATGAGTATGCTTTCATCGGGCGAAGCAACGTGGGGAAATCATCTCTCATAAATATGCTTACCGGCAACAGCAAGCTTGCCAAGACATCCTCCACGCCTGGAAAGACCCTTCTGATAAATCATTTCCTTGTGAATGGAGAATGGTATATAGTCGACCTGCCCGGATATGGGTTCGCTATGCGTGGCAAGCAACAGCGTGAGCAGCTTGAGACTATGATAAAGGGTTATATCCTCGGTAGAGAGCAGATGACCAATCTTTTTGTGCTAATTGACTCTCGCCATGAGCCGATGAAGATAGACATTGAATTCTTCAACTGGCTTGGAGAGAATGGGGTGCCTTTCGCCATCGTGTTCACAAAGCTTGACAAGCTCGGCAATGATGCCGGACGCCGTAAGGTGCAGAAATACTGCAACAAGTTACTCGAATCCTGGGAAGAGCTTCCTCCTGTGTTCCTTACCTCAAGCGAGGATGGACGCGGTAAAGAGGAGCTGCTCGACTATATCGAGCAGCTCAACAAGCTTCCGGTCGGGATTGAGGAGGAATGACGGATGTAATGGCGTTAAATATACAGGCAGTTTCTAACTGCGCGTGATCTGGAGTCCGCGCAGTGAGAGTGACATATCCACCATGCGTGAGTTATCAGGCAGCCCGGGTGCGGTGGATAGTATATGACGTATCCTTGATGCCGCATCGGGGTCTTTTGCTACCATATACAGATATCCGCCTCCACCTGCTCCGGGTAGTTTGTACCCGAGGCAAAGATCATCCACAAGGCGTGTGATTGCCTCTACAGCAGGTGTATTGGTGCCGGGATCTATGCCTTTTTTCTGTTGCCATGTGCGTCCGATGAGATGTCCCATGCGGTTGAAATCGTCACGCTGTATTGCGTCATACATGTCTGATACATGATGTTTCATGTCGCGGAGCATTTGTATCTGTGCTCCGTGATTGAGGAACATGCGGCGCACTATCTCGGCAAGTATATCCTTGGCTGTGCGGGTTAGTCCTGTGTAGAACAGCAGGTGGCAAGGCGCGTACTGAGGGTCAGTGAAGAGATCGGAAGGAAGTCTGCGGCACAGGATGTCCTGTTCGAGACCTTTGGCGGATTGTAATAGTTTCACGCCTCCCATCACACCTCCATACTGGTCCTGCCATCCGCCGCCGGTTGTGAGGAGCTGTTCGAGCACCAGGGTCCGTTTGCATATCTCGGTCTTGTCCCAGGCGAGGGAGCAGAAATCGCTTATGGCCCCGAGTACGGTTGATGCGAGGATGCTGCTTGTGCCGAGTCCGCTCCCTGCCGGAATGGCAGAGAAAAGTGTGATTTCGAGTCCTCCACCCATGCCGGACAGCTGATCCCGCAGGGATGGGAAGTGTTCGGCGCAGAATTGCGGATGGAACCCGGCAAGAGCGAGAGCCGCTTTGGGTATGGAGAACGGTGAACCCACCTTCTTGAAATCGAGCAACTGTTCGTAAGTGCTGATGGTCTCTGCTGCTCCAAGGTCAATGCTGCGGCACACGATATGGGGTTCCTTGCATGGACGTATATAGGTCTGCAACGGCGGCTGACCGTTGAGCTCGATTGACATATTTATCACACTGCCTCCTTCCATAAGGCAATACGGAGGTGTGTCGGTCCATCCTCCAGCGATATCTATACGTACCGGAGAGCGGCTCCATACGATCTGGTCGGAGCATACGGCTCTTATGGGAAGCTCTTTGCGGAAAAGTACCGTGGATGTGAGTGCGGAACGGAGTATTTCGAAAGCTTTATCCTCATAGTTGTCATGCTTTTTGCCGCAATGACGGTATACCTCGGCACGAAACATTGAGTCGCTCATGAGTTTTATCAACGGTTCCGACTGTGACAGCTCTCCTGGCAGCTCTATGCCGTTTTCAGCGAATTGCCTGGCGGCATCGTGCAGATCAAGTTGATAGAACACACTGTGGGCATGATTGTCAGCAATGGCTTTCCAGTTGGAGTTGCGGTATCTGTGACGCTGAGCCACGAGTCGTGGCAAGGATGCTTCGTTGGACAGCTCCTCCGCGCTCATCATACGTTCAGCCGTCAGGCTTTCAATCCCTTGCAGCTGATCCTTGATGGCTTGTTCCATTTCCTCAAGTGTGGATACCACAGGGAAGCGTCGGCGTTGCTGTTCTGCTCCAGCAAATTTATCATCTATTCCGTAGACTCTGACAGCATATCTGCCGTCGTCCCCCACAGGGACAATGTCAACACACTGTCCCGCTTGTAGAGTTATGTCCCAGTTGTTGTCGGGAACTCCGGTCACAACATTGTCCTTTGTCAACTGCCATTTTGGACCCAGGCAGCTGTTCTCTATCCATATATTGGTGTTATCGCCGGTGAAGCGTCGGGATAAAAGTGAGTTTTGAACGAATATTGAAGGGTGGGGCTTGCAGTCGCGGTGGATTATCTCACGTTGATCGTTTATTCGGTTCTGTATTGCCAGCGTGGATGTGATCATCTCGCGGGTGGTCCCATAATGGTAGAATTTACCCCCCGGCAATGGCACAATCTCAACCAAAAGGGATGCAAGCTCCGGATCGGGGTTGGTGGGGTTAGTGCCTAATGCTCCTCCGAACTGGCTGTAGAGGTCGTATTCGCAAAGATTGCCGTCGGCATTCCTTGAGCGTTTGCGCAACAGCTCCACAGCTCTGTCGCTAAGTAGCCATACCCCTATATCCGTGAGATAATATCCTTCCTGTAGCAGTGTGTTGAGTTCTTCCACCGATGGTTTCTGAAGCATGCGTTCGAGGCGCGTGGGGGTGTCATGATGGCTGAAGAACACCCCATGGTTGCGTGCTATCGACGCGTCAAGCCATAGTCCGTAGCATACTACGTCGGCATCAGGCACCTGAGGGATCGCCTCGGAGGTGTGTATGTACACATCTCCGCTCACTATCATGGTGTGAAGCCTGTCGGGCGCAGCATCCATGATGCGCTCATATAGCGGGAGCTGTAAGTCGAGCAGAGTCTGCCCCAGCTTTTGACCTCTCTCCCACCTGAATATTGGCACAGGAGTCAGTATTTTGCCTGATGGGGCATACGCCGGCAGGCGTCGGCTCTGTCCTCCGGCATGAAGAAGTATGCGTTTCTCCTCTGCGAGCCAGGTTGCGAAATCAGCGTCTCCTCCCCATGCTCTGTGGCACTCTTCGAGTAGCCAGGAGGTGCCTCCTCCGCTTCCGAGGCGTGCATTTATCGGGTCGGAGGTGCAGAAATATTCTTTATCGGAGAGGCTTGTGACGTTGTGGAAATCGTTGACAAGATTGGGTGGCAATGATAGAAGTTTCTTAGGCATAACGTTTGAGATGATGTCTCGTGTGATGGCATTGAGAGTGCAAACTTAGTGAAAATATGTGATTATTCCGTACCTTTGTGTCAGGAAAAAGAAGTTGTCACCCTATTATCATAACAGTTACAGATTTACCACCATGAAAACATCTCACATCATCCTGTTGTCATTGTCAGCTATCACCTTGCCGATAAGAATGTCGGCCGCGTATAGTGAGACACCGGACTCCATGGACCTTATCCTCAATGAAGTGGTTGTGACAGGCTCCAATCAGGCTGTGAGCCGTGACCTTACCCCTTATACGGTTTCGGTCGTCAGCCATCGTCAGCTTGAAGCCACAGGTCAGACTCAGGTGCTGTCCGCTATTTCCGGACAGGTCCCGAGCCTGTTTGTCACCCAGCGTAGCATCATAGGTTTCGGGGTGAGCAACGGCGGCTCCGGGCATATCAAGATGCGAGGAGTCGGTGGCGACAGGGCAAGCGGAGTGCTCATGATGGTGGACGGTCAGCCTCAGTTTGCCGGGATCTATTCCCATCATGTAGCCGATTTCTATGACAAGGAAAGGGTTGAGCGTGTAGAGGTGCTCCGTGGCCCGGGGTCGGTGCTGTATGGCTCCAATGCCATGGCGGGTGTTGTCAATGTGATAACGCGCAATGCTGAAAGGCAAGGTGTCAGCACTACACTGTCAACCCAGTACGGAAGTTATAACACATGGCTTTCGTCCATATCCAACACTGTTAGGGCAGAGCGTTTTTCATCGCTCGTATCGCTGTCATACGATCGTACCGACGGTAATGTGGAAGGGTTTGATTTCAGGCAGTCAGGCGGTTATGGTAAGATTGGGTATGACATAAGTAAGGCGTGGAAGGCGGGAGCCGATTTCACTCTTACCAACTTCAAAGGTGATGACCCTGTGTATCCTAAGCTCTCCGATCCGGAGTCGGAAGATGTGTATCATCAGAGTGTGACGCGGGGCGAAGCGTCTTTGTCGTTGACTAACAATCATGGTTCGACCAACGGCAGCGCGATGCTTTATTACAGCTGGGGGAATCATGTGATCGATGATCCGCGTCATTTCCGTAGCAGTGATGACCGCCTCGGCGTGCTTGTTTATCAGAACTTTCATCCGTGGCGTGGCGCACAGATGACGGGAGGGTTTGATTTCAACACTTATTCAGGGAAGATACCCATATCGGGTGGAAAGCCTCACGAGGAAGGCTCGGTGACGACGATCGACCGAAAGACTGTCACTGAATACTCTCCGTATATAACTATTTCGCAGGCTGTATCTGGCGAACTGATAGTGATTAACGGAGGGTTGAGGATATGTAGCAGTGACAAGTTTGACACCCGATGGATACCTCAGGCGGGATTCTCCGTGAATCCCGGAGCCGGATTCAATATCAAGGCTTCAGTCTCAAAGGGCTATAGAAATCCGTCGTTCCGAGAGCTTTATCTGTACCGTATGGCTAATCCGGAGCTTGAGCCTGAAACCATGATGAATTATGAGATATCGGTAGGCAAGAGTTTTTCGAGATATCTTGGAGCCTCGGTGACAGCCTACTATTGCAAGGGTGACAATATGATACAGACTCTCGACATGAAGAATCAGAACACAGGTCGGTTCATAAACAAGGGTGTTGAACTGTCGTTGACATCCCATCCATTTTCCAGCCTTATGCTCAGTGCCACATACAGCTATCTGCACACTTCGCTCGAAAATCTTACCGGAGCTCCGCGCAATCAGTACTATCTCGGGGCTGACTGGCATGCCAGTGACCGGCTCAATATAAGTGCCGACCTGAAAGGAGTGGGCGGTCTCTATGTTCACGAGTCTGTTGACAGGCAATCTTACGCGCTTCTGAATCTCAAGGTGGCATATCAGGCGTGCCGTTATGCCTGTGTGTTCATGAGGTTGGAGAATATCACCGATTCGCGCTATGTAATTAACCGAGGCTACGATATGCCTGGCTTCACTGCCCTTGGCGGTGTTAAATTGAATTTTTGATTCTGAGCGGTATTGGTATTTCAGAATAAAGTGTTTACCTTTGTGGTACAGATTACATTCAATCCAATCTAAAAAACATACTACAATGGGACTATTTGACAAGATTTTCAAAGCTGTGCCCGAAGAGGACAAGCTCAGTAAGCAGGAATCGTTTGCAGGTATAGCTCTTGCTATGGCAGGGGCGGACGGAAGCATCGCCCAGTCAGAATGGGACGGCATATGCGCCTATCTGCGTCGTCTGCGTCTGTATGATAATTTTTCAGGGCCGGCTTTCGACAAGATGTTTGATAAGCTGTTCCGTATCCTCAAGAACCAGGGAGCCAGCGCGCTCGTGGCATGTTCTGTAGAGGGTCTTCCCGAGGATATGAAGCTTACCGCTTTCGCTTGTGCTGTTGATATCGCACTTGCCGATGGTGTTGTGGAGGATGAGGAGAAGGAGATCATCAACCAGCTCGCCGAGTCACTTCAGATCCCCGAAGCTACAGCAGTATCTATCATCGAGGTGCTGATCATCAAGAATAAGGCATAGGCGCGTAAAGCTCGTAGCCTTATACACACACGGCCAACCCTCTGTCGCGGCTTAGATCCGGGAGGGCTGGTCGCTTTTTTCGCTCCGGTATTTGTATGGGAGTGTAAGTTTTATTAACTTTGTGTCAAGTCACTGCTTGAAAGAATGGAGAAAAAAAGTATTTGGGATCTTAATCGTGTAGATGTAGAGCATTACAGGCGTCAGCCCAAGATGCGCCTGACCATAGTGCTTGACAATGTGCGCAGTCTTAATAATATAGGTGCGATATTCCGCACGTGCGACGCTTTTGCCGTTGAGCGCATTCTGCTGTGCGGCATCAGCGCTTGTCCTCCATCGCCTGAGATACATAAGACAGCCTTGGGCGCGGAGGATTCTGTGGAATGGGGGTATTTCTCCGATACTCGCGAGTGCATCGGTGCATTGCAGCGCGATGGATATACATTGTGCTGCCTTGAGCAGGTAAAAGGCAGTATAGAACTTCAGGATTTCATTCCCCAGTCAGGTAGGCGTTACGCGCTGGTGCTTGGGCATGAAGTCAACGGAGTGGACCAGGAAATCGTCAACCAGTGTGACGTGTGTCTTGAGATCCCGCAAAGAGGCACGAAACATTCGCTTAATGTGTCTGTGTCGGGCGGGATTGCAATATGGCACTTCTTCACCCATCTCGACAAACTTTTTTCGTAAGGATTTGTATTTTAGTTGGATTTTTTGTAATTTTACATTACGAAATAAACACACCAGACATATATGAATAAAGATTTCAGAAACTATGCCGTGCATCATCTCGGCATGAATGGTCTTGCTCTCGACCAGTATGCTTCGGCAGCTGCTCAGCAGATCACATCGTCATATATCTCCCCCACCATCATCGAGGAGCGTCAGCTCAATGTGGCGCAGATGGATGTATTCTCCCGCTTGATGATGGACCGCATCATCTTCCTTAGCACTGATGTCAACGACTATACTGCTACCGTTGTGCAGGGACAGCTCCTGTATCTTGACTCGGTCGATCCAGGCAAGGACATATCCATCTACCTGAACTCACCTGGCGGATCAGTGATAGCCGGTCTCGGACTTTATGATACAATGCAGCACATCAAGAGCGATGTGTCCACAATATGTATCGGCATGGCAGCATCCATGGCGGCGGTTCTTCTTGTGGCAGGTGCCCAGGGCAAGCGTCTTGCCCTCCCGCATTCGCGAGTGATGATCCATCAGCCTCTCGGCGGTGTGCAGGGTCAGGCATCTGATATCGAGATAACAGCTCGTGAGATACTCAAGTACAAGGCTGAGCTTTATAGGATAATCGCTGACCATTCAGGGATGTCGCTTGAGCGTATAGAGGCTGATGCCGACCGTGACTACTGGATGACAGCCCAGGAAGCCAAGGAGTATGGTATGATTGACAATGTGCTTCTTCCTGAAAAGAAATAATGGCAAAGAAAAGTGGTAACAACAATGGTAACGGCGGCATAGGATCGTCTACTGTGAAGTGCTCGTTCTGCGGAAAGGAGCCTTCCTATACTGACATCCTTGTGCCAAGTCCATTGGGTGATGCGTATATATGCAGCGACTGTGTAGCTCAGATTGAAGGTCTGCTTAAGGATTATTTCCCCGAAGGAGGAGATGTGCCAGCCCATCCCAAAGGACGTAAAGGGACCAAAAAGGATTCGGAACCTGTCGGGAAGCTCCCGACACCGGTGCAGATACGTGAGTTCCTTGACCAGTATGTGATAGGTCAGGACGATGCCAAAAAGTATCTGTCTGTGGCGGTGTATAATCATTACAAACGTCTTGCCCAGACAAGCGACGATGTGGATATCGAGAAGAGCAACATCATAATGGTAGGTCCTACCGGAACTGGCAAGACTCTACTTGCCAAGACCATAGCCCGTCAGCTCGATGTCCCCTTTGCCATAGTGGATGCTACGGTGCTAACCGAGGCTGGATATGTCGGTGAGGATATCGAGAGCCTTCTTGTGCGTCTGCTCCAGGCTGCCGATTATGATGTGGCAAGAGCAGAAAAAGGCATTGTATTCATCGATGAGATCGACAAGATAGCCCGCAAGGGCGATAATCCGTCCATCACCCGCGACGTGTCGGGCGAGGGGGTTCAGCAAGGTCTGCTGAAACTCCTTGAGGGATCAGTGGTGAATGTGCCGCCTCAGGGTGGACGCAAGCATCCCGAGCAGAAAATGATACCGGTGGACACCAAGAATATTCTCTTCATCTGCGGAGGCGCATTCGACGGAATAGAACGCAAGATAGCCCATCGTCTCAACACTCATGTGGTGGGGTTCACCGGACGTGCCGAACGTTCTAAGATCGATTCTGACAACTATCTGAAGTATATCGCCCCGCAGGATCTAAAATCATTTGGGCTGATTCCTGAAATCATAGGTCGTCTCCCGGTGCTCGTACATCTCGACCCGCTCGACAGGGATGCTCTCCTGAAGGTACTTACCGAGCCAAAGAATGCTATCATACGCCAGTATGAGAAGCTTTTCGCGATGGACGGTGTCAAGCTGACATTTGCTCCGGAGACACTTGAATTCATTGTCGACAAGGCTATTGAATATAAGCTCGGAGCCCGAGGTCTGCGCACGATTGTGGAGACTGTGATGATGGACCCCATGTACGACACACCTTCACTGAAGATCAACGAGCTCGTGATAACACGTGAATTTGCAGAAGAGAAAATAAAGAAGGCATATATCGGGTGATACCCATCACCTGTCTTTCACCTTTCACCTAAAAACACCCCTCTCAAGCCATGAACAAGACTCTTCACGCTGCATTAAAGGAGCATTTCGGATTTGATTCCTTCAAAGGGAACCAGGAAGCCATTATGACAAGCCTGCTTGACGGTCATGATGTCTTTGTCCTGATGCCGACAGGTGGAGGGAAATCGCTATGCTATCAGCTTCCGGCTCTTATGATGGATGGCACTGCAATAGTGATATCCCCTCTGATTGCCCTTATGAAGAACCAGGTTGATGCTATGCGTCATTTCAGCGAAGAGGATAAAGTGGCTCATTTTCTCAACTCATCCCTCAACCGTGCCGCTATCGACACGGTGAAGTCCGATATACGTTCAGGTCAGACCAAACTTCTGTATGTGGCTCCTGAATCATTGACCAAGGAGGAGAACATAGAGTTTCTTAAGACGGTCAAGATTTCATTCTATGCTGTCGACGAAGCTCATTGCATCTCTGAGTGGGGGCATGATTTCCGTCCGGAATACCGCAGGATACGCCCGATCATCAATGAGATAGACGCTCGTCCTGTGATTGCTCTCACAGCTACAGCCACCCCTAAAGTGCAGCATGACATACAGAAGAACCTTGGGATGGCTGATGCCGTGGTCTACAAGTCGTCTTTCAACCGTGCGAATCTTTATTACGAGATCCGTCCCAAGACTTCGATGATTGACAAGGAGATCATAAAGTTCATAAAGTCCCATCCAGGCAAGAGCGGTATAATATACTGCCTGAGCCGCAAAAGGGTGGAGGAACTTGCTGAAATGCTCCGCGTCAATGACATAAAGGCACTCCCTTATCATGCCGGCATGGATGCTGCAACGCGCAGTGCCAACCAGGATGCTTTCTTGCTGGAGGAAGTGGATGTGATAGTCGCCACCATAGCATTCGGAATGGGTATCGACAAGCCCGATGTGAGATTTGTGATACACTACGATATGCCCAAGTCACTTGAAGGATACTATCAGGAGACCGGCAGGGCAGGACGTGACGGCGGTGAGGGACAATGTATAACATTCTACTCGGCAAAGGACCTCCAGAAGATGGAGAAGTTCATGCAGGGTAAGCCTGTGGCCGAACAAGAGATTGGCAAGCAGCTATTGCTTGAGACTCAAAGCTACGCCGAAGCAAGTTCTTGCCGGAGGCGTTCTCTCCTCTTCTATTTTGGTGAACAATTCCAAGAAGACAATTGCCACAATTGCGACAACTGTTTAAATCCCAAGAAAAAAGTGGAAGCTAAAGAAGATTTGTGCGCGGTGCTTGAGACAGTCATCGCTCTTAAGGAAAAATTCAAGGCTGATTATGTGAGTGATGTAGTGCTCGGACGTACCACTCCTATGGTCAAATCATATGGTCACGACGAACTGGAAGTGTTCGGCTGTGAAAAGGGTGCCGATGATCGTCTCATTAGTGCCGTTATACGTCAGGCTACCCAGATGGGTTATCTGGAGCGTGACATAGAGAACTATGGCACACTTTCGATCACATCTAAAGGTAAGAAGTTCCTCAACAAGCCTGAGTCTTTCAAGGTGGTAGAGGACTCCGATTTTTCGGACGAACCGGAACCAGAGATGATGAAGAGCGGTGCTTCATGTGCTGCCGACACCGAACTTTTCAGTATCCTCAAGGACCTTCGTAAGAAGGTTGCCAAGCAGCAGGGATTGCCTCCGTATGTCATATTTCAGGATCCATCGCTGGAGGCTATGGCGACCACCTATCCGATATCAATCGAGGAGTTGCAGAACATCCCGGGTGTGGGTATCGGCAAGGCGAAGCGTTACGGAGCCGACTTCATAAGGCTTATCAAACGTCATGTTGAGGACAACGAGATAGAGCGGCCGGAGGATCTTCGCGTTCGCAGCATCCCTGACAAGAATTCCACCAAGCTGTACATAATCACTCTCATTGACCGAAAAATACCTCTTGAGGAGATAGCTCATTCCAAGGGGCTGGAATTCAGCGAGCTTATCGACGAGATTGAGGCAATAGTATATTCCGGTACAAAGATTAATATAAATTATTATATCGATGATATAATCGATGAAGACTCCCAGGAGGAGCTTTTCGATTTCTTCAGGGACAATGAGACCGACGATCTCAATAACGCGTTCTGTGAGTTCGGCAACGACTTCACGGAGGATGAGATACGCCTTGCCCATATCAAGTTCGTTTCCGAGATGGGAAACTGATCCATTTCAATTAACATCATTCACGCTTTCCGCTAATCAGTAAAGATAATGCCTAACGTCATAGACTACAGGGATGTCACTATACATCGCAATTCACTGATCACTCTCAAACATATAGATCTGAAAGTGGGTCAGGGTGAGTTTGTGTATATAATTGGTAAAGTGGGAAGCGGCAAATCGAGTTTGTTGAAATCATTCTATGCCGACGTTCCTGTGGCATCAGGGAGCGCGCGGGTGCTCGATTATGACCTTTCATCCATAAGGTCGCGCGATATCCCTTATCTGCGTCGTCAGATAGGTATTGTATTCCAGGACTTCAGGTTGCTCACCGATCGCAGCGCGGAGGATAATCTGCGTTTTGTCCTTCGGGCTACAGGATGGACTGATCGTGCGGAGATTGATGAGCGCATATCAGATGTGCTTAAGAGTGTAGGCATGGAGAACAAGAAGTACAAGAAGCCGCATGAGTTGTCGGGAGGCGAGCAGCAGCGCATAGTGATAGCGCGGGCTCTTCTCAATAAGCCTCCTTTGATTCTTGCTGACGAGCCTACCGGTAATCTTGACCCTTCCACCGGCGAGTCCATAGTGAGCTATCTTCACACTGTAGCCCGGGAGGGCACGACTGTGATTATGGCTACGCATAACATGTCGCTTGTGGAGCAGTTTCCGGCACGAACTCTCATCTGTTCTCAACGTACGTTGAGATAAAGATAGGTTTTTCTGCATCGTTTGATTGTCACGTATATTTTTTTTACTGTCCGCTAAACCATAAAAGGGTGAGTCCAACTTCTTGAACAGCAGAAGTTGGGCTTACTTTTTGTATTTGACAAGCCCCCTCAGCAGTTTTCGGGATCTTCAGGAGGGGATTCCGAGGCCTCTGCGAGCATGATTTTCAAGTCAGCGTCGGGCTGATTTAGGAACTTTTCGAGATTCAGATAATACATCAGTACAATTCTGACGATTGTAGCCAGTCCAGAAAAGCTCCAACGCCTTTGCAAGGTGCTTTGTAAGACCGAGAGCAACAGATTAGCTATGAGCGTTACCCAAATCTGTATTTTTATGGCATTGGCACTTTCGCCATAGAAGTATCGCAAAGGGAAGTTCTGCTTTATCTGCTTGAAAAGCGACTCAATCTGCCATCGGCGACGGTAGATGGCCACGATTGTCTCCAGAGGCATGTCGAAGTCATTGGTGAGAAGCGATATAAGTTTTGGCTTCTTGCCTTTCTTAATGTCAACGTATGTGATTATTCTTGCAATGTGGTTGATGCCGTCTTTACGGAACACTACGACCTGTTCACGGTACTCCATCAGTCCCTGCGGATTCTGGTGCATACAGTCCACAAGTATTTCATAACTGAGGTTTTTCTTCATTTTGGTTACATATACCACCCCTCGATCCGTCAGTTCCTCGAATTTGGCATAGTTGATATATGCACGGTCAAGTGCTACTATCTCGTTGTGGCTGTAATGGCTCGGTGCAAGCATGAAGGAGTCATTGGTCGCTGCCGAAGTGAACTGTACGTCGCAGTGAACGCCCTCGTTGGCATGTATGACCGAGTGTACCTTGATGCCGCCTTTCTTCTTTCCCGTCTTCGGATGACGGCCAACACCCTTGAAAATAGCATTGGAGAACAACGTGATTGTAGTGGAATCGATGATTCTAAGCCGTCTTATCCACTCTTCCGTGCCATTGCGTCGGCTGTCCGAGGAAAGAATGTCTTTATTGGCTGCATACAAGTCGCGGTATACATCTTCAAAGAACTTCTCTGAACGTCTGGCATTTGCATCCGACAAGGTGCTCCGCCTGGGCACAGTGTCAATGCCTACATGATGGAGTTTGCGTACCTCGGCTGTCATAGAAGTCTCTATCTCACGCAATGAATCGAAGCGCTGTATGACAGCATATAGCATCGTAAGCAAATGCGTATAGCCGTCAAAGCTCTTGACATACTTCTCTCCGCCGTGTTTTCGGCTGATTTCAACTATTTTTTCACGATCAAGTGATTTTATCAGCTGACCATATGTCGGCTGTCCGAAGAAATTACTACTTTTACTCATGGTTATTTAAGATAGTTTGGCGACATCAAAATAACCATTTAGGGCTGACTCCTGCAATAGGTGCCAGCCCTAATTTTCAACCGCTACTAAAAAAGTTTAGCGGACAGTAATAGTATATTTTACGATGCGATATTCAACAAGAGAGGGTCGCTGAATTCAGCGACCCTCTCTTGTTGAATATTATGGATGTTGTCAGGTTATTCCCACTCTATGGTTGCCGGCGGCTTGGAGGAGATGTCGTAGCATACTCGGTTGACACCTCTTACCTTATTGATGATGTCGTTGCTCACCTTTGCCATAAAGTCGTAAGGCAGATGTGCCCAGTCGGCAGTCATGGCGTCGGTTGAAGTCACGGCGCGAAGCGCAATGGCGCGTTCATAGGTACGCTCGTCGCCCATCACGCCCACGCTCTGTACGGGCAGAAGGATTGCTCCTGCCTGCCACACCTTATCGTAGAGGTCCCAGTCGCGGAGTCCTTGGATGAAGATATCGTCGGCATCCTGGAGTATTCTTACTTTCTCAGGAGTTATGTCGCCAAGGATGCGTACCGCCAGTCCGGGTCCGGGGAATGGATGACGCTTGATGAGGTGTTCAGGCATACCGAGCTGACGCCCTACGGAGCGTACTTCGTCCTTGAAAAGAAGGCGCAGTGGCTCGCATAGCTTAAGGTTCATCTTTTCGGGCAGACCTCCTACATTGTGATGGCTCTTGATGGTGGTGCCGGTTATTGACAGGGATTCTATACAGTCGGGGTAGATGGTGCCTTGTGCAAGCCACTTTACATCTTCTATCTTGTGAGCCTCTTCATCGAATACGTCAATGAATCCTTTACCGATTATCTTACGCTTGCGTTCAGGTTCGGTGACGCCTTCCAGTTCGCTGAAGAATTTGGCTGATGCGTCTACACCTATGACATTGAGCCCGAGACATTCGTAGTCGTTAAGCACATTGCGGAATTCATTCTTGCGGAGCATTCCGTGGTCCACGAATATGCAGGTGAGATTCTTGCCGATCGCGCGGTTCAGGAGTACTGCCGCTACCGACGAGTCCACTCCGCCGCTCAGTCCGAGCACCACCTTGTCGTCGCCAAGCTGTTCGCGAAGTGATCTGACGGTTGATTCTATAAATGATTCTGCGGTCCAGTCAAGCTTGCCGCCGCATATGTCCACTACGAAATTGCGCAGGAGTTGTGTTCCGTGTTCCGAATGGAACACTTCGGGATGGAACTGTACGCCCCATGTATTTTCCCCCTCTACCTGATAGGCTGCGATCCTTACCTTGTCGGTCGACGCTATGGTCCTGAATCCGTCGGGGATTGACGTGATGGTATCGCCATGGCTCATCCATACTTGGGAGCCTACCGGAATATTTTGCATCAATGGGTTTTCATTGTCGATGCTTGACAGATGGGCGCGTCCGTATTCACGTGACGGTGCCGGCTCCACCGAGCCTCCTGAAGTGTAAGCTATGAACTGTGCGCCGTAGCATATGCCGAGCACCGGCAGATGAGAGCGCAGACGCGACAGGTCGGTACGGAAAGCTTTCTCGTCATACACCGAGAAAGGTGAGCCCGAGAGGATGACTCCTATCACCGATGGGTCATCGTAAGGGAACTTGTTGTAGGGAACGATCTCGCAATACTCGCCGAGCTCGCGTACTCGCCGCCCGATGAGCTGCGTTGTCTGCGACCCGAAGTCGAGAATAATGATTTTTTCCTGCATAAGAAGTTGTTGATCTTGATTGTTGTGCAAAGTTAGCAATTGTTATGTTAAATATCACGCTCCGACATCAGATTTTTTGCTAATTTTGCACCTCGGAATCCTCTTTGCTCTCCATAAATCATAGTCAGATGTCAAATATCAAGCTCTTTCTTACAGATGTTGACGGCACTCTTACGGACGGCGGTATGTATTATACTGCTTCGGGTGACGTCATGAAGAAGTTTAACGCACGTGACGGAATGGGGCTTCAGCTCCTTCAGCGTGCGGGGGTGAGAGTAGGGATTGTCACAAGCGAGAACACTCCCATAGTGAGTACTCGTGCCGCCAAACTCGGGCTCGACTATCTGGTGCAGGGGAGCCGTGACGGAGGCAAGCTGACTGCTGCCCTCGACATATGCGGAGAGTTGGGGATTGGTATTGATGAGGTGGCATATATTGGCGATGATGTCAATTGTGCGGCATTGCTTGCGGCGGCAGGTGTTCGTGCGTGTCCCGCCGATGCGGTGCCTGAGGTCAAAGGGATTCCTGGTATGCGCGTGATGACACTCCGCGGCGGCGAAGGGTGTGTGCGCGAGTTTATTAATCAACTGCTCGAAGAATGAAAGAAGCTAAGTTGTCAGTGACTTTTCTGCTGCTTACGGTCACATTTTGCGTGTGCCTTATTGTCAGCAATCTTATGGAGATCAAGACTGTTGATCTCGGTCCGCTCACTATTACTGCCGGAGTCATAGTGTTTCCGATATCCTATATACTGAACGACTGTATAGTGGAGGTGTATGGATTTGCCAAGGCTCGTCTTGTGATATGGATAGGTTTCGGTATGAACCTGCTTGTGTCGCTGCTGCTACAGCTTGGAATAATTCTTCCAGGGGCTGATTCCTGGGCAGGGCAGGATGCCATGGAGATGATATTCGGAGCTGTGCCAAGGATTTTTGCTGCCAGCTTTGTGGCGTTTCTGTGCGGTTCGATGGTTAATGCCTATGTGATGTCGAGAATGAAACTGGCTTCATCAGGAGGCAAGGGATTTTCTCTTCGTGCGATAGTGTCTTCGCTATGGGGCGAAGGGGTCGACTCGGTGATATTCTTCCCGATAGCATTCGGAGGAGTTTTGGCATGGGGCGAGATAGGGATGCTTATTGTCACACAGACTGTGCTTAAGACTCTTTATGAGGTGATGATACTTCCTGTCACCATGCGTGTTGTCAATCTGCTGCGCAGGTATGAGGGTGCGATTGACACCGTTGCCCCGAAATCCTACAAATGGTGGAAAATAAGTGAGCTGTGACACTTTCGGACATTGTATTGAATGAAGGGCGCAGATATCTGCGCGGAGTACGTTGGGTGTGGATAGATCTCGATGACACACTCATAGATTTTCGCGCCAATTCGCTCGCGGCATTGCGTATCACTTACGAGCAGTGCTCATTGGAGCGTTATTTCCGTTCATGTGACGAGTGGATCGAATGCTACATGCGTCACAATCATGCTCTTTGGGACCGTTATAACCGTGCTGAGATCACTCAGGGGCATCTGCGCCTTCACAGGTTTCTTGATCCTATAAGGGAGCGCACTCTTATCAGTGAAGAGGAGTTTGCTGCCGAAGCCAGGCATATGGATATACTGTATCTGTCGATTCTTGCCAGGCAGAAGTGTATGGTGCCAGGGGCAATGGAGCTTGTAGAGCATCTGCGTGCACACGCTTATAATATAGGTATACTCTCCAACGGCTTCAGAGATGTGCAATATCGTAAGCTTCACACTGTGGGTCTTGATGCGCTCGTGGATACCGTAGTGCTGAGTGATGACATAGGTGTGAACAAGCCTGATCCCCGCATCTTCATACATGCCATGGAAAGAGTGGGGGATATGTGTCCTGACAGTCACCTGATGATAGGTGACAATCCGTCAACCGATATCGATGGGGCGCGTGGCGCAGGATGGCGGTCAGTCCTCTTCGATTGCTCTGCCGGGAGGCTTTCAATCTCGCAGGATGGCATCATCACCACATCTTTGAGAGAGATGATACCGCTGTTATCGAGGAGCGATAACGCGTAATGCGGTGAAAAAGTGAAATTTATGTGAAATAATATCGCTTAAGGTTTTGTCAATTCAAAAAAAGTTACGATATTTGCACCTGCAAAACTCGAACCCCCCTTCGGGTATAGCTCTGCGAAGTATATTTAATAAATTATAAATCCACCTTTAGAAATGACTAAAGCCGACATTGTCAACGAGATTTCCAAGTCAACAGGCATCGACAAGGCCAATGTACTTGAGACTATCGAGAAGTTTATGGAGACCGTAAAGGATTCACTCTCTCATGGCGAGAGTGTTTATCTCCGCGGATTTGGCAGCTTCATCACCAAGGTGCGTTCAGAAAAGACCGCACGTAACATCTCCAAGAACACAACCATCATCATCCCTGAGCACCGCATCCCTGCTTTCAAGCCTGCAAAGGTGTTCATGGAGGAGGTTAAGAACAATCTTGACTAATCTTATTCGTCTAATCATTAATCATAGCAATCATGCCAAGCGGAAAAAAGCGTAAAGGCCACAAGATGGCTACCCACAAGCGTAAAAAGCGTCTTCGCAAGAACCGTCATAAGAAAAAGTAATTGACGGCCCGACGCGCCAGCATTGCGCAATGAACACGAAGAACAAACTAACAGCCGGGCTCGCTCACAAGTGCGGTATCCGTGCCTCGGTTTGTTCTTTGCGTTATTGCATACATATGTAAACCGTTCCCCGCCGAGCCGTGACAGGCACGGCGCATTATAAAAATTACAACACCCTCATTCAAGGAATTAATGAAAAGTGAACTGATCGTCGATGTACAGCCCTCCGAAGTCTCAATAGCACTTCTGGAGGATTCGAGGCTCGTCTCTCTTCAGAAAGAGGCGCGCAACATTGCCTATGCCGTCGGCGACATATACCTGGCTAAAGTAAAGAAGCTTATGCCGGGTCTCAATGCCGCCTTCGTCAATGTTGGCTACGAGAAGGACGCTTTTCTTCACTACTTGGATCTTGGTTCGCAATTCTCAACCTATTCATCGTTCATCAAGAGTGCCATTGTCGACAAGAAAGCTGCCGACACATCGGTGTCGAAGATGAAGCGACTGCCCGACATAGATAAGCACGGAACTATAACCAATGTACTTCAGCCGGGTCAGGAACTCCTCGTACAGATAGTCAAGGAGCCCATATCATCCAAGGGTCCGCGACTCACTACCGAAATCACATTCACAGGTCGATATATGGTGCTGATACCTTTCGGCGACAAGATTTCGGTGTCAGCCAAAATCAAGACCACTGAAGAAAAACTACGTCTGCGACAACTTATAGATAGCATACGTCCGAAGAATTTCGGAATCATCATACGCACATCAGCCGAAGGTAAAAGTGTGAGAGATCTTCATCATGAGCTCCGCACTCTTCTGAGATGCTGGGAGGAGACAGTGGCTAAAGCACGCACAGCGACAGCCCCGGCACTGATATTCGAGGAGGAAAGCCGTATAGTAGGTATGCTGCGTGATGTGTTCAGCCCTACATTCGAGAGTATTCATGTCAACGACAAGGAGACTTACAGCCAGATAGCGAAATATGTTGAGCTTATATCTCCTGAAAGCAAGGATATAGTGAAGCTCTACGAGAGTGATGTCCCCATTTTCGATCATTTCAGCATCACAAGGCAGATCAAGTCATCGTTTGGAAAGACAGTTTCCTTCAAGTCTGGTGCATATGTGATAATCGAGCATACCGAGGCCCTTCATGTCATAGACGTCAATTCTGGCAACCGATCCAAGGCTGCCCCCGACCAGGAAAGCAATGCACTCGAAGTGAATCTTCGTGCTGCCGACGAGATAGCCAGGCAGTTGCGCCTGCGTGATATGGGTGGCATCATAGTGGTCGACTTCATTGATATGAATAAAGCGGAGAACCGTCAGAAGCTTTATGAGCATATGCGTGAGGTGATGGCTAATGACCGCGCCCGCCACAATATCTTGCCTCTGAGCAAATTCGGGCTTATGCAGATCACTCGTCAGCGTGTGCGCCCGGCTCTTGATATCATAACGAGCGAGGAATGCCCATCCTGTCATGGAAAGGGCGAGGTCCAGCCGTCTCTGCTCTTTACCGATACTCTCCATGAGAAGCTCGACTATCTGGTTAATATACTTAAAGTAAAGGATTTTGTCCTGTATGTTCATCCGTATGTGGCAGCCTATCTCAAGAAAGGGTTCCCTTCGCTATATCGTAAATGGCAGTGGGAATACGGATTCTGTTTCCGCCTCTGCCCGGATGAGTCACTCGCTTATTTACAGTATCGCGTGCTTGACAAGGAGCACAATGAGATAGATCTGAAAGAGGAAAAGGATATAGCGTCATCAGCCACGAAATCCAAATCCAGAACCAAGAACCGTACAAAGGAAGAATAGCCCTTCCCATTGAGCAGTGGAGATTCATATTGTCTCCCGCCATATTTTTACAGTATCCAAGCCTCCCGGTAAGCATTATGAATAGCTGCGGGAGGCTTTTCTGTTGTGCGTTTAAATATGGGATACTTTTGGGGAATTGTATTCTTTGATGATTGTTATTATGGCAGACCCTTGTTCTATGTGGCTATTGGTGCTTAATTGTCAGCTGTCATATCTGTGATGTGTTTGTTTTAGAATTTAATCCGATCGCAGATTGTTTTAGGTGAAATAGATTAGTATTATATCTATTTTGCGTATTTTGCATTATTTTTCAAAAAAAGTTGCCAAAGTATTTGCATAGTTCCTGAAAACTCTCTACCTTTGCATCGCAATTGAGGGAAAGGCCTCAGCAAAGGTTTGAAATCACAAATTACAGATCTTTAAATTGCAAAATGATGACTTCGTAGCTCAGTTGGTAGAGCAACTGACTCTTAATCAGTGGGTCGAGAGTTCGAGCCTCTCCGAGGTCACAATGAGGTCTATCAGACCGATGAATTCCTCTGAAAATCAACAATTTTCAGAGGTTTTTCTTTTTACCCCTGTCCCCGTCCGGCGCAAAATATTGAAACTGCGGGTGTGCAAGAAGGGTGCAGTAGAATTTGTACTGCAAACTGCACCCTCTTTAGTGGGGTCAAGCGGCACAAGCCGAAATTCCGGTGCATTTGTTAAAACAATTAGAATAGAGTGTTAAAGATTCAGGCGTATAGCTTGACGAGTCGGAAGATAAAGAAATCACGGTCACGGACCCCTCGCATCTGCGAACGGAAGATTTTGACTTTGGAGTTGAATGCTTCGGCGGAGGCATTAGTTGCGCGACGTCGGAAATAATTGAGGATAGTCGGGGCGTGGTTCTTGAACGTCTTGATGACAGAGCGGAAGTTGTTGTTGCCCAATGCCATTACTTTTTCATACCACTTGTTCATCCGACCCATTGCTTTGGTGGGTGATATCTTTGCGTTGAAGATTTGGCGCAGTTCCATAGCCAGATGGTATGCATCTTTCAGTATCGGATAGTGTCTGAACAGAATGTTTGCGCGATGACGCTGTATGTCAGTCCATTTGTTCTGCGACATCATCAGGGTGTGCTTGCTGCGGGCAAGGATCTGGCGCATGGTCTCGCCGTTGGAATATGTAATTGGAGGCTCTGATTTGTCACGGCTGTTGTCTTCGGCAATGAGCTGTCGGCGGATGTCTATGCGAATTTCGTCGACAGCCCCGTTATAGACCTGCTGCACATGGAAGCGGTCGTTAACGACGTGGGCGTTGTAGAATACCTCGGCGGCTATCAGCATCATCGAGGGCGACAGATCGCAGGTCACTTCTTTTACCCTGCGTCTGACCGATTTACCCATGGCTCCGATGAGGATTGTGGTTATCTCATCGCTCTTTGTGCCGGGGATGGCCGCCGCCAGCGTCCCACGGCCACCGTGTCCGTCCTTGTTCGTGAGGAAAGTCCATACCTCGCCGTTGCTCAGGCAGGTTTCGTCAAGACTCATGTACGGGCCGATATTGTTAGCGTTGAAGTAGAAGCCGCAACCGAGTTCGGCCTCACGCCATTCGGTATAACCGCTTATCCTGTTGCGATACTGTTCGGCAAAATATTTGCCGTTGACGCAGTACATCTGCGCTATATGCTTAATCGACAATGCCGTCGTCTCCACCTTCGTCTTTTAAAAAAGCCACGAACTCGGCGCTGAGTCGTGTCCTCTCCTCGTTGGGCAGTTCCAGGTTATATGAGAATATCTCGTTGGTCTTTTTTGTCCCACCATTTGTTCTTGCGCATGTGCAGGAACACCGGTCTGCCGCGCATCGGATAGTCCTGCACTGTAACGTAATCCGTGTATCCACGTGCCACAATGTTCGGATTGCGGAAATCCTCATCCGACAGTTTCTTCTTCTCGTCAAGCCATATGTCGTAGGACTGGTCTGTCTTTTCAAACTTGACCATCTCAAACAGTTCGTCCAATCCTTCTGGCAGGAATTGCCAAAATGCATCTGCGGTTTTCATACCGCAAATTTAACACTTTTCCAAAAATTCATGCACCGGCATTTCGATTTGAGCCGGTATTTCCTTGTTGTAAAATCCCTGACGGAGATTTACATCGAAAACAACAAGGGAATCCTCGGTCTGGGGCATAGCGTCAAGGAACCGGTTGATAGTGTTGCGCGATACCACATTACGCTGTGCAAGAGATCCGAAGCATACTGCTTTGGTCTTCTCGGCAATCGCTTCGAGATGCGCGGTATAAGGGATATTATCCCATGCTACGTTTTCTTTGATTTCATACTGCGGGACACCGGCTTGATCGATTTCTACCTGTACTGTTCCTGTAGGGTATGGCACTTCGGCTATGAACTGGTTAAGCCCTTTTGAGGTGAAATTCTCTATTATTTCTTTACCGAGAGCGTCATCGCCGACTGCGCTCACTACACAGCTCGGCAGTCCGAACTGCGATACGTGATAGGCGAAGTTAGCCGGGGCTCCGCCAATTTTTTTGCCTTCGGGGAGAACATCCCACAAGGCTTCGCCCATTCCTACAACTATGTCATTCATGTTGATTTGGTAAGTTTATTGATTTATATTATATTTTTCTTTTACTGTCCGCTAAACCATAAAAGGGTGAGTCCAACTTCTTGAACAGCAGAAGTTGGGCTTACTTTTTGTATTTGACAAGCCCCCTCAGCAGTTTTCGGGATCTTCAGGAGGGGATTCCGAGGCCTCTGCGAGCATGATTTTCAAGTCAGCGTCGGGCTGATTTAGGAACTTTTCGAGATTCAGATAATACATCAGTACAATTCTGACGATTGTAGCCAGTCCAGAAAAGCTCCAACGCCTTTGCAAGGTGCTTTGTAAGACCGAGAGCAACAGATTAGCTATGAGCGTTACCCAAATCTGTATTTTTATGGCATTGGCACTTTCGCCATAGAAGTATCGCAAAGGGAAGTTCTGCTTTATCTGCTTGAAAAGCGACTCAATCTGCCATCGGCGACGGTAGATGGCCACGATTGTCTCCAGAGGCATGTCGAAGTCATTGGTGAGAAGCGATATAAGTTTTGGCTTCTTGCCTTTCTTAATGTCAACGTATGTGATTATTCTTGCAATGTGGTTGATGCCGTCTTTACGGAACACTACGACCTGTTCACGGTACTCCATCAGTCCCTGCGGATTCTGGTGCATACAGTCCACAAGTATTTCATAACTGAGGTTTTTCTTCATTTTGGTTACATATACCACCCCTCGATCCGTCAGTTCCTCGAATTTGGCATAGTTGATATATGCACGGTCAAGTGCTACTATCTCGTTGTGGCTGTAATGGCTCGGTGCAAGCATGAAGGAGTCATTGGTCGCTGCCGAAGTGAACTGTACGTCGCAGTGAACGCCCTCGTTGGCATGTATGACCGAGTGTACCTTGATGCCGCCTTTCTTCTTTCCCGTCTTCGGATGACGGCCAACACCCTTGAAAATAGCATTGGAGAACAACGTGATTGTAGTGGAATCGATGATTCTAAGCCGTCTTATCCACTCTTCCGTGCCATTGCGTCGGCTGTCCGAGGAAAGAATGTCTTTATTGGCTGCATACAAGTCGCGGTATACATCTTCAAAGAACTTCTCTGAACGTCTGGCATTTGCATCCGACAAGGTGCTCCGCCTGGGCACAGTGTCAATGCCTACATGATGGAGTTTGCGTACCTCGGCTGTCATAGAAGTCTCTATCTCACGCAATGAATCGAAGCGCTGTATGACAGCATATAGCATCGTAAGCAAATGCGTATAGCCGTCAAAGCTCTTGACATACTTCTCTCCGCCGTGTTTTCGGCTGATTTCAACTATTTTTTCACGATCAAGTGATTTTATCAGCTGACCATATGTCGGCTGTCCGAAGAAATTACTACTTTTACTCATGGTTATTTAAGATAGTTTGGCGACATCAAAATAACCATTTAGGGCTGACTCCTGCAATAGGTGCCAGCCCTAATTTTCAACCGCTACTAAAAAAGTTTAGCGGACAGTAATAATATTTTTCTTATTTTCAGCGTATAATACATCAGATATATCACACCGACAGTCATTACTGCGACAGCTCCGACCTGTCCGACAGCATCTGCCGCATATCCCATTGCGAGTGGGAATACTGTACCGCCGAACAAGCCCATAATCATAAGACCGGAAACTTCGTTACGTTCATTGGGCGTATATACGAGGGCCTGAGAGAATACTACTGAGA
This sequence comes from Duncaniella freteri, assembly GCF_004766125.1. NCBI lineage: Bacteria > Pseudomonadati > Bacteroidota > Bacteroidia > Bacteroidales > Muribaculaceae > Duncaniella > Duncaniella freteri. The sequence goes on from NZ_SJSA01000001.1 coordinate 1,741,608, forward strand.
AGATGTTGGAGTTACCGAATCCAATCATACCGATACCGACATACAACAGAGTCAGGGTGTCACAGACGAAAAGTATAACCATGCCGGCAAGCATCATGAGCACGCTGATTGCAAAGAACATCTTTGGAGACATCGCCCTCAGGAGGAAAGCTCCCAAGAAACACCCGACGGTACGGAATATAAAGTATATACCGGTAGCGAATCCGGCTTCTTCCAAAGGAAGTCCAAGACGCTCCATAATGATTTTCGGTGCTGTTGTATTTGTTCCTACATCAATACCCACATGGCACATTATACCGAGAAAACAAAGGAAGATGAACGGACGACTCAGTAATTTAAGGCATTCACCGATGCCAGTCGCTTTATCCGGTTTTTCTTCATCTATAGGAGTCGCTGCCAAATGAACTGAACCCAAAAAGTTGGACATGAATTATATCAGTTCATTATAGTATTTATTTTTATATTCCATTGGAGACAATCCGTTGAATCTCACCTTAATCCGGTCATTGTTATAATACAGGATGTATCTCTTCAATTCCCGAATGAAGTCCTCCCAAGAACAAAATTCATGCAAATATAGCAATTCTGACTTAAGATGTATGGGCATGAAAACGAAGCGAGCAACGGTGTGAATGTCGGTCGGTCGCGCAATGCGTTGATAAGTAGCGGGATGGGTGGTGTTGGAGGTGGTCGGCCCGAAAAAACGAAACGTGCAATTACTTGAATTTGCTTGAATCGGGGTTGAATAATCGGGCCGCGCCGTTTAACGAGCGTTTAATGCGGCTTTAATTCCCCTTTAATTGGCTTTAATATCGTGCGGCTGCATGGCTGGTTTTCGCCGGGTGTGTGGCCGCTTCTGTTGTGTGGGCGGTAGAATGAGCCACAGCGAGGCAGAGGGCGCGAAATTCAAGCGTTTACGGCGGTTGTAGAGGATTATGCTGACGTGCTCACCGGCCGCGTGGAGCATCACGGTATGCGTATGAGAGTGCGTGGGTGTACTCTGGAGTATGGCAGCGTTTAAGAGCAGTGGCACGGCTGTTAAATGATAGCAGCTTCGGTAGGGTTTCAGGGGGCAAAAATGAGGCTTCCGGGGAGGTTAAATTTGTGCACGTTTGGTTTTGAAAATAGAGTTGGTCTTTCAGTTGGACATTCATTTGGGTACTCATTGGCGATATGGTACACGCCCCATACGGACAAAAAGAAACTAAAAAACGGCGTTTTAGAAGCGATTAACACCCCTTTAATGTCATAAATCAGCCGTTAAATAATCGGTTTTAGTATTGCGTAAATAGTTGATTTAATGGATGTAATCTATTAAACTACGCAAAAAGCGGTAGAAAAAAGGTGAAAACTGCTTATTTTGATCCTTTAGGGGGTATATGGAGGAGGTACAGGGGGAACGACGCAGAAAAGCCCATTATCCGACATTTGCAGTAACTACGGTGCTCACACGTTCTGCATCTTTTCCCAATCGCTGCTCCAGCTGTCTTATCCGCTCTTTCAGCACCCCTATATCCTCACGTAAAGCTCCTATCTCTATATCTTTTTCCTTTGACTGAGCTTTAAGATGTTGTATCAGATCCGTATTATTTGTATTAGGCGTTTGTTCTTCTGTATCTCTCCGACCTTTCTCAAAGATTGTTTTCATCTCTTTTTCGTCCCCATTATCATCAATATATGGAGCAGTAAGTTCTAATTCCTTGCGAATGTTAAACATTCTCATCACTGGGTCAGACTCTTCTCCAAAAAATAACCACTCCGCGGATATATTCGCATTTGCGCAAACCTTATAGAGAACGTCATATGATGGTTTGCCTTTTCTTGTTCCAACAACATTCTCAACAACAGTGGGACTAATACCCACTGATTTAGCAAAAGCACTTTTATTATCGTGAAATAGGATTTTGATAATCCATTCAAATCTCTCGTTTATTGTCATAACTAATATTCTCAAATGCGAAAAAATCGCAAAATTATTTGATATATTCGCAAATGCGTATTAACTTTGCACAGTATTACCGGTAACACCGCCCCAAATTTACTGAAAATTTGTGGCGTTGGCAAGATTCACAAATGGTTAATTCAGGGCTGACGCATCTTAATTTTTTACAACATCAAAACTTTTTAAGGCATAAAGTAAGTAGTCGTTATCCCAACCGGCTTTCTTCCTATGTCCTTTGACACCCATTGATGACACCTTGGCGTTCTTGATTATGTTCAGTCCGATACGGTTGAGCAGAGAGAAATTTTGAGCTGCATTATCCTTTTGCTTACGCGAGGCATCATCTCCAAAAGCGACGTCCAATGTCCAATGCAGTTGATTCTCCACGCTCCAGTGTGTCCTGATAGAATGATTAATATATTGAGCGTCAGCCTCAAGGCTCGACAGGTAATATCTGGTCTCCTTGTGGATTTGTCCAGACTTGACATCCCGGGTACGGGATTCTATTCTCACGATGCTTTTAAGACCGGGCCATCTGTCCCTGTCGATGATGTTGTCGAGATTGGTTATGACCGAACAGGCCCTTGTTTCTTCCCGCCCATGAGCCTTCCCGTCCATCGTATGCTCAGATGACGGCTTAATATATGTGAAAGAACGGCTGACACGGTCAAGCATTTCGGGCTGATTCCCTTTCAGGGCAAGGATATAGTCGGCTCCGCGCTCGATTATTGTCTTGGCAATCTCTCTCTGACAGCCCATGGCATCGATTGTGACTATGCAGTTTTTCAACTCCAGGATGCGCAGCAGCCGGGGTATCGCAGTAATCTCGTTGCTCTTTCCGGCGACCTTTTCCTGCGCGAGCAACAGGTTGTTCGCCGAAGCCCATGCGCTGACAAGATGGGTGTATGTCCCGGAGCCGTCATCGCTGCTCCCGCGCATACATTTGCCGTCAATGGCGACAACTTCCCCGTCGGTCAGTTCGGCAATGCTTTTCGTCCATGCCACAAAGGAACCGTTCAATTCTTTTGGGTCTAACATACTGATTACTCGGTTGAACGTATCGTGCGAGGGTATGCCGTTGGGAAGGTGCAGGAACTTCTCAAGCCAATCAATCTTGGCATTACCATAGTCCTCGATTTCATTCCAGCCCTCCGCTCCGCAGATGACTGCGCAAAGCGATATGAACAGGATGGAGTCAAGGCTGTGTTTCTGTGTGCGCTCCACACGAGGATCGCTGATGGATGAAAAGAAATCTATGGGTGAGTTAGGATTTGTCATATAAGATTAACGGCTGTATGCCTATTTATATTGGTAAACAGCCGTTAAGTTTATTTAAGATGCGTCTGCCGTGATGGTTAATTCATAAATTCTGTAAAAGGATATGGAAAGATTTATAACAGCAACAAAGGAGACCCGGGAACTAATAACAAAGGCTTTCCGCGGTATCTCACGACAAACCCTTTGGCGCGCTCTTTACTTTGAGGATATAAACAAAGGGACGGACACAGAGCGTAAAATCCGCAAAATGGCTCTTAACCGTGGCGGCATTATAATGGTGGTGAGCCCGGAAATGGAAACAATGCACGATGCAGATGGCTATATGCGCCAGTATTACCCAAATGGGGTAATGCTTGAAGCTGACAAAACAACCGGAGACGTAAAAGTTTATGATCGCGACGGTAATGTTTCCCTTTCGGTGGAGCATGCGAAAATTTCAAAGCTGAATGAAATACAACACCACGCCAAAAGTCTTTGAGTATGGAAACAGTAAACGGAACAATTTGCATAAGCCACGCGGAGCTCACCGGGCGGATTATTACCACGGCTAACCTTAAAGCTCTGGTGAGACGTGGAAAAATAAAACAGATTCGGCGCGGTGGAAATGGAAGAACTGCGTTGTATGATATTGAAAGTCTTCCTACGAGAATACAGGTAGATGTATTCCGTGAATATGGCAACCCATATATTATTTCATTAGGAGAAATTACCCCGAAACCATCTGACGTAGCATATTACTCATGCGTGGTTCTTCCCAATGGAAGCAAGTTGCCTAAAGAATATATTGAAAAATATTCTTATGGTTGTGCTGTATTATCACGATGTATTGAGTTACACACTACAAAAAAATACACATGGGAGAAGTTGGGAGAAGCAGTAAAAAGGCTTCCAATCAAATATAAAAGTTGTCTTCCGAAAAGCGCAGCCGTACTACGAAGAAAGGCTCATAACTATATTATGCAGGGTCCGGTATGCCTGATCAGCTTGAAATTTGGTAACTCTAACGCTTCAAAGTTATAATATGGAGACTATTGATGGTAAAGTTTGCATAAGTTATGGAGAGCTTACAGGAAGAATTATTACTCCTGCGAACTTAAATAACTTAGTCAGTCGAAAAAAAGTCGTTCGAGTACAAAGAGGCGGCAACGGTCGTGAGGCTCTGTTTGCCGTTGAGAGCTTGCCGATGAAGTGGCGCACGGAGGTTTACCGCCGTTATCCGGACTTGCAGGAGCAAGCGGACAGCAAGGAATTTTTAGACACCATACAGCCGGACGGCGCAGCGTTGAACTTCTTTGAGGGCTACGCACTTGCCGACGGCAGAAACTTGCCGGCTGATAAAGTGCTGGAGTATTCAGCAAACGCAGCTATTATGAACGCTTTCCGTGCGTGTTGGGACGCTCATGTGAGCAAGCGACAGCGCAGCGGTAAAAAGGCGCTGGCGGCAAAAGAATTTTGGGCGCGTGCGGCTGCTTCGCTTCCCCGACTGGCTGACCGCTGGCCGCACTCGCTGCCCGGGAGCCCCCGGCGGCTGTCGATGAAATGTGCGGAATATGTGCGCGAGGGTTACGCCTGTTTTATCTCCGGCAAGTTCCAGAACGGCAACGCCGGCAAGGTGCTGACCGAGGAGCAGGTGGGTTATCTCGCCACCTTGATAAACAACCCCAACAACGTGCAGGACACCAAAGTGGCAGCGGCCTACAACGCGAAAGCGCGGTTATTGGGCTGGAAAGAGATAACGGCGGCAGCGGTGGGCGTATGGCGTGAGAAGCTGCAATTAGAGGCGGCGGCCGGCCGTTTGGGTGTTACGAATTTCCGCAACCACAAGACGATGCAGGTGAAGCGCAGCCGCCCGACCGCTCCGTTCCTGATGTGCTCGCTTGACGGCTGGACCGTGGAGCTGCTGTATCAGAAAACACGGACGGACAAAAAGGGGCACAACGTAACGACCTACACCAACCGCCTTACAATGGTGGTAGTGCTTGACCCGTGTGTGGACTATCCCATGGGCTACGCGGTGGGGGACCATGAGTGCCCGGAACTTATCAAGGCGGCATTAAGGAACGCCGCGACCCATAGCCGAGAGCTTACCGGCCAAATGCTGCGATACAACCAGGTGCAGAGCGACCGCTACGCAATCAAAACCATGTCGGAGCTTTACGCCGTATTGGGCGACAAGGTGATCCCGGCACAGGCGCACAACGCCAAGGCCAAGCCGGTGGAGCCCTATTTCAACCACCTCAACACGACATACTGCCAACTGTGCCCGAACTGGGGCGGCTACGGCGTGACGACCGACCCGAAGCGGCAGCCGAACAGCGAGGCGCTGAACAGACGGCGGCATAGCTTCCCCGATGAAGCGGGAGTCCGCGCCCAGATAGACGAAATGATCAGGCTGGAGCGGGCGCAAAAGGTGGGCAAGCTCATGGAGAAACTCGCCAACCTCAAACCCGAGCACAGGCTGGTAATGAGCCGTGAGATGTATCTGCTGAACTTCGGCGCAGAAACAGGCTTTAAGAACGTTTTGGAGGGCTGCGGCCTGCGTCCCACGATATTAGGCGTGAAGCGAGATTATGACTGCTTCGAGCTGAGCTTCCGCGACCATGCTTCGGAGCGGTGGACGGTGAAATACGACCCGGACGACCTGCACGACGTTCTGGCGGTGAGCGAGGACGGCACCCACCGCTACATGCTTGAGGAAAAGTATGTGCAGCCCATGGCACTGGCCGACCGCCAGCCGGGCGATGCCGAACAGCTCCAGAGAGTGCGCGACTTCAACAAGGCGCTGGAGGCAGAGACCGGACGCAGGCTTAATCACCATTATCAGGGTGCGCGTCGAGTGATAGAGAGAGCGGCAGAACTTCCGATATATCAGACCCCGGCACTGGGCTCGTGTATGGAGGACCGCCTTATACTTACCGACAGCCGGGGCCAGCATAAAGACAACCGCAGCCGCAACAGACTAGCCGCCGCCGACATTGAAGCCTTAGAGGTGGAAACCATTGAAATACCCGTAACACGCCAGGGCGATGATGTGGAGGCCTACAAAGTAACGGATTATTCAATTTTTTAAGACGTAAAAGGACATGACACAGGAACAGAAACAGCAGATTTGCGACCAGCTCCGCGCGTATGTGGAGCAAAAAGGGAGCGGCAACAAGGCCGCCAACAGTCTTAACGGCGTGAGCAGCGCGACAATTAGCAAAGTGCTGACCGGGAAATGGGAGACAATCGCCGACGAGATGTGGCGAAGCATAGCGTCCCAGACCGGGAGCGCCGAGACCAAGGGGTGGCAGGTGGTGAAGACCCGAGCCTACGAGGCTATGACTTTTGCGCTGGAAAACGCGCAGCGCGACAGCCTGGTGATGGCCGTAATTGGGGAAGCCGGGAGCGGCAAGACCGAGGCAATAAAGAACTACACCGCCGAAGGGCGCAACGTGTATCACCTTGTCTGCTCCGAATACTGGAACCGGCGCACGTTCATGGCGAAAGTATTGCAGAGCATGGGCGTGACCTACAGCGGCAACACCGTTGCCGACATGATGGAAACCATTGTCGACACATTGAAGCGCAAAGAGCAGCCGCTTATTGTGCTTGACGAGGCAGACAAGCTGAGCGATCAGGTGCTTTATTTTTTCATATCGCTCTACAATCAGCTCGAGGACCACTGCGGCATAATAATGACCGCGACCAAGTATCTGCGCGTCCGGATAGAAAAAGGGCTGCGGCTGAACCGCAAAGGCTATGCCGAAATATTCAGCCGCATAGGGCGCAAGTTTGTAGAACTGCCCCTGCTGAACAGCGAGGACGTGGCGGCTGTATGCGTCGCCAACGGAGTGAGCGAGGCCAAAGCCATTAACGGCATAGTGGACGAGGCGGAGGGCGACCTGCGGCGCGTAAAGCGCAGTGTGTGGGCTAAGGTGAAAGGAGGCGCGCGGTGAGCGGCAAGATAACAGTAACATTCAAGGGCGGCAAACGTCGGGTGCTCAAATCGCCCGATACGCTGCCGATGATAGACGGACGGCGTGAGGCTTACTTCGTGTTTAACAATTTCCAGGTTTATATCGGGTACAGTGACGGAGAGATAGACGAGGATGGCGACTTTTGCGTAAGGGCTGCCAATTCGGGTATAAAAGGCGTCGCCGGCATTGGCTTGCCTGCTGCCCGGCTTATGGGCTGGGCTTATGTTAACCCAAAAAGAGTGAAAAAATGAAACCATATCCCGTAAAATTCAAATTCCGCGCAGAGTTTGACCTCATGCCGTCCTGGCTGCCTCAGCTGCTCCAGGATTGGCTCGAACAGGGCTGGACGTGCGACATAACAGTGAAGCGAGTAAAAGGCTGCTACGGACCTAAAACGGTGCGCGTGATGATAGAAGCGAGCACCAGCGAGGACCTGGCGGCGAAACGCAAGGCATTAAACGCGATGATTGAGGCCAAGGGCTATGACCCGGAGGCACTGCGAGAACGGCCGCGACTGACGAAAATATAACGAGCAATGAGCAAAGCGATAAGTAATAAAAACGTGCTGGCTGCGCAATTCGAGACCGCAGACTTCGACGGCCCGTTCCTGGCGAGCTTCGGCCGCCCGGAGCTCCGGGGGGTGTGGCTTATCTGGGGCGACAGCGGCAGCGGCAAAACCACTTTCACGCTCCAGCTCTGCAAGTATCTGGCCGGCTTCCGTCGGGTGGCTTACAACTCGCTGGAGCAGGGTCTGAGCCTGTCGCTTCAAAGAGCATGGGAGCGCGTGGACATGGCGGAAGCCGGAAGCAACATAATACTGCTGAACAAAGAAGAACTGCCGGAACTACGCGCCCGGTTGTCAAAGCGGAAAAGTCCCGAAATTGTAGTGATAGACAGCCTCCAATATCTGGACCCATTCACATGGCGGCTTTTCAAGGCATTAAAAAAGGACTACCCCGACAAGCTATTTATTTTTATCAGCCAGGTGGACAAATCCGGCAACCTTACTGATAAACTGGCGGTGCGCATAAGATTTGACGCAGACATAAAAATCAGGGTCGAGGGTTACAAAGCCTTTGTAACGACACGCTACGAAGACCAGGACAAAGGAGAGGGCGGCGCCGACTTCGTAATCTGGGAGCGAGGAGCCGCAGACTACTGGGCTGAACGAATAAAATAAACGACTATGGCAAAAGAAAATAAGACAATGGACGAAATCCACCGCGGCCTCGTGAAAAAATATCACACCCTTTGCACAGTGCTGGGGCTTGATGATGAAGCGAAGCACGCGATCCTGGCAAGCTGGGGTGTCGAGAGCAGCCGCGACCTGACCCAGCACCAGCTCATAGACATCTGTGCGAAGCTGAGCGAGCAGGTGGACGAAAAGCAGGGGACGGCGCGGCTTGACAAACTGCGCAAGCAGGTAATTGCGGCAATAGGCGGCTGGCTCAGGGAGACCAAGCAGCAGAGCAATATTTCGATAATAAAAGGCATTGCGATGCGCGCCAGCGGTTACAATGACTTCAACAAGATACCGAGGGAGCGGCTGCGCAACCTCATAGCGACATTTAACAACAAAGTCAAGGACGCCCGCGCGGTTGATGCACTCACTGATGCGCTTCTGATGCAGAAGCTGACCGCCGGCAAAGAGATAGACCCAACACTAAACTAAAAATCCAATGGTAACAGATATTAACTCAGTTTTTCGGCAGTTAAGCCGAACCGAAAAAACAAAGTTTGTCAATTCAAAGATAGACTATGCAAGCGAGGACGCAGTAGCGGAGTATGTGGCTGCATACATTTTTGACGTGCTGAAATACACTGATCTAAAACAAGTGGCTGAATATCTTCGCGGAAAGGGCTACACAGTTACATTGAATAATGAATAACGAACTAAACAAATGATATGAGAGACAAAACAAGAAAACGACTCAGAAAATGCGCCTACCCATTTGCGTGGTTATGGGTGCTTGTCGGGCTAATAATCGGGTATAGCGGCGTGTGTCTGCTTGCATTAGCTTACACGATGTTCGGAGATACCAAGCAGGCTAAAAAGGTATTTACTCAAAGAATATGAGCAAGGAACTTGAAAAGGTTACAGCCATAATCCGGGAGCAGATTGCACACCTGCCCGAAAATGCAAGAATCGAACTGTTGGACGCACTGGCATGGTGGGCGAGCGATGCGGCCGGACATTTGAACTATGACTCGCCGGACGCCGAGGACTACGACAATTAAAAAACGCTGCGCCGGTGTAAAAGGACAGACCACCCAAGCAGTTAAACACAAATTAATAACCACTTAAACACCCTTAAAAATGAGTGAACAGGTAACAATGACCGCCGATGAGCGCGCCGAATGGGAAGCGTTTAAGGCAGAAAAAGCGAAAAAAGAAGCTGCGGAACTTCGCAAGCAGCAGCGTGAGACTTACCAAGAGCTAGTCAACGAGGAACTGGCGGCAGCCATTCCGGAACTGCGCGCCCTTAGTGAGCAGATTAAAACGACAAAGGACGCATTATTCAGCAACTTTAAGGCTGTTTTGGATATGAAAGCCGATGTCGTGGGCTTCAAAGAGGATGGGCAGTATAGCCACACTTTCACCAACAGTGACAGTAGCCTCCGCCTGACATTAGGCGTTAACACTGTTGACGGCTGGACTGATATGGTGGAAACAGGTATCGCAATGGTGCGCCGCTATCTGGAGAGCTTAGCGACCGACGACAAGAGCAAAGCACTTGTTAACACTGTGCTGCGACTTCTGAGCAAAGACCGCCAGGGCAACCTCAATGCAAGCAAGGTGCTCCAGCTTCAAAAAATGGCGGAGGAAAGCCACGACGATCAATTTGTGGAAGCAGTTAAGATTATCCGGGAAAGTTACCAGCCTACCGAGACCCGCCGCTATATCCGCGCACAGTATCGCGATGAAAGCACCGGGAACGCATGGCGCAATATTCCACTGAGCATTACAGATGTGGATCTTCTGCCCGGTAGCGAACCACTGCAAGACCTCCCGGCAGAACTTGAAGCAGAGGCAGCGGAATAAAAAAAGCCGCGCCAACGTGGACCGAAGCCGACGCCAGCGCTGAGCCTTGTGTAAAAGGACAGTGCAAAGGTACTAAAAATTGTTGAATGGCAAAGAAAAAACGGCACAAATCCACGTTGGCGCGGTCTGAAAAAGTAAAAGCAATAACCGCACTGCATTACGAGGCGGGAAACCAAGCTAAATGCTATAAAGCTGTGTGGCGTCGGTGGATAGAGCCCGAGTTTGGGATTAGTTATATCACTTTCATAAGGTATTTAGGATTCCACACGGATACCGAGGAATATAACCACCAGAATAGTTCCCCCTCCCTGTTTGATTTTGATTAAATAAGCAACCCCGATGGCTTCCGGAGCTATCGGGGTTGCTGTTGTATTATTGAGGTGACGGAATGGCGGCAGAGAGCCCCGGAAAGGGTTTGTCGCGTCGCATAGCCGTTAAGTCCTGCACGGAGGTTCGGAAACATTCAACGTCCTCAATAATTTCAGCGTGGGCGTGATTGGTTGCCGAGATAGTGTGCATAAAGCCGGCGAAGTTGTCACCGCGTAGTCCCTGCATAGCGGCGTTAATGCTATTGAGGAGGTCAAAGCGCTCCAGAGCTTCCGCCATTGCCGGGTCCTGGCTTCCGTGTATTCCGGCAGTCGCACGGTTCAGAATGTGGAGGCGGACGGTAATATCGGCACGGCGTGCCCCGGCGTTCTGCTGGTGCCATTCGATTGTTTCAAACTCAACGAACACCGACGGCAGGGGGTAAACCGCCCCACCGGCAAAGTGTGCGCCGTTGTCGTTCCAGAGGTCCACGTAATCAATGCCCGGAACGGTCAGGAGCTTTTCGGCGACAGCTGTAAAAATCTGTTTTCTCATATTGCTGTTATTGTCTTAAAAAGTCAGTTAATTGGGTGTTGAACTGTTGTAGGTTCCTGTCGATTGCCTCCCGGATAATGCGTTGCGTGTCGGGGCCGTCGCCGATAAAGCGGCGCTCCGGCATAGTTATGACTTTGCCAACTTTCATTAGAGCCATACGCCGCCAGGACTCGTCTTTTGTTTGCATGAACTTCGCCCAAAAGTAGCGTTTCATTTTAGCCGTCACGGTGATTTTTCCGTCCTCATTGTGGAGGTTTGTGTAAGGCATTGCGGAGGAAAAGCGCACACCGTTGCCGGACACTTCGCCCTGTGTGGCTTTTCGCATATCGCCGGAGACCATGAGCAGAGAGCCGCGGGAGTAGTCATGTGCGCGGGGCTTCCACTTGTCGGAGAAAAAGCCCTTACGTTCAAAGTTGCGGTCGAACTCTTCGGAGAGGTCCACGCGCATGTCGTCGAGAATGTCGGCTTTTAGTTTGTTGGCGTCGAGCATTTAATTGGGTTTTAATTGTTATTAAATCAGAAAAAAGTTGTAAATTTGCGGTCAATGGATAAATCGGCAAAAATATTAGAATACGCCCGGAACATGGGCGAAATGGCAAACCATGCTGAAAAGATTGGGACCACCGCTGACGGCGATGTTTACGGACTCTGTCTTTTAGATGCAGAGGGAATGCCTATGCCGGTAGGATTGCCACGGCTTGTAATCGCCAAGGGGGATAAACACACCCTGATAACTGGGGAAGAAGCATTGAACCTGTCAATATCATTTGATCTCGAGGAATAAGTTCTTTAATTTGGGGTTAACCTTCTTATCGTCGATTCTGATAACGCCCACCATGCCGGGGCGCATTTCGCCGATGTAAGAGCTTACATCGTTCTGGCCGCTTTGAGGGTCGAAATAACGAACCTTCCCCCCGATGACTTCGGCACAGAATACATGGGCGTCGCGACGTTTCCACGCGCAGTAAATTTCATACACACCGTCATCGCTGAATTTTTCGGCGAAATATTCCTGCAATCGTTTTGCGGTCATAGCCTTGTACCCTTTGCGCTTTTGCCATTTGTAGGTAAAATCATAATCAACGTCCGAGCCGTCGAGATTTACAAAACGCTGTAACCACGTAATGCTCTGTGCGTCCATTTCGGCATACGCGCTGCCCTTAATATTGGGCTTTGCCTTGACGTTGAAGCCGAGGCGGCGAAGCCAATGGGTAACGGTGCAGGTCTGACAGTTCACAAGGTAGCCTCCACCCTTTGCAAATTCCGGGTTTTCCTTGCCTTTGTTTGCCTGGTCGTATGTCATGGCTTTGCCTTTTGTAATGCCGAAGCTCTGCTCAATCTCCAAACAGTTCTCGGCAATAGCCTTTTTCTGGTCGAAAGTCAGAGAATCCGGCAGCTCCGCGATGATGTCGGCAATGCGCTGCTCCCGCTTTTGTTCCTCACTCAATTGCTCAATTACCTGTTTGGCTGCTTCCGGTGCTTTGTAATACGGATGTTTGGGCGGAAACAGTTTCAGATCCTTACCGGGGTTAAAGCGGAAAATCTGCTGTTTGGTGGCTTCGGTGCAGTTCTGACCGCGGAGCATAGAGAGCGCCGGGTCGCTCTGGGGGTATTTGCCACGTCGAACCTGTACGGCTGTGCAACGGCAGTTCCAGCCGTTCGGCGGCAGATAAAGCGACCAGAACGGGTCGGAGGGTGGCAGCGTTGTGCCGTGCAGAATTGCGTGATCTTCGCGCACGCGGTCATCCTGAGCCGTGCGGTACTGGAGGTCGTAACGGTCGCCGTCGGCTTCAATCTGTTGCCAGCGTGCAGCCATTAGAGAAGCACCGACCGCGTGGTTATATTCCGCATATAGGTAGTTATGGTTATATTGGTTGTTGACCTTTTCCACGTCGCGGCGGAACGTGTCAAACGGTTTAATATCCCCTTTGTCGGTAGTCAGAGACAGACCGACCTCCCGGAGTGTGTGGAACGCCTTAAAGCCGGAGAAAATAAAAGCATTATTTTCGAGGGCATAGCGCACCACCTCCGGCACCTCATGGGGGACGCTTGAACTTATGGCGATGTTGAGCTGCTTAACCGTTTCGGCTATCAAGCGGCGAGCTTCGGGGGTGTTGAGTTGCGACGCATCGAAGCCCCCGGCATTGTAGACCATGCCGGCAGCGTCAAAAAATGCCGTGTCGTCAAATTTGGGCTTATCTGTCGCGTCCGCAAGTTCGAGCAAGTCATTTTGCTTATCAGCCATTACCGGCGGCACCTCAGCAGACAACAATAAATTGCCGTCTGCGTTCGGTTTGCACGGTAAGTCATACAAAGAACCCAAAGCGGCGTTAAACGCGAGATATGAGCGCCGAAGCCCCGCAGCGTCAGCCAACCTTATTGTCGAGCTTTGCGCGGGGCTCAGTCGAAAAAACGGTCGGGCTGTGTTTTGGTTTCGCGTGGGGAGTCAATAGTCACGCCGTATTTTTCCGTGAAGTATTCAGGCGGAATGTTGTAATACTCCAGGACCAGGCGTTCAATTTCGCGCTGTTCCGCCGGTGAGTAGCTGGCGGCATTGTTCCATTGGAAGCGGCAACCTTTGACCGGGAAGCCGTGCAACTCCATAAGGGGAAGCAGTCGCCCGTTGATAATATGGGCGCACATAATAGCATCACTTTCGGTTGTGCGCTCAAATATTTCGAGGTGCACTTCTGACTGTGAGAGTGAGGAGCCGGAGTCAATGGTCATTGTCTGATTTAACACCACCTTTGACAGCTCAGAGTTGCAGCGATCCACGCGCTTGTCATAGACGTTGTAAGCGTCACCGCGGCTGCTTTCCTTAATCTCAATTTCCGTGCCGTCAGATGTTACGATATATTGCGCCGCGCCCATATCGCGGAGGGCTGCTTCGGTTTTGGCTCGTTCCGCGTCGTCAAGCCCGTTAACGCGAGCTATGCGCATAGGCATACCGAAAATTTCACCGAATACGTCCCAATAAGCGAGCATATTCTTTTTTATTACTGTCCGCTAAACTTTTTTAGTAGCGGTTGAAAATTAGGGCTGGCACCTATTGCAGGAGTCAGCCCTAAATGGTTATTTTGATGTCGCCAAACTATCTTAAATAACCATGAGTAAAAGTAGTAATTTCTTCGGACAGCCGACATATGGTCAGCTGATAAAATCACTTGATCGTGAAAAAATAGTTGAAATCAGCCGAAAACACGGCGGAGAGAAGTATGTCAAGAGCTTTGACGGCTATACGCATTTGCTTACGATGCTATATGCTGTCATACAGCGCTTCGATTCATTGCGTGAGATAGAGACTTCTATGACAGCCGAGGTACGCAAACTCCATCATGTAGGCATTGACACTGTGCCCAGGCGGAGCACCTTGTCGGATGCAAATGCCAGACGTTCAGAGAAGTTCTTTGAAGATGTATACCGCGACTTGTATGCAGCCAATAAAGACATTCTTTCCTCGGACAGCCGACGCAATGGCACGGAAGAGTGGATAAGACGGCTTAGAATCATCGATTCCACTACAATCACGTTGTTCTCCAATGCTATTTTCAAGGGTGTTGGCCGTCATCCGAAGACGGGAAAGAAGAAAGGCGGCATCAAGGTACACTCGGTCATACATGCCAACGAGGGCGTTCACTGCGACGTACAGTTCACTTCGGCAGCGACCAATGACTCCTTCATGCTTGCACCGAGCCATTACAGCCACAACGAGATAGTAGCACTTGACCGTGCATATATCAACTATGCCAAATTCGAGGAACTGACGGATCGAGGGGTGGTATATGTAACCAAAATGAAGAAAAACCTCAGTTATGAAATACTTGTGGACTGTATGCACCAGAATCCGCAGGGACTGATGGAGTACCGTGAACAGGTCGTAGTGTTCCGTAAAGACGGCATCAACCACATTGCAAGAATAATCACATACGTTGACATTAAGAAAGGCAAGAAGCCAAAACTTATATCGCTTCTCACCAATGACTTCGACATGCCTCTGGAGACAATCGTGGCCATCTACCGTCGCCGATGGCAGATTGAGTCGCTTTTCAAGCAGATAAAGCAGAACTTCCCTTTGCGATACTTCTATGGCGAAAGTGCCAATGCCATAAAAATACAGATTTGGGTAACGCTCATAGCTAATCTGTTGCTCTCGGTCTTACAAAGCACCTTGCAAAGGCGTTGGAGCTTTTCTGGACTGGCTACAATCGTCAGAATTGTACTGATGTATTATCTGAATCTCGAAAAGTTCCTAAATCAGCCCGACGCTGACTTGAAAATCATGCTCGCAGAGGCCTCGGAATCCCCTCCTGAAGATCCCGAAAACTGCTGAGGGGGCTTGTCAAATACAAAAAGTAAGCCCAACTTCTGCTGTTCAAGAAGTTGGACTCACCCTTTTATGGTTTAGCGGACAGTAAAAATTCTTTTTGCTAATACATGGGGGAGCACACTTAAGAAGCAGACCGAGGTCACGCGGTTTGCCGACCTCCACACACCAGTTGGCAATATCACCCTCGCGGTAAGTTGTGCCCTGTCGCCAGTCGTCGCCCGGATTGCGGACTAATACCCCATATTCAGGCACGACGTGTTTACGCGGCACGAGTTCCACGCCGTCAAAACGCATCGGTCCGTTGTCTCTGATAATGTCGCCCAACTGTATGAGAGTGGGTCCCCAGTAGATTGAATCAAGACACAGCTCGAGGAAGTCAAGGAACCAGCCGGCTTGCAGCAGTTCCGTGGCTGCTGTGTTCTCTTTGCCGGAAGCGTCAACAAGGCGGAAATCCTTTTGCAATACCTTACCTTTGCGCTGGGCTATACAGCCGGAAAGATGAGCATCGAGGACACAATCGGCGTAAATGTCATAAAGCCGGCAACGGTTCGGGCTTTCGTAGTCAATAGCAACCTGATGAGCGGCGCGCCAGTCTGCAACGTCCTTTTTTGTCAGACTGTCGGTCTGCTGCTGGAGCTGTGCTGTGAGCTTCACGCCCTGTTTTGAACTGACGCGGCGTGCGAGTTCTACCAGCTGAGAGCGTGTGGGGCGGCTGAAATAGTCGCGGATATTGGTTATTATATTTGCCATTGCAGTTTATGTTAATGTTTTACTTTTTCATTTTCGTAGTCTGAGCGGTTGAATGGCTGCGCCTGCTGTGCTGTCTGTTCCGTCGGAGATAATACCCCCGGAGCGGTACTTGCCCCGACTGTTGCGGTTGTAATATGGGTGTGGGTGTTATAGGAAGTAATAAGAGCGTTAACGGTCTGTATAAGCTCATTTAATTTGTCGGTCAGGGCTTGCACCTTAACCAATCCTCCGAGGTCGCCACCATTGAAAGTTACGGCGCTTTTACTCAGATTTGCGGAGATGTCGCCCACGTTGATACGCACACCGTCGGCGCTGATGACAGCCGAGGTATCACCGATTACAATTTCGGCGGACTCTATTTTCTCAGTAAGCAGCACCACCCCGGCGGCTCCTTCGGAAACGAAGCCGACAACGACGTAAGAGCCAATTTCGGGGAACAGGCACACCCCACATTCACCCTCCTGGTTGGCTTGAAGATTGACCCCGAGCAATGGCGCACCCTCATTGATAGGCGAACAGTCAACCGTGCGCGATGATTTATCCACAGCGTCAACGGTGCACACAAGAGCGACGGTTTCACCGTCAGGCTGTGCCAGCTGTCTGATAACGTTTCGTAAATTCTGCATAACTCAAAACTATTGCACGCGAAGCCCGAGCGTTATTTCCTGACGGAAGCCGGAATCGCCATATTTTATTACATCCTTTTTTACCTGATATACACCCATTTTAGAGCCGTCAATGATTATGCCGATAGCGTCGAGCGGGTCAACCAGAGAAGCCCCGAACGTAGTAAACGAACCGGTCAGGCCGTCACGTTTAAGCCGTTTAACTTCCTGTTCCGCCCACGCTTTTAACTCACGTTCGGTTTTGTTGTAGGTGTGTAATGTTCGGTGTTCACCGTCAGCGTCGCCGACTTCAACCTTAATTTTTTTATTGTTTGGCATAAGGCTGACAGCCTTAACGCGCAGGCGCATATTTTCCGCCTTTTGCTGCTGGAGGCTGTTGTCTGAAATGATGTTAAGCCCGGAGCGGAACACTTGCGAGGGAGTACTGTCGCGGTCAAAGAGCACGCCACAGTAAAGAACCGGCTCGCCGTTCTCATATCGGAAAAATGAGCGGATGCCCTGTTCTGATAATCTTCCGAGCAAAGCGGCCACAGTGTCAGCGGTGACACGATAAGCACCGAGCGACTGTTCGCCCATAACATTGAGCCGGTAAGTTATGCCCTGATCCTTAAGAAGCGTTTCAATAGTAACAGAGCGGTAGGCTTTTTTCTGTGCCGGCATTTGTTTGAGTTTGAACATATCATCCTCGCAGGTAATGACAACCGGAGTTTTGAAGCCTACGTCACGGACATAACCCACAAAAGCAAGCTGTAAATTACCGTTATATCCCAGATAAATACACACGGAGTCGCCACGATGCACAGGAATTTCAGCCGAGCCGTTCCATTTCATTTTTTTAGGGAGTGTTATTTTGGCTTCGGCTGTGAGCTTCTCAGTGTCGCGTACAATCTCCACCGCCGAGACAAAGCCGATGTCCCAGCAGCGCTCGCCGGTTATCTCAATTTTAGCACACAGCTTAAACATGGGTTAAACGGTATTTAACGGGTGTTTAATAGTCGTATCTGTTTGGTTTCATAGAGCCGTAGCGCACCGGGTTGCGTGCGTCGTCTCCGTCCTCACTCTCATAGAGAGGTAAGTCGGGGGAGGCTTTGCCGGCTTGAATATCGCGAAGCCATTTGATAGCGTCGTTATAGAGACATTCCCGGCGTTCGTGTCCCATATTCTGAGGGAGACGGTGAACCATTAGCCAAAGGGAAATATTTACGGCGCACTGTACGAGCATAGCGTTGCGGTCTGAACCCTCAGAAGCAAATACCCGGGCCATATCGTAGCGATAACGCAGATAAGAACCGATTTGCTCCATTGCGGCAGCTTCGGCGGTCAGGCGTGTTTCTTCGTTCTGTGTTATCTGCTTGAGCTCGTATTCGTCGCACACGCCCCGGTAGTCGTCAAGAGTCAGGAACATAGGCCGGAAGTTTTGGGCATAGCTTCATAAATTGCAATTTCGCGGGCTTTTTCGGTAGTCAGGCCAGGGAGGCGCTTTTGCCGGATCATTTTTTTAACGCCCTGCATAGATACGCAGACCGGGCGCCCATGAAGCACAAGCACCAGGAACTTTTTACGGTGGAGGTCAGCGGAGCGCTGAGCTTCACGGATCGCGCGTTTTTTGCGCCAGTCGAACAGGAGGGCGCGGAAGTATTCAAATATTACCATGATACATTTTTTGCGTTAGGTCGCAACCCTATTGAAGTGGATGAAACAATTTTCTTTTGTCGGGTATCTCTCTGTAAAATCCATATAGCGCCCTCGTCGGCGTCCGGTGCGTCGTCGTGTCCGCGCATACCCTTTTCAAATGCGAGGGTCTGGTCGATGCCGGCGAGCATATCGGGGTCGTCTCGCTGGCTCTCGTCGTAATAGACGAACCCACGCTCCCACAGTGGCGAAACAGCTTCAACGCGCTGGAACTTGTCAGGCTTTTTGCGCTTGTCGCCGGTCATTGGGAGCTGGTAGCCGCGAAGTTCACCCTCTCGCATAAATTCATCGAGGATGGTGTCCTGCATAAAATTCGCCTCCATGTACCAGCGCACGGCGATACCCTGAGCGCGCGCCCATTCGTAAAGGTCGTAACACCAGCGTACCATTTCGGCAACGGAGCACTGACGGACAAAAGCACGGAGGTGCCAGAGCTGAGTCCCGGCTTTCCCCCAGAGTTTCGCCGCCTTAAAGTCATTTTTGTTTGAGCCTTTGAAACTGGGGTCGATATAAAGCACAATTTCCGAGAACTTAGACCAGGCAGGGCGCTTACCCCAGCGGATCCACTCGTTGCGGAACACTGCACCCTCAATTATCGGGTTATTCATGTATTCTTTTTGAAATGCACGATAACCGGCGACGTCGGCAATTGCCTGCACTTCCTCCGGGGTCCATTTGGCAGCCCAGGAAATATCGCCGTTTTTGTCGTAGATGTTTACACGGGTAACGTGTACGCTCTTAATATCGCACCACTTCGCCAGCACTGAATTTTTGGCAATCATATTACCGACCATAAAGAAGCGGCCGCGCCCACCGTCGAGAGTACCGAACAGAGCCGAGCGCACCCAGTCGAACAGCTTAGAGACACGCGCCGGACTTTCCACCAGTTCGTCGTCGTCGAGGTCGTCAATAACGATGTAATCCGGACGGTGTGAGCGGTAGCGCAGACCACGCGGAGACTGACCGCGACCACGGGCAAAAAATGCGACTTCCGTCTGCGTTACAAATTCTCCCTCCTCCCAGGATCCGGCGTTGTACTGTTCCCCGAAATCGGCAATATAACGCTGGTTGTACTGTAACTCCGCCTGAATGTCACCCAACAGAGTTTTAGCGTTATCCTCAGACTTGCCGACGATGACCATAACGTTAATTTCGCGGCGTTCCTGACACATTAGCCACATAGGGACAAATACGTCCATATTGGTAGACTTAGCCGCACCACGATGCCAGACAAAACCGGCTTTGAGGTTTCGGTTGGCTTTTATCTTATTGGCCGCGTCAATGTGGAATTTAGCGCAAGGGGTAGCTTTCCCGGTTTCGGGGTTAATAGTCCAGTGTGGGAAATAGTAATCAACGAAAGCGGTATAATCAGAGCGCAGCCGGGCAATGCGCGCGAGACGCTGTGCCGGCGATTCTATGATGTTAATGGAAGTGGCAGCCTGCACCGTTTCGCAGTGCTGTTTCCATTCCTCAATCGCTTTTTTTAATTCCGCTTTTGTCATACTTTAGAAAGACTCTTTTAATTTTTCAGAGATGAAAAGGTCGTGATAATGGTTAATGGTTTTGAGCAGTTCCGGGGTGACATTCGGGTCGAAGCTCATACGATATTGCAGCCATTTGCTGAAAGCCATAAATACCTCTATAATGTCAACCACGGAAGTTTTTTTGTCGAGGCGTTCAACAGTGGCGGCAAACTTCACAAGTTTGTCAGCGCTGGCGGCTGTTTTCTCCGGGCTGGGGTCATTTGCCAAATCCTCCAGTAACACATTTATGGAGTTAAAAATTTTATTAACCAGTTCCTGTCTCGTAATGTTGGCGGCGGCTCGTGCCTGTTCCCAGCCACCCTCCGCAACCCATTTTGTGACAGTCTGAGCAGATACGCCGACTTTTTCAGCAATAGACTTCTGGGGCTCCCCCTGCATATATAGGAGGCGCGCGTGTTCGCGTTGCTGTTCGCGTTCCTTTTTGGTTTTAGTTGCCATTCTTTGTAGTAATCAATTTTTAGAGGAGCAAAGCGTGCTTAGCACGGTTGCATAATCAACAGAGAATTTAAGTTAACACCACCACTGAGGAGGTGTTTTTACACTGCAAAGTTGGGGTAAAATAATTTAACGAATAAAAAGTGTTATCAACTTGATAATGCTTTTTGTAACAGCCAAATAATACTATCAACTTTGCACCGCTGAACGACTTAAAAACATTCTTTGCATAGCAAAGCGGCAAGCCGATTAGCGGAGTAGAGCAGCCGGTAGCTCGTTGGGCTCATTCCACAAAGATCGCAGGTTCGAGTCCTGCCTCCGCCACCAAGGTAAAAAAGATTAGGACAACCGCC
Organism: Duncaniella freteri; assembly: GCF_004766125.1. NCBI lineage: Bacteria > Pseudomonadati > Bacteroidota > Bacteroidia > Bacteroidales > Muribaculaceae > Duncaniella > Duncaniella freteri. Next base: position 1,762,418 of record NZ_SJSA01000001.1, read on the forward strand.
CCGGGCACAGGGGACACACCCACCACCTCCGGACCAAGCCCCTAAGTGCCCCGGGCATTTTCTTTGCGAGAGTTAATATTTTAAAATACAAAGCGTGGCAAGCACGATAAGTGAAACGAGACAACTACAATGAAAGAAGTAATAATCTCAACTGAGGCAGTAAACAGCTACGGCACGCGTGTGCTGACTTCGGGCATAGACCTGGAGCAGTTCAAGCGCAACCCGGTTTTGCTATGGATGCACCGCCGTGCTTTCGACGGTCAGTCAATGCCTATCGGCAAAATTGACAACCTCAGAGTTGAGGAGGGCAAACTGATAGGCACCCCGGTATTTGACCAAAACGATGATTTTGCCCGGAAGATAGAGAGCAAATGGGAAAGCGGATTTTTGCGCATGGCTTCGGCAGCCCTGGAGCCTACGGAAGTAAACCCCGACCCGGCTTTAGCATTGGAGGGGCAGACACGTGCGACGGTGACGCGGTGCAAACTTATCGAGGTCAGCATTGTGGATATTGGCGGCAATGATGAAGCCCTGCAACTCTGTGGCGCAGACGGCAAGCAGTTGAAGCTCGCAGCCGGAGAGGATGCCCCGGCACTTCCGCTCTTGAAACTGAACGAACCCAAACCCTCGCCGGAGAATGAACCCGGTGAGGGGGAGGAGCCGGAGTCCGGCAGACAAATAAACAATAACAATCTAATTAAAAATCAAAAAACAGCGATGAACAAAGACCAGTTAATCCTCTTAGGACTTCCCGAGGATGCGTCCGACGAGCAGGTAACAGCCGCGCTCCAGCTGATGAAAACCAAGGCGGACAGCGCCGAAACTTTGCAGCTTGCGTCCGTAACTCAGTACGTGGATCAGGCTATTGCCGACAGAAAGATTTTAGCGGCGCAGCGTGAACATTACATTAAGCTCGGTAAAGCCGCCGGCGCAGAAATGCTCGCAGACACATTCAAGGCTATGCCCGGACAGCAGAAGCCCACCGACACACTGAACCTGAACAAACAGAGTGCCCCCGGTGCAGGTGAACAGCCTAAGAAATACACCAAGTTAAGCGAAGTGCCGCAGAGCGAACTCATTGCACTCCGCAAAGACCAGCCCGCGGAATATATGCGCCTGTATAAAGAAGAGTACGGCGTAGACTGCCCGCCCCTAAGCGAATAAATAAACCCTATAAACACAATCAACAACAGCAATGAAATCGAAAAGCAATTTTTTTAAGAAGCTGCTCGGCATAGTCAGCTGCATGATTATGGCCGTTGCGTTCAATGCCGCCGCCGGCGCTACCTGTGCTGTGGCAATCGGCTGCGCCCCTGAAACCGGAGCAATCGCCGGCAATGTTCTGGCACTTGCATTAGGTCAGGCAGCCCCCGCGGGTTCATTCCGTGCCGGTGTCCTCAAAGAGATATGGACCGGTGAGCAGATCAAACAGTTCCGCACCGCCCTGGAGTCGTGGGGCTGGCTTGCAAGAATCCGCAGTTATAACCAGTATGTAAATAACGACGTTATCCACTTCGTTGAAATCGGCGGTGACCCCACGGTGCTTGTAAATAATACCACCTACCCAATTCCTGTTACTGCTCTGGAGGATGCGGACAAGCCTGTGAGTCTTGACAAGTTCACAACCGAGGCAACCCCTGTGACCAATGATGAGCTGCACGCTATCAGTTACGACAAAATGGCAAGCGTTCAGGAACGCCACCGCGATGTATTGGTCGAGGCGTTCGGTCAGCGTGCAATACACGCCATTGCCCCGGATGAGAATAAAACCGGCGTGCCTGTGCTTTTCACTACCGGCGAAGCTGTAGAGGGTCGCAAGCTCATGACTTCGGCTGACCTTTTGGCAGTCAAAAGGAGCTTTGACAAAATGGGTATACCCAAGCAGGATCGCGTGCTGGTGCTCTGTTCCGACCATGTGAACGACCTGCTCCAGACAGAGCAGCGTTTCAAAGACCATTACAACATTAACCAGACCGAGGGCAAAATCGGCCGCCTGTATGGTTTTGACATTTACGAATATGACGGCACACCCTATTACAACTCGGCAGGTAAAAAACTTGCATGGGGTGCTGTTCCCGGTGCGACCGACTCGCAGAGCTCCGTTGCGTTCTATGCCGGCAGAATGATGAAAGCCGCAGGCTCAACAACATTCTACTGGAGTAAAGCCGAGAACGACCCTCAGAACCACCGCAACCTCGTTAACTTTGACCAGTACGGCATTTGTCTGCCTTTGTCTGAGACCAATTGTCGTATGGCAATAGTCAGCGCAAAAGCGTAAAAAACCTATGGCTACACTGAAACAAGGAAGCAGAGGCGCGGAGGTAAAAGCCCTGCAACAGCGGTTAAACCTCATACCTGACGGTATTTTCGGACCGTTGACCGAGGAAGCCGTCAAAGAGTTTCAGAAGCGTAAGGGGTTAACGGCTGACGGAATAGCCGGAGCGCAGACACTTGCAGCTATGGGCGCGACACCCGGAAAGCGCAAGGTCGATGAAATCATTCTGCACTATACGGCAACGCCGGAGGGTGAGGAGTTTTCAAATACCCGGATAAAAGCAAGCCATTTGGCGCGTGGCTTTTCTGATATAGGCTACCACTATGTTATCGGACTAAACGGGGAAATCCGCCCCGGGCGGTCCGAGGCAGTGGCCGGAGCGCATTGCACCGGACATAATACGCGGTCAATCGGTGTGTGTTACGTTGGCGGATGTCCGCCACGTAAGACCCCGAATTGGCAAAATATCGGGAAGGACACACGAACCCCGGCACAAGAGGCTACGCTTGTAAAGTTGGTTAAAGAACTTCTCAAGAAATACCCCGGCGCTACTGTTCACGGTCATAACGAATTTGCTAATAAACCGTGCCCCGGCTTCGATGTAAAAAAATGGCTCACAAAAGTGGGTATTAAACAGTAACAATATGAATTGTCGTGCCAGTGAGAGCAGAGCGGAGCTTGCTCCGGCTATGCCGAGCGCAGCCGACAAAGCATTGGAACAATGAATGAGCGGCGAAATAATAACAATCATAGTATCGGCGCTTGTTGCGGCGGTATCTGGTCCCGTAGGGGCATGGGTTGGCCGCAAACTGGAGCGCACTAAATACCGCATTGAACTTAAGACGCTGAGGGCTGAAATGAATAATAAGCTCGCAGAGGTCAAAAGCAATGAGCTTGAAAACGTGCGAAAGGCTGCGGACATACTGATGGAAAGTATTGTGCCGCCGCTCAAAGCCGAAATAACTAACTTACGCAATGATGTGCAAAGACTCAACAACGCACTGGAGCGCATTTGGGGCTGTCGTCATATTGATAGCTGCCCTGTCAAATTCGAGCTGCTGCTCACACCGAAAGGTCGCGGAGCACACCAGGACGGAAACAACGGAGCATGTGACGACGAGCGCCAAAGGTTGCGAGGTGCACACCCAACACCAAGAGGCGACCCTGACGAGGGAGACCCAAACCCGGGGGCTGACGGTTACGGAGATTGAGGTCTACGACACTGAAAAGCAACCCGACCCGGACACCGGACAAAGACCGTTAAAAGCCAAGATCCGGCAGACCCACGGCGAGGAGCAGCAGAGTAATGAGGCGGCAGATATTACCGCCGAGGAGAAAGCCGAGACCGAAACCGAAGCGGTGCAGACCATTGACGGCGGCACGCTTGACGAAGTGACGGTAACAGCTACCAAAGCCCCGAGCCTGTGGGAACGGTTGAAAGTCGCCACCCTGATATTGGCTGCAGTTCTGATCCTGTCAGTAGCAGGGTGGAAAATATATAATCTAAAACGTAAAAAGATATGAGCAACGAAACAAAAGAAAAGACAACAGCCGAAATCGCAGCGGAAAATCTGGCAACGATTAATGAAGCCGGCGCCGTCACTGCGGAGGAGATGGCACACGTCGCGGCAACCTTAGAGACAGATTCGGCGAAAAAGTCAGGCAAAGGCAAGAACCAGCCCGAGCCGGAACTGGTCGCAAAACTGAAAGCAGCCCGCGCCAAAGCAAAGGCGGAAACTGACGCCCTTACTGCTGTGGGTAAAGCAGCGTGCCGGCGTCACAGTCTCCCGGCAGTATGGGTGACAGCCGACGGCCAGTGTTTCAAACAGGAAAATGACGCCCGAAACCATGGCAAAAGTCTGGGATTTTCGGCAGTACCCTTAAAAGTGGAAGCGTAATGGCAACAAGTCTGAATATACAGAGACAGAACGGCAATGTCCCCAAGTCTCTGCCCGGTGAGGACCATATAACCGGTTTTGTGGTCTATCTTCCGGCGGCAGATATTCCGGCCGCGTTCAAAACCGACCACGTGCAGCCACTCAGCACCATTGACGCGGCGGAGGCTGCGGGTATTAAGGAGGATGCAGCAAGCTGGGGCGTGCGTGTGCTTCACTATCAGCTCAGCGAACTTTACCGAATTAACCCGGCTGTAAGCCTGTATGTGGCGATCTTCGAGAAGCCGCAGGGTGAGTCCCAGACATTCGCCGAGCTTAAGACAGTGCAGAACTTTGCGGCCGGCCGTATCCGTCAGATCGGCGTATGGTGTGGCGACCGCACCCTTAGCGGTGACGACCTCACGGCCCTGCAGGGTGTCGCGGACGCACTTGCCGGGGAGGAGGCGGAACTGTCTGTCGTGTACGCCCCGAAAGTGGGCACGCTCAACACAATGCCGGTTAACCTTGCGGGTGAGAATAAAAGCCGCGTCAGCGTGGTGATAGGTCAGGCAGGAAGCGGTAAAGGCGCTGAACTGTATGACGACAAGACCAACACGGGGAAAGCGAGCGTCAGCGGTCTGGGTGTCGTTATGGGCTTACTGAGCAGCGCTAAAGTTCACCAGTGTATTGCATGGATCAAAGAGTTCCCCACCGGTGTAAGTCTCCCGGCTTTCGGTGACGGTACACTGTTGCGCGATGTGGATAAAGCATTGCTCGAGACACTTGACACGGCGCGTTATCTGTTCTTTATCACTCATACCGGGCAAGCCGGAAGCTATATGAATGACAGCCACACAATGGACTCCGCAATCAGCGACTACGCAGCCATTGAGAGCGTGCGAACTATGGATAAGGCTGTGCGCGGCATACGTACATACGTGAAGCCGGAACTCGGCGGCAACGTATATGTGGACGCTTCCACCGGACAGTTGGCAAGCTATACTGTGGCGCATTTGGAAACTGTGGCAAACCAAGCCCTCGAGGCTATGGAACGAGCCGGGGAACTTAGCGGCTACAAAGTTGAGATAGACCCGGAGCAGGATGTCGCAAGCACCAGCCTGGTAGAGTTCGTAATCAAGAATGTTGCAGTCCCGGTTATGCGACATATAAGAATAAAAATCGGGTTCGCTAAATCCGTATAACCTAAACACAAAAGGCAAAAGCAATGAACGTAAGCATTAAAAACGGCGTGCCTATGGTTAACGGCATGTTAGTTGCGTGGGCTGATATTGTCGTACTTGTCGGCGGTGTGCCTGTTACCGGCATTACAGGTGTGGAGTATGGCGATGAGCAGGAAATCGTTAACAAGTGGGGCGCAGGGCGTCACCCGGTGGGACGTGCAAAAGGACGTATAACCCCCTCCGCTAAAATTACCCTCTACCACGAGGAAGTTGTGGCGCTTCAATCCCAGAGCGTGAACGGACGACTGCAAGACCTCCCACCCATTGAAATACAGGTGAGTTATTTGCCTGAAAATGGGGTCGTGGTAACTGACAAGATCCGCAACTGCCATATTTCAAGCAATACCCGCAAGTGGAAAGAGGGAGACACCGGGCAGGAGGTAGAACTTCCGCTCGTTCCCTCACATATCGAATGAGGCAAAGCTGCATAATCCCCATTTCGCACCCTTTTAAGGCCGTTAAGGGTTGACCCCCTTAACGGTCAATAATAATCAAACTTAAACAGTTATTCTCTGTTTTAGGCAGAGCGATTAAAATCGATTAAAAAAACATTTAACCCCCGATTAAAAAGCATGGAAAAGGTTAACAACACCCCTAAAGTATTTAACGGCGATTTGACCGAAGCACAGGTTGACGCTTTCAAGGCTCAGCACCGCAAAAGTTTCGCAGTTGAAATTCAGGACGGCGACGAGGTGCATATCGGCTATTTCAAGCGTCCCACTCTGGAGACTCTCAAGGCTGTAACCAAGGTTGCAAAAAGCGACGAAGTGGAAGCCGGTAAAGTGATGTTCGACAACTGCTGGCTGGGCGGTAGTAAGGAACTGCGCACCGATGCGCTGCTCTTCATGGCTGTTCAAAAGAAGTTGGGTGAAGTGCTCAACGGCTTCCAGGGTCTAATAAAAAACTTGTAGAGGCGCACACACTGGCGGAGTCTGACGAGGAGGACGGCTTCGCCAAGGGGTGCGCCCTGATCCGCGCTAATCTAAACGTCGATATTGCTAAAATAGAGACGGAGGAAGAATGGGCACAGCTCTATTGCGAGGCTATATGGCTGGAGCGTTGGAGAAACCGAAACCGGGCGGAGCTTATCGCGTCACTGTTCGGCGAGGGTAAGAGTTAGCCCCACATTGAGGAGTCGCCGGGGTTATTAGACGAACCATTACCACGCCCCTTAAACATAACACGGAAAAAGCCGACTACCATAAAAATCAGGGTAATCATAACAAACAATGCGCCCAACTTTGCAATAAGTGAAAAAATTAAGTCGAACATAATAAACCGTGTTAATTGTAATACACCACAAATATAATAAAAATCACCGATATGGCAAGCGTTTTTGACTATATTTTTAATATAGGCGGCAACTTTACCAACAATATAAACGGCATGACGGATGCGACCGGCCGTTTTACGGGTCAAGTTGAAGGAGCACGGGACAGAATGACCGGGCTTGCTTCCGTATTGGGTAGTTTTGATTATGCCAAAAATATAGCCCAGAGCATTGCAGACGGATTTAATCAGCTCAGTAGTGCAGGTGTAACACTGGACAGCCAAATGCACGACCTCAGCGCGGTTGCAGGTGTTACAGGTGACGGACTGAAACAGATTGAGAACTTTGCACGACAGAGTGCAAAGGCTTTCGGTACTGATGCCAGCGTAGCCGTCGAGGGTTATAAACTACTGCTCTCACAGCTTAGCCCGGAACTGGGTAAATATCCCGAAGCACTCAGCGCAATGGGCGGCTGCATACAGACGACCAGCAAGCTGATGAGTGGTGACGGTGTGGCGGCTGCACAGGTACTGACTACGGCGATGAACCAGTACGGCGTAAGTATGGAGGACCCAATGGCCGCCAGCGAGGAAATGGCGCGTATGATGAACGTAATGGCGGCAGCAGGTCAGGCAGGATCCGCAGAGCTTCCGGCAATAAGTGCGGCCCTCCAGCAGTGCGGTATGGCAGCAAAAGCGGCTAACGTCAGCTTTGAGGAAACAAACGCCGCAATACAGGTGCTTGACAAAGCCGGTAAAAAAGCGAGTGAAGGTGGTGTTGCACTCCGTAACGTGTTGGGTCAGCTCAGCAAAGGGCGATTTGTTGAAAAGCAGGCACGCGAGGAACTGGAAAAGGCAGGTATTGACGTTGTGGCATTAGGCGACAACTCCAAGAGCCTAAAAGAGCGTTTGGAAATGCTTAAACCAATGCTCAACGACTCCGCTTTGTTATCTAAATTCTTCGGGGTTGAGAACGCCAACGCCGCGCGAGCTCTTATTCAAGGCACGGATGCCCTGCGAGGTTTTACGGAAGCAGTGACCGGGACTAATAGCGCCACAGAGCAGGCGGCTATTGTTATGGATAGTTACGCCGAGCGTCAGGCACGAGTAAACCAACAATTTGAGGACTTCAAAATTACCATATTCCAAGCCACCGGCGATTTTTCGTTATGGTGCGGTGTCCTGACTTCTGCACTTGTGCCGATTGCTCAACTTGCCCCATTACTTACAGCAGGCTGGAGACTAATGCTGTTAATTAAAAATCTCAAATGGGCAAGTATGTGGAGCAGTGTTGTGGGTTGGGTTCGTGCAGCCGGCGTTAACTTCGCGCTGATGAACGGCACACTCTCAACTACCAACATGGTATCACTGGGCTTTATCGGTAATATGGGACGCGCAACAATAGGGTTAATTCGATTTGCCACCGTAGGAGTTTTTAACGCTCTGAAAGGTCTGGGCGCACTCATATTGTCACTTGTGACGAGTGGCACAGCGTCCGCCACATTCTCCGGCATTGCTTCAACAGCTTTCGGAACTTTTGCCACTACTGCCTCGGCAGCTTGTCGCGCCGTTTCGGTCGCAATTAGCAGTATTCCGATAGTTGGTTGGATAGCGGCAGCCATTGCCGCCCTCATCGCAATAGGCGTTTACTTCTGGAACACGTCGGCAAAGTTCCGCGCGGTTCTCAAAGGCACATGGGCGGCGTTCAAGGCTTGTTTTACCGGTATCGGCGAACTTGCTAAAAACACTTTTGGAGCAATCGGCGACCTGATAAAAGCAGCGTTCAATTTATCCCCCTCCGGAATAGATGCAGCCCTGAAAAAGTTAAAAGCCGGTTTCAGTGACTACGGCAAACAGGTGGGTCAGGCGTTTAATGAGGCTTACAATGCCGAAATGGCAGAGTCCGCCCAAAAAGAGGGCAAAAAGAGTCCCAAAGGAAACAAGCCAACAACCAACGGAAGCGGTGCGACGGTTCCGGGGGTGACTGTTCCGGAAGTCAACCCCACCGGCAACACTCTGAGCGGTGCGAGTGGAACAGGCGGCAAAGGATCCGGCAGTGACGGAGGCGGAAAAATAAGAAACATAACTGTAAATATTGACAAACTTGTCGAGCGCTTCGAGATACACACCGCGACTGTCGGCGAAAGTACCGAAAAGGTCAAGGCTGTTATTTTGGAGACCCTTATGGGGGCGCTAAACGACACACAATTAGCAATGTCATGAGCCTAATTCCACAACCGAGCTTAGGAGGTAAAAAATTACCTGTCAGCATAGATCTTGCAGCTATGAGCTGGGGGCAGCACATGGCTAAAAAACTTATACGCTTCAAGGAACTGGGCGGAAGTCCTGAGCGTGACGGCATAACCGTGCACGAGATTGGGCAGCCTATCACCGACCCGGAATATTGGGAGGGGCGCTGGGTACTCTGCCCCCTCAGACTGGAGCGAGAAAACGGCGTGGGGCTGACATTTGCCGATGCAGTGGCAGCAGCCAGCCGAGAACATAGGATTATAAGCACGGCTCTGACCGGTAGAGACGGCACGGTGAAAGAGTATATAAACGCCGGCGATTGGGCGGTTAATATCGTGCTGGGCTTGCAATGTGTCGAGGGTGGAGAGATAGCCGATAAATGGCCGACCAATGAGGTGCGGGAAGTTCGCAAGCTGTTGGAAGCAAATGAGGCTCTGAGAGTTCACAGCGAATTTTTAGACGCTTTGAATATCGGGCGGCTTGTGATTAGAAGTTATTCCCTCAGCCAAATGACAGAAGCCAATTATCAGGTAGTTGAAATCAGCGCGGTCAGCGATGAAGATTACGAGATATTCAGCACCGATTATGAGCAACCGAAAAAATAACAACAGCGATGAAAGGCATGTTAATTGACAGTATCACCGGCGACCTGCTGACCGAACACGGCCGCATAGCGATTGGAGACACCGAGGGGCAAACCGCCGAGGCGGTTGTCACCACCATGCGCGGAGACATTAAGGAGCACCCCCTTTTAGGCGGTGAAGCCGGCAGACTTCGCGCCGGTCAGCCCGATGTAATGTGGCCCGGTGAGGTTCGCCAGATGTTACGCGGTTGCGGGGTCGATTGTGAGCGTGTAGTAATGGAGACTGACGGAACTATCAGCATAGAACGATGAGAACGACAGCGAAAGAGAGGCAAACACTGCTTGATATTGCCCTGCAAACGGGCGGACACATTGAAACGGTGCTCGCACTGGCAGAGGCTAACGGTATGAGCATAACCGACCGGCTGGAGGATGGGAGTGTGCTGATAGTTCCGGTACCGGTGGAGGGTGGAGACACCCGAACCGTTGAACTTTACAAGGCGCACAAGGTGGAGCCGGCAACCGAAATAAGCCCGGAAGATATGGCGGCTTGCCCTTACGGCGGTATTGGCTTTATGGGCATTGAAATAGATTTTATCGTGAGTTAAACAGCATTTCTCTGCTTAGGCAGAGCGATTAAAAATCGATTAAACAGCTATTAAATGAGTAGTAAAATGGCACGCAATATTAACGAAATTAAAACAGAGATCGCACGCGAGTTTATGCGCAATGAGTCTGCGGCGGAACTGTACGGGTTTACCCCGGGCTCAGAGTTCGGCGACATATTCGGTGCGGCAAGTGTTGAAAATATTTTGCTTTATGTCTGGGCGGTCTGTGCCTGGAGCGTCGAGCGGCTTGTAAGCAGGCACAAAGCGGAGGTAACGGCGGAACTGGAGGAACTTATAGCCCACCGCCCGAAATGGTACCGCGATAAGGTGCTCCGCTTCATGGCAGGCCACGAGCTTGAACAGGACAGCGACACATACGACACTACCGGAATGACTGAGGGGGATATAGCGGCGGCGTGTGTCGTAAAACATGCGGTCGCTATGGAGAGCAAGGATGCCAGTCTGCTGACAATAAAAGTAGCCGGAGAGAGTGGCGGAGTGCGCAAACCGATAACAGCGGAACAGGAAAAGCAGCTGAAAGCCTATATAAACGAGATTAAGGATGCCGGCGTGCGCACCGCACTTGTGAATATGGAGGCGGACACATTCGACTGTACTGTGGATATCTACTACAATGCTATGCTGGATCCTGCCGTTGTTCAAACCGCATGCCGTGATGTGATCTGCGATTATATTGAGAATTTGCCTTTTAACGGCGAATATACGAATATGGCCCTCGTTGACCGCCTGCAAGAGGTAGAGGGGGTGAAAATAGTGGAGTTGCGGGGTAGCACCGCGCAGGCCGTAAACGAGAGTACAACGACACAGATTAACGCGCGTCTGACCCCCGCAGCGGGCTATTTCAGACCAGGGGCGATAACTGTAAACATGAAAGCGTATGACGAACAAGGCTGACAGAACCTATAATGTAAATATCAAGCGGCTGGCGCTGCTGACATTGCCGACGTGGCTACGGCGCCCGCTTTCCGGGGCTCTGATATATGCCGGGGTCAGCCCGCTGGGGCGTTTGCTCCAGGAGCTGCGCGCATACAGGAGCGCAACAAGTTACCGGCTGAGACATAACGGGCAGGTGTGCAAGCTGTGCGGGGCACTTAATGATGAGTTTGACCCGGGACTGCGCCGCATAGAGATAGAGGACAGCGACAGTGTCGGAAACCGGGAAGCTGCGGCGGTATGGCTTCGCGATATGGACCGGTGGGTGATGGTGCCGCGGCGAGGCGCGGGCGCGGTGAGCATACACCGGGAGGGATTCAACGGCACGAGCGGTTATGACTTCTGGGTGACGGTGCCGGAGGAACTGTGGACGGCCGAGACGGAAACGAGACTACGGGCAATATTGAACATGTATAAACTGGCGGGCAAACGCTACGCTATAAACCATAAATGACAATGGACAAAATATTAGGTAATTTTCTGACACAGGCAAACAAAGATTTTCCTCTGGACTGCGAGACGCTGGACTATCTGCAAAAACTGGTGGCACTTGCAGCCATTGCCGGCAACATAGGAGGCGACCGTGTGGTTCTCTGGGGTTGCGAGCCCAACAGCGAGGGGACCCGCAGGGGGGCTGGCTATGTATTCGTAAGGACCAAGAACGCGCCGGAGGGTGAGGTTCTGCCCTGGGATGGCGGACCGACCACAAGCGGCATGTATGTGAAACAAGAAGCAATCCCGGTAAGTGCCAATAATACGGACTACCCGAAAGCCTACACGCGCCGGAGTCTTGCGCCCGGCATAGGAGAGGAAAACTACACCTGGGAGAGCTTCACAGACATTAAGAGCATAAAGGGACTGATGGACGAGAACCGGTCGCTCCGCAATGAGCTGGCGACCGTTCAGCCGGCACCGTTGGGGATAGTCCAGATGTGGGCCGGTTCCCGGGTGCCACAAGGCTATGTGCTATGTGACGGACAGCCATTAAGGAAGTCCGATCATCCGGAGCTGTTCAATGCCATTGGCTCGACATTCAACACTGCGGTAAACGCGAACGGCGTAAGGTACACGACCCAGGATGGTTATTTCAGGGTACCTGACCTGAGGGGACGTTTCGTTGTCGGTCTCCATGACAGTGACCGGGACTATGAGAGCCCCGGGACCGGCGGCGGACTGAAGAAAGTGACGCTCACGGAGGAGACAATACCCCGTCACAGCCATGAGGAGATGCTGTGGAAAGGGGGAAGCGGAGACTGGAAAGGGCACGGCAGCAATTCCTGGCCTAATGCCACAACAATATTCGAGTGTTCACCTCATGGGATAAACACACTGGACTATGGCAAGGGTGAAGCTCACGAGAACCGCCCCCCATATTATGTGCTGGCATACATAATGCGCGTTAAGTAGACATAAATAAATACCCGAGATTATGGCAATAAGGACAATAGCACAGCTAAAAGCGTGGTTCCGTCGTGGGAAGTACCCGACGGAGGAGCAGTTCGCCGACTGGCTCGATAGCTACGTGCACAAGGAGGAAAGCATTATCCCCGTAATACAGGTGGAGGGGCTAGCGGAGCAGCTCAACAGCAAGTATGTCGCTTCGGAAGGGCATGAGCTGGAACGGCAACACATTGAACTAAAGGGAGATTATGAGACGCACAAGAAGACATCGGATGAGCGTTTTGACAATATATCCGGGTGTATCGAGGATCTGGAGACCGAGAATGAGAGGCAACAAACGGAGATTGATTCACTGAATGCCGAAGTTGAGGTCATCCATACGAAGGACTCGTCACAGGACAAAGAGATCTCAGCACTGCATGATACGGACAGGGACCAGCAGATGAGCATTGACTCGCTCGATGGAAGGGCAGACACTTTGGAGCTGGGTATACGTATGCATGTCTCGGACACCGATAATCCACACCGTGTCAACAAATCGCAAGTCGGGCTCGGCAATGTCCCGAATGTTGCGACAAATGACCAGACCCCCACCTACACGATGGCACCGTCTCTGACAGACCTGTCAAGCGGAGAGAAGCTGTCATCTGCTTTCGGTAAACTCATGAAGGCGGTGTCATCGCTAATCTCACATATCAGCAGCAGGGACAATCCGCATCAGGTGACTGCCACACAGGTAGGAGCATCGCCATCTGGACATAACCATGACTCCACCTACCAGCCTAAAGGTAATTACGCGCCGGCAACGCACACGCATACGGCGGCACAGGTGAATGAGGACGCGTCACACAGGTTTGTGACGGATGCCGAGAAGTCTGCATGGAACAGCAAGGCAGGTGGCAGCCACAACCATGACTCCACCTATCAGCCTAAAGGTAATTACGCGCCGGCAACGCACACGCATACGGCGGCACAGGTGACCGGGGACGCGTCACACAGGTTTGTGACGGATGCCGAGAAGTCTGCATGGAACAGCAAGGCAGGAGGCAGCCACAACCATGATTCTGTCTATCAGCCTAAGGGGGACTATCTGCTCTCATCCCAGCTCCAGGACCTCAAAGGAGACAAGGGGGATAAAGGAGACAAGGGGGCTGTGTTCACACCTGTGGTGGACTCGTCCGGCAATCTGACATGGAGCAACAACGGCGGGCTCACAAACCCCGCGGCTGTTAATATAAGGGCGCCCAAAGGTAGTGACGCCACAGTGACAAAGGCGGCAATTGAGGCGGTCCTGACGGGAGTGATAAACAGCCATAAACACGAGGCTCTATCAAAACGGCTTGTTGAAAACGGCTATTACAGATTTCATGACGGATTTTTAATACAGTGGGGGCACCCGTCTGATAATCAGGATACCTATGGTGTACAGACCATATATTTCCCACACTCATTTGTCGACACCTCTTATTCAATACTGACCACTGCTGACAGTTCATATCAGACATATTATGTCGGCAGAACCATATGCAACAAATCAGCAGGCAGTTTTAAAGTGTCAGCCAACCAAAAAAACAAGGAAAGGTTCTTTTGGATAGCTGTCGGCAAAGGTTAATAACAGACATATTACAAAAAATGGAAGGCGACAATATGTATTGGAGGGATGGCTTCTATAGCAAACCGGTTGATGGAGGTGTAGAGATCTCCATGGAGTATTACAAAGAATTGTTGGAAGGGCAGGATGGAGGGCTGTTAATTTTGGAGGATGAGACAGGGATCCCTGTCCTCAGGATGTATGAGCCGTCTATCGAAGAACTCAGGATTATCAAACTCCAAGAGCTGGAGGAGTACGACCGCTCTTCGGCTGTAAACACGATCAGCATCGGAGGTGTCTCCGGATGGCTTGACAAGGCTACGCGTGTGGGGCTGATGAACTCCATATCGGTGGAGCAGGCAAGCGGCAGGACAGAGACGAGCATATGGCTCGGCGATCATCGTTTTATCATGCCGATTACAGAGGCTGTAGGAATCCTGAGACAGATTGAGATCTATACTGTAGACTGCAACAATGCCACACGTGAGCATGCAGCAGCGATAAGGGGGCTCCGGTCCAAGGAGGATATAGAGGCGTACGATTTCAAGACCGGCTATCCTGATAGGCCATGTTTCACTGTATGAAAACTTAATATGGTCAAACAGATTTTGTAAATGGATAGGATCTACAAATGCGCGCCGCTTCCCTTCATGGGGCAGAAGCGCTATTTCCTCCGGACCTTTATCGAGGTGCTGGAGCAGGCAGTAGGTGAGATTGATACGGTGGTGGACCTTTTCGGCGGTTCCGGGCTGCTGTCGCACACGGCAAAAAGGGTGCTCCCGGGGTGCCGGGTGGTGTACAACGACTTCGACCGCTATGTCGACAGACTGGCGGCCGTGGAGCAGACCAATGGAATTTTAAGGGCAATTAAAGAGTGTTTAACTGGTGTTGAACCCAACAAGCGCCTCTCAGACCGGCAGTGCGCCGACGTCCTGGATATAGTGCACGACTATGAGAAACAAAATGGCTATGCCGATATTCTTACAATAGGTCGCTCCGTGCTTTTCTCCGGCAAGTGGGCCAAGAGCCTGGACGAACTGCGCAGACACACGATGTATAACCGCGTCCACAGCGGTGACTACCGCACCGACGGCTATCTGGACGGACTGGAAGTCGTGCATCTTGATTACCAGGATCTGTTTGACCTGCACCGTGACAATCCACGTGTGTTGTTCCTCATGGACCCGCCGTATCTTACGACAGAGTGCGGAATGTATGAGAATTATTGGAAGCTGACCGACTATCTGAACGTGTTGCGGCTGCTTAAAGGTACGAAATACGTTTATTTCACAAGCGACAAGTCGCAGATTGTCGAGCTCTGCCAGTGGCTCGCTGATGAGTACCGGGAAGCGGCACCAATGTGGGGCGCGGAAATACGCCAGCGCACAAACACGCTGAACTATCAAGCTAAATTTAACGATATGATGATAACGCGACTCTGACTCGCCTACAAAGCGGAGGCATAGAAAAAGCCCCCGGCTTAGTTTGCAGTATCCTACCACATACAAACACAATGCACCGAAGCACATAAGCCGGGGGCTAAAAGCCTTTGACTCGTGCTTCGGTGCTTCTGCTGATATGTGGTAGGAGTTGCAAAATTACGAAAAAAATGCTGAATGACAGTGTACGAAGCATTAAAATTATGCGGTGGAGTAATTGAAAAGCTGGAGGACGCCGGAGCAAAGCCGAGCGATCACAAATATGTAAGACTGTTTGAGGACTACCAGAATGCGCGGAAACGAGGCGAAAAGGTCAGTTATATTGTCGCAATCTTGGCCGAGCGTTACAACGTCAGCGAGCGCAATATTTATGACATAGTGAAGCGTCTGGGGGCGACTGCAAAAGCGTTTCACTACGAACGGCCGAAGATATGCCACAGAACTCACAGAAATGGACTATATTCGCATTGAATGACACCAAACAAGTATTACGCCATGCTCGGCAAGATATTGCAGCACGGCAAACGACAGAGCAATAAAAAAGGTGACATAATGTATTTGCTCAATGAGCAGCTGCATTTAACGCCTTGTGACCTGCTGGAGATTTTCGAGGGACACAACATCGCGCGCAAGAAGCTGCGCAATGAATTAACCCTGTTTATGGCTGGATAAAGAGACCTGACCAAGTACAGAGAAGCCGGGATAAACTGGTGGGATTATTGCGGGCAAATCCTCATTAACAGTTATCCGACCTATTTTGAGAAACTGCCGGCTTTGATTGAGCAAATCAACCGGGAAAAACGGAGCAGCAAAAACTATGTGCTGTTCCTAGGAGCAACAGGAGCGGAAACCAACCAAGCTCCTTGCTTAAGCCTCATTCAATTCCAGCTCGATGATGGAGAACTCGTTTTGTCAGCCTATCAGAGAAGCAGTGACGCAAACTTAGGTTTGCCAGCTGACATTTACCATTTATATTTGATAGCGCGACAAATCGAAGCGCCGTTAAAGTCTATAACGCTGAATCTGGGAAATGTTCACATTTATGCCAACAACATAGAAAGAACGCGCGAACTCTTGGCCGGAAATGAAACTGCAAGGTTTGATCTGAACGTGTGAAAGCAAGTGCAAACGAGATCAATTTAACTACTTCAAAGTTACAAAAATCTGCTGACTTGACCAAATAAAAGGCATGAAAATAACGCTGATTTTAAGCCAATTTCAAAGGCTTTTAATCAGCGTTTAATTGGTGTTTAAGCGGTCGAATGAGTCAGAGAAAAAAGGAAGCGAAAAAAGAGAAGTTTTGCTCGTTTCGTTTTAGAAAGTTGCACGTTTCGTTTTGGCGATTATAGATGCCCGAAGAAATTCTCCATAACTGCGTTGTCAAGGCAATTTCCCTTTCGCGACATACTCTGCAAAATACCACTTGCAGATAGCCTCGCTGGAGAGTGAGCGCAAATCATTCGGCAAGGGACGCGCTGATTCCGGGTCAAAGTTGCAGATGATTACCCACGACATAGCCAACAACGAGGCGACGGTTGCGCAGATGAAAGCCGATTATGCCCGTTACGAGGCTGTGGTACAGCGTGACAAGGACGGCAACCCGATAAACAACCTCACCATCGACTCCTGCCGGCTTACCGATGAAAAGAATATGGGTATCCACCTGCAAGGTCTGGCGATTAACACCAACACCAACCGTCGTTACCAGCGTATCGGTGAGATTTACGGATTCCCGATTTCCATCATATCCGAGCCGACGGTGGTTGACGGTCACGAGAGTGTGCAGAACCGTTTTGTAGTTGAAGGCAACTTGAAATACAAGTACAACAACGGCTTCATCGCCATGAGCGACACCCATGCCGCCTGCATGAACTTCGTCAACGCACTGGAAAAGATACCCGGCATCATCGCCCAGTTTGAGGAACGAACCGCCAGACTCAAAGCCGACGTTCCCCAGCTCGAAGCCATCGTCTCCAAACCGTGGGGTAAGGAGGACGAGTTGAAGCAACTCAAATCCGACCTCGCCGCCCTCGACCGCAAAATCACCGCCACCCTCGCTCCCAAGAAAGAGGAACAGGACGGCGAGGTTAACAAGCAGGTCAACACCGTCGAGCCACCGGCCCAGTCCACCGATTCCAAAAAGTCAATGGTGGCGGAGCCTACCAATCCGTACCAGCGTGAGCCGTTAAGTTCCCGCATAGTAATCGGAGGGTGCGGAGCCACTCCACCCGGAGGATTCTTTGTCGGGACAAAGCGGCAAGCCGATAACCGTGCAGCCGGGCCCAAACTCTAAAAGATCAGCCGGCAGTCATAATTTATGTTATGCTGTCGGCTGTCTTTCGTTTTAAAGCAATATTTATCGGTTTTTCAAACGATATTCCATAGGAGACATTCCGGTGCTACGACGAAATACCTTACATCGCTGTGAAGTGTCTTCGTAATACGAACGCTCAGCTATAACTATTTATTCGGGTACATAAATGATGTCTCCGTTTTCAAGTTCGTAGGCGGTTCCTACTCTTTTACCTTTGTTGCCGGAAGAGTTCTGCTCTTCCGATGGAGTGTAGCGATTGATTTTTTCGCCCTCTTTTGTTATGATTTCCATATTTTCTTTGCCGGGATTCTTGACCATTGTGAAGTCCTCTTGTGAAAACATCTCCGTCATATTGTAGCGACTTACAAGAGCAACCATCAGAGCTACGGCAAACACCATTGCCACATCAAAAAGATTGCTCACGACGCTCATAGGATCAGAATCCTCTCCGCGCCGGAGTATAGAACGTCTTCGTGCCATTATTTTTTCTCTTTGAGTGTTTGAACAATGAAGTCAAGAATCATGAGATTATGCAACGCCCAGCGTTCCTTAGCCTGCTGTGTTACAAATCCTATAGCACTTACCACAAGCCCCACCACAGTTGTAGCAAAAGCTACTTGCATATTGTATGCCATAGAAGCTATATCTCCTGTAGCGAGACCTACGAGAGCCGGTCCCATCGGAATCAGTGTCCCCATAAGACCAAGTATCGGGCCCATTTTAGTAAGAATCTTAGATGTCGCGATGTTTTTCTCTGCGGCAAGCTCGTATTCTGATACGAGCATATCCAATCTCGCAGGGCTATCAGCTGATTTATAGATTTCATTCAGATAGTCGATGACCAAGATCCCTTTCCTGTCTGAAAAAGACGCAAGAAAGTCATTGATGTTTGAAGGATTGAGATCCTTAACCTTTTTGTCCAATATTGTTGCGGTCTTCTTTTCCGTCATATACTGTCCGAAGAATCCGCCGATGAGGATTATTGACCGTATAAAGAAATAGATCAGCAATACGATGACAGGTACAAGCAGTCCTGTCGAAATCCAGTAAAGGATATTTGAAATTACATTCATGATTGATTATTGTGTTTATTTTGATTTTTGCGAAAAAGAAGATACCCAAGAATACTGCCGATTACAGCGATTCCAATAATTGCCAGTAAGGAGTTAACATTGACTTCGTTGACACCAGTTGTTGCTGTCCGACCATTTACGGTAGCTATAATTCCAAGAAGCCCAATGATACAATTAATGTAGAAAATCAGTTCGAGCCGTTCGGAGTTTTCAGGAAGTAAGTATTTCACACCATATACAAGTAATGGAATCAAAACTATTATCGCTATTCCCAGACAGTAGCTTAGATTGTTAAAATCCATTCCCGCATTAGAGAATATAATCTGCACGAGCATATAAAATGAAACGGGGAATATAAGCAATCCGGGAATAAACAAAAGCAGATTCTTTACAATTCTGTCTTTGACTTTTATTGGATTATTAATCATAAAGAGGCAAAATGCTATCTGCAATGCCACGTCCAATGTGAGGATTACCGCCAGGTCAAGCATCAGGTCCGGAGTCTGTAGCCATTCTGAAATCTGTATTTTCGACTGGCTGATTGCAATATCTGTAGTTGATATGGTAGCAAATGCCAGAATTATGGCTTCAGCTAACATTTGCCATGGGCGCATGAAGGTCAGTTTGAGCACGAAGCTCAAACTGACCATAAACATGATGAGAATAACAACCGTCTCCATTATTTATTCAAATTTCTGCGACGTCTTATGACAAGGAACACTATAAGAGCGCATATCGCGACTATTCCAAGCACAACACCGCTATTAATGCGACTTGTGACCTTATCAATGTTGTTCAGTTCGTCTTTCTTCATGACTACTCCATCATCGCCATCGGCATTTTCCGCACGAATATTACTGATGGAATTGTTATATGCATCGGCAGTAGCCTTGTCAACATTTGACGCGATATAATCACGAAGTTTGGAATTGTTGCATACAAATCCGGAACACGAAGGTTGATACTCGTTTACGATTTCTGTATGCAGTTCAGCCAACGTGGCAAGTTGCTCGTCGGTTGCTTTCCACATACCTTTCCTTGCTGTTTCGAGCATTACCGCCGTGATTTCTTCTATGGCAGCCGGATTGGTGTTTTTGAAGAAATCTTTTGTGCCGAGGTTATGGCTGTCCTTTATGTAGGTATCATAAATGTCGTTCCATAATTCGTTGTCAATGACATCAGGTTTCATCACATTCCAGCCGTATGTGTTCCTTACGACATCAGCAATTCCTGAGGCATCCCCGGCACCGCCGTTCATTTTTTCCTTGATGTATGTCGGATTGAGGATGGTTGTCCTGCTTTCTACGCCGATAGCTTCTTTTACTTCCTGCATTTTTGCATGACTGCGATTTCGGTAATCGGCAAGGTAAGCATCCGGGTCTTTACCTGTTACGTTACGTACAGCGAGATTCATACCACCCATGAACTCATACACATGGTCGAGACTCAGAGCTCCCCATGTATTACTCTGTCGAGGCTGGACTACTACATCAGTGCGTGTCAAAGCTGCCTCAAACGCGAAATCACGCATTCTTTCCCAATCTTTCTCCGAGCCATAAGACGCACCCATATTATGGATATATGTCTCGGCTATCTGACTTTCGTCATCCCATCTGTCTCCAGCCTCAACCATCTCCTGTATTCCGCTTCCGTAGTTGCCATCTACACCGCCAAACACTCTTGCAGTTGACATCTCACGAGCCTCTTTGGGTGATACTCCCTTATTTACAAGATGCTTTTCAGATTCAACGACACCTTCTGAAACATAGTTAGGATATTTATCATCTTTTGCCTGAGATGCCATTTCTACGGCTCTTGTAATCAAGAATAGTCTGGAAGCTGCCAGATCCCGTAATTGTCCGGAGGTCTGGACTACAACATCAATTCTCGGACGTCCAAGTTCTTCAGATGGGATCAACCGCAAATCAGTCACACGTCCAAAAGGATCTCTAAGCGGCTCCACACCAAGCATATATAAAATCTGGGCTATTGTAGCGCCCTCGGTCTCAATGAACTCACTGCTCCATAACGTATAACTGACCTTTCGGGGCAGTGAATCGTTGTGGGCCTCACGATACATTTTGAGAGTATTATCTGCCAGAGTTTTTCCCTTTTCCCATGCTACAGCCGAAGGCGTTTCTTCTGCATTTATAGCAAACATATTTCTTCCGGTCGGCAATACCAGAGGATTGAGGACCGGGTCGCCGCCAGAGGTCGGAGCGATAAAACCGCCATTCAAAGCGTTGATGACTGAAACAAATTCATATTCAGGGCTATCAGCCAATGCCGCAGCATAAAGACTGACATTTTTAATGGCACGTTCAATCTCCATTATTGCCGACGCTTTTTCTATCTCTTCTTTAGTATATTTCGAAGATGACATACCCATGGCATTCGAGGCATTCGCACCTCCTTTTTGGGGCTTTAATGATTTTCTTTGTATTGCGGATCTCATTTTTTCAATTGCAGCAGAATCCGCACCCATTTTCTTTGCCATTTCAAGAGCTTTCTCCGGTGACATACCGGTGGCATTCATCATTTTTTTCATTTTGGCAGAAGAACTTTCTTTCCTTTCGGATAATTTAGCCGTAGGAGCGGCTATTGGCATGGACGACCCCATTACCATCATCTTCGAGAATAAGTCTTTTGAACCATTAATGTCTTCGGTAACAGCTCTGGCACTCTGCAAATCAGTCATAGAAATACCGGCAATTTTACAAATCTCGGCATCGGTAGCTAAGCGGTTCTCCGCAAGAATATTTGCTACAAGTGTGCGCGCTGGTGTCAAATATCGACCGGTGAATGCCAATCCTTCAGACTTATTGTCCTTTATCTTGCCACGTTGTTTGTCAAGAGTAAGAAGGCTGTACGCTATCGGGTCAACAGTCATCGCCAGTACAGTCGATTTCAGTTTATCCTTTTCGTATGGTATTCCCATAACATATAATGCGCCTGTGATTTTCTCATTGGCAAGTTCCTCTGCAAAACTCTCTATTCTGGAAATTTCACTTGCAGAGTAGGGTTTTGAAATAAGACTGTCCAATCGGAGTTCTCTATGTATTCCAAGCTCTACAACATACTTCTTCACGAGTCGTGAGGCCGCATCAAGACGACTGCTGTCAGGATTATCTGATTCGACTTCTTTATTATAGGATGCTATTGCATCAGTCAGGTTTTTGTAAATACCACGCACATTGCTTTCCAGAAATGGTGGGGTGAGATAATTTATGATTCCGGCATAGCTGCGGCGTTTTGCCATCATCGCTTCACCTACATTACTTGTGGAATAGATATAAAAATGAGGTATTGTGCCGACCAGCCTGTCTGACCAGTCACGGCTGCCGAGTGCCACCTGCTTTCTCGGTGTAAACTCCAGCGAACCGTGTGCTCCAAAATGGATGATGGCATCAGCATTAAAGCCGTTACGAGCCCATAAATAAGAGGCAACGTAAGCATGAGGGGGTGCCATATCCGTACCATGGACAATTTTGAAATCATCATCTCCAAGTCCGGCTGCCGTCTGAGGAATAAGGACAATATTGCCGAATTGAAGTCTGGCAAGTGCAAGATCTCCGTTGTCTGTCTTAAGACCATGACCGGGAAACTCACCGTCAACAGCTGTTATCTCTTCCGACATTTCTTGACCGAGGTCATTTACAGCCCATTTTTCATAATCGGAGCGGGTTATAATCTCAGGATTGGCTTTTTTGACAAAATCAGACATTGCCCCTGTCGCGTAATTTCCGAATACCCGACCACGGTCATTAATCAATTTTTCAAACACTGCGAGTGATGAAGGAAGGTTATCCACTTTGTATCCTTCCAGTTTGAGCCGGTTGAGCATATTGTATAAAGAGGGTGCGACCTCCAATCCTTCGGCGACAAGAGAATTTTGTCCAGGACCTTTGAAGTAGAAAATTACAACTTTCTTCTCTCTATTGTACTTATGCCTTAGACTCACATAATTATTGACAGTCTCAACGAATTCAGTCAGTCGTTCAGGAATAGCTTTTATCACCGGCACTCCGTCGGTACCTTCATACTGAGCAAATAGGGCGTAAGGTCTTATAGCACCATCAATCTCAGGAGTCACGATACTCTGGGACATGAAACCACCGTTCATACCCATCTTGTCATCCATCCATTCATTATAATCGCGATTGACATTCAATGGCGAAAACAGAGGTATATTCTTTTCTTTCAGATACTCCACGACGACATCGCCCATCCTTCCGTGAGCCATGTTTATCATTGCCGATGGGGAAATACTGTCTGTTATTCCGTTGTTGATTGCCTGCTGGATATTTGAAATGGGGTAAACGATGTTGCCTGTTGATTCCAATTCGGCTATCAATTCATCGGGGACCCCCATCTGTCCGGTCAGAATAATTTCAGGAGAGTTGGATTTAAGCAAATTGTTTTCATTTAGAAAGTTCCTATATTCAGACAATGAATCGAAATATAACATTTCATTGTCAGGATCCTTGGGGTCTTGGTGATAAAACATTCCGCTTGGTGCCTGTTTGGGGTCGCTGATTTCGCCAATAAACAGTTTTTTGCCATCTATATATTTTCTTACATAGTTGAGCATACTTCTATAATTCGTACGACCACCGCCTTGAAGGTACTGTTTCAGAAATTCCGTGTCAACGGAATCGGTTGATACGATATAATTGTCGGGATTTGTGGCAGCTGTCGTTATTACGGGTGTGCCGGACTCCGCTGCCTTTGACAATGACTCACGCTGCTCCTCGGTGATTCTCAATCCCATTCCATTGACAAATACCATATCGAATTTAGAGGCATTTTCTAAATCTTCGACATCAAGATTTTCTATCTTAATGAAAGAGTTGTCATTGGCTTTACCGATTTCTCCGAGAGTGATTGGCTGATAGTTTACGAACGCTATTTTTGTGGATGATGCCATGCTTCTCCACGCAACAATAGCAACGGTAATTAAAATCACCACTGCTACTGATGCAAGAATTATTTTTTTTCTTGTCATTTTCATCTAAACATTGTGTCAATATCTAATGATACTCCTATCGACCAAGTCCGTCCAAGCGTAGGAAGTGAGTTCCAGTAATATACTTTAGGTCGATAGTTCAACAGATTGTCAATTATAAAATTGACATTTATCCCGCGCCATACCTCCTGTTGGAGCGTGAATTTCCAAACAGAATAAGCATTGTCTGTGTCGTACTTTGATTCCGGCTTGGCAAGATACCTTCCGGATATACCGGCATAAAATTTATATGCACTGCATAAGCGTCTTTCATAATCCAGCCTCCAAGTCATGGAGTGTGGACGGGGATTGGAAAACTGAGAGTCAACGGTTCTTCCCATTGTATGCAGGTAATTGTAATTCAACGTCATTCCCAATCCCATTTGTAGTCTGTAACGTGCTGAAATATCTATGCCTGCTACTTTTACTCCATCCTCGTTACAATAGATGGCTCCCGGTTCATTGGTCGAATCCCCAGGATAGTCAGTGGTGGTGATTCGGCTGTCATACCAGTTGAAATAGCCCATTGCATTCATGCTATAGGAACCGGCAAAAATACTGTTACGGATCTGACCATTATGCTCAAGCGCAAGATTGAAGTTGTGGCTTTTCTCCGGTTTAAGGTTAGGATTGCCATAAATCATCTGTATTCCTGCCATATCGAAATTCATATACATTTCTTTGAGGGTTGGAGCTCTGAAACCTCCGGCATAGTTAGCCCTCACTGAAAAACGGTTGAATTTGAACATAGTGGCAAGTCGGGCTGTGACCGAATTGTTTTTTGATTCCGAAAAATAATCCTCACGTACACTTGCTACAATATTCAGCCAAGACAATGGGTTATAGTCAAACTGAACAAAAGCATCAACTGAAGACTGTGAATGAGTTTCTCCACTTACGAACTGATAAGTCAGAAGATAATCATTCATGTAGTCGGCTCCAGCCGTTAATACGTTATTCCCAAAGAACTGAGTATATAAAGCGTGAGCGATATGCTGACGATTACTATAGTCATGGTCGTGGGTGCGTCGGTCGTTTACATATCGTTGCTTATCGTACTGGTCGTAGCTGTATGATAATTCAAGTGTCTTTCCGACTCCTATATTCCATACTCCACGGAGCCCCGCAGTATAGTCAATATAGTGGTCGTCATAATTTATTCGAGTGCTCGTCCTATTGAAATATCCACCTCTTGCTGTCAGGCGTAGTGCATTCGATGGCTGGAAAGACAGTCGTTCCTTGATGTTGAATGTTCGTCCACCATATAAGTTTTGCAGATTCGATTCGGCATCAAATGCATCAGTAAGCTTGACAGTTTCAGAAGTATTGTACTGAAAGTTTGTGTTTGATGTCCATTTCCCGGAATGAAAGTTAAGGTCTGCGCCTGATCTCCATTCATTTCCGAGACTTTTATATCTTGAATTGAGATTGATACGCCATGGTTCTTTATTCTCACGGGTGATAAGGTTGACAACGCCACCTACGGCATTGGCTCCATATAACGCAGATGAAGCACCTTTCACAACTTCAACCTGACCGACATTGTCAAGATTGAGTCGGTTGAAATCAATGTTGTCCATTGTCTCTCCGGCAAGCCGTTCTCCGTCAACGAGAAACAGAACGGATTTTCCACCAAAGCCACTCATATTTAATGATGTCTCCTGACTCATTGCGTATGTAAATTCAAGCCCCGGAAGCTCTTCTGTAAGCAAGTCCTGTATATTTGTTGCGTCAGTCTTGCGTATGTCATCCGCAGTTATCAATCTTGTGACAACAGGAACATCTTTCAGAGCCTTAGGTGTACGGGTTGCAGTGACTACCACTTCCTCTAAGGCACCTATATCCGGAGTCATCCGTAACTCATGTTTGCCGGTATTGCTTTTTAATATAAACGTCTCTGTAAGG
Source organism: Duncaniella freteri (assembly GCF_004766125.1). Lineage (NCBI taxonomy): Bacteria > Pseudomonadati > Bacteroidota > Bacteroidia > Bacteroidales > Muribaculaceae > Duncaniella > Duncaniella freteri. The sequence continues at coordinate 1,788,200 of NZ_SJSA01000001.1, forward strand.
AATCCGATATATGATATTTGAAGCTTTGCAGTGGAGCTTTCTACACTAATACAGAAATCACCATCGGTGTTAGTCGTCGTAATCCTATCATTGGATGCCTTGACCGTTGCGCCTATCAACGGACTCCCCGTTTCATCGACCACCCGGCCGTTAAAGGTATCGGCGAGTCCGATGAAAGGGAGCGTTAGTCCGTAGATGGCAAGGAAAATTTTAATTCTTTCCATTGCCGGAGTGAGTTACTGTTTCAGAGCTGTTGAAGAACAAATCATCGGCATAGGCATTGCGCCATATTGAAGATTGAACTTCAGATTCAGGGTCTTGTCCTGAACTGTGCCGGAGAAGGTACACGTGTAGGATTTTCCTGCATCGGTCTGACCGGTTACTTCTGTAGTAGCCAGAGTGACCACGCCATTTGCTTCTGTTACTTTTACTCCGGTGAGAGTGATTGACGGCAATGCCATTGGCGCTTCGCCAAAAGCAGGGAGCACAACAGAAACAGTTGATTCATCCGTGGCGTTGACAATGAACGTCTTGCCCTCGAATATCGAGGCACTGCCCATCACCGTACATTCCAGATTACCGGCGTATGTACCCTGAATTGTTTTTGCTGCGGGAACCGCAGGCTCGTCTTTTTCGTCGTTGCACGACGAGAATGTTGTCAAGAAGACAACAGCCATGATTGTGGCAAAAAGAAACTTAATTTGGTTCATGTTATATAATAATTTATTGGTTTATATTAGGTGATTTTTTGATTTTACGACTTATGATATAGCCTGATGCCAGAACAGACAATATTATCAAGCCAGACATAAAGACGAACAGATTTGATATCGGACCAAGGAATGATGAATAACATCTTCCGACATGAAGTTCCAAGGCAAAATTCCATAAAGACATTGGTTGGTCTCTCATGTCACTGCCCATAGGATGCAGTTCTTCTGTACCTTTGGCATAATCAAATAGGATAGGCTTATATGTATCAGTACTATAGCCACACACTATGTCGTTTGCCAATCCAAATGAATTTCGTCTATTGGGGTCAACAATAGTGTTATCATGAAAAGTATAGCATTTCCCCTCATTGGGTTTCCAACGATAGATTCCGCTAAAAGACCCGACGATCCATACTCCCGGGGCTTCTCTATAAAATACGTTGACTCCCATCGGACTTACTGCCGGGCTTTTATCCGAAGGGATAATGACTGGATTTGATGAAAAATCCTTTAATTGCACGAATCCTTTTGATGTTGAAATCATCCAATCTTGATTATCTTCATCCCAGCGTATAGCACGGAGTTTATCATGCCAATAGTTATCAGTATCAAGACTCGATCCGGGAAGCGGTGATGTCTTTGTCATGACAAAAGGTATCATCAATGGTGGGCGTAAACACATTCCTGTAAACACTACAAGTATCGTAAGGACAATAGTGAAATAGCCGATTAGATTATGCCATTTGAAATTCCATTTTAGAATCTTCGCTGGAAGGATTGTCTTATGACTGTGACGAATAGAAAATGGCAAGATAAACAAGATAATACCCGTCAAAGACAGGATTATCAATACTATGGCTATAATGTCAACAACAATCCTACCTGGTAGCCCCCACAGCTCACCACTATGCAGATTCCATATTGACTTAAATAGACTTATTTTATTATCCTCATCAAATGGAGCCTGTAAAGTTAACTCCTTAATATCATCATGTGATACTCTATAGATGTTTGAACGAGTAAGGACAATTATTCCTGAGTTGTCAGGTGTAGATGAAATATCAGATATCTTTGAGTGATTTTTTGGTAAATCAACCAGCTTCCATTCATGACCTTTTAATTTATATAAATCATAAGTTGTGGCACACCATATTTGTCCACTCTGATCCTTTATGATATTTCTGACATTTCGTCGATCTATACCTGTCGGTAGTCCGGCATTAAAATCATAAGAATTGCTGAATATCGAATCCGTCAACCACACCCCACATGAGCCATAGGCAAGTATTCTATCTTTGTCAAGTGGCAATGTACCTCGGATTATCCCATAGTTATAGTTCTTTAATTTGTATGATGAAGGTAAACAGGAGCGGTCAATATTAAATTGTGAAAACGCGTCCCTGTGATTGAGAATTATCCCAGATACACAGAATAACAACATGAAGACGGAGACCAATAGTCCCGCCCATTTGTGGAGCCATTTCCATTTTTTGTGCTTCTTTGGTTTCATGTTGATGATAAATTTTGGGCGCAAAATTACTTGTATCCGGAAACTGAAACAATACTCAAAAATCGGATAAATTAGAGCAATTAAGGTAGTCATGATTTAATTCCCCAGAGAAAAACACTCATTTTTAGGTATGGTGTGGGTATTATATTCATAGTAATTTTGCATGGGGATTTACAGCCCCGTTTCAACTATCAAACTATGTCAAAGAATCAATCAATATTTCCTGGTGATCGCCTTAAAGCCATTATAGAGGATGAACCTCATATATTAGGTGTTTTAAGTCGGTTTGGACTGTCTTTCGGATTCGGCGATAAGACAGTTGGCGAAGCATGTAAGGAAGACAATGTTCATATGGAGTCATTCCTTGCAGTTTCCAATTTCCTATACGGACAAAACTATTCACAATTTGAAATATCGCTGCCTGCTTTAATGGGATATCTAAGGAAAGCCCATACACACTTCCTTGACTTTCTATTGCCTTCCATCCGTAGGAAACTCATAGAGGCTATTAATTGCTCCGATATAAATGACGTAGCGTTTCTGCTTCTGAAATTCTTTGATGATTATGTGAAGGAAGTACACAATCACATGGAACATGAAAACGATGAGGTGTTTTGCTATGTGACCAACTTATTGAGCGGCGTTACTAATGAGCAGTTCCGAATTACTGACTACTCCTCACATCACAGTAGTATGACAGAAAAGCTTTCTCAAATTAAAGACCTGTTTATAAGACATTATCATGTGAAGGACAATGAAATACTGACATCAGCATTATTCGACATAATTTATTGTGGCAATGAGTTAAAGAACCATTGTGAGATTGAGAATAAACTCTTTATCCCGGCAGTTGAGAAACTCGAAAAGTCATTGAAGTTGTCACGTCATGAATCAGTAAAAAACAGCAACAGCGACGATGAAAAAACAGATTTGCTGGATTCTATGACTGATCGCGAGAAGGATATAATATGCTGCGTTGCCAAAGGCTTGTCAAATAAAGAAATTGCGTCACAGTTATTAATTTCTATACATACAGTGACAACATATCGCAGAAACATCTCTGCCAAACTACAAATCCATTCATCAGTGGGACTGGCGGTTTTTGCGATACTCAATAATTTAGTTGATATAAAAGATGTAAACCCACATAGATAATTATACATTAAGACAATCTCTCAGCCCTGATTTATCCAATTTTTAAGTATTGTGGGATACTCTACTTCAATCTAAATTTGCTGTATGAAATAAAAAGTTCTAAATTTTTGGTGCGGGAGCAATGATGTATGTAGTGGTTGAAGAGCTTATACCTGAAACAGCCCAAGGTGGACACTCCAATCTTGGGACGATCGGTTTTGCTGTCGGTTTTGCCCTTATGATGGTACTTGATGTAGTATTGGGTTAGAAGTTTACCATTTTGCCGGTCGGCCTAATAGTGAACATGTTTTTTGTGCGTTCATTGTTAGAACTATATATGCTTGATTCGCAGAGGTAAATAAGGATATCACTATAATTAACGTGAGTTCGATATAAGTAATCACCCAAATCAATAATAAAACAATCAGCCATTTAGCCTTATACTAAATGGCTGATTTTCTTGGTATTCTCGCGGAAAATCCGTAAATTTATAGTGCCTAATTACAAGATTTACAAGAATTTTGCGCTATGATTACCGAGGACAAAATTACTGAAATTTGGGCTCAAATCGAAATGCCGGTGCATGAATTTTTGGAAAAGTGTTAAATTTGCGTCATGAAGACTAGTGAAGCATTTTGGCAGTTTCTGCCCGCAGGCCTAAATGAGCTGTTTGAGATGGTCAGGTTTGAAAAGACAGATCAATCCTACGACATATGGCTTGACGAGAAGAAGAAACTTTCCGACGAGGATTACCGCAATCCCAACATAGTAGCGAGAGGCTACACGGATTATGTAACGATACAGGACTATCCCATGCGTGGCAGACCGGTGTTCCTGCACATGCGCAAGAACAAATGGTGGGACAAGAAAACAAACGAGATATTCTCCTACAACCTTGAGCTTCCCAACGAAGAAGGGACACGACTCAGTGCCGAGTTCGTGGCTTTTTTAAAAGACGAAGGTGGAGACGACGGCATTGTCGATTAAGCACATAGCGCAGATGTACTGCGTAAACGGCAAGTGTTTTGCTGACTTATACCGCAATAAGCTGAGCGGCTACGCCCAGTGGTGCGAGAGAGAACTCGGCAGTGGGATTTACTTCAACGCCGTCAACATCGGGCCGTACATGAGCCTTGACGAGACGTGTCTGAGCAACGGCGAGGTATGGACATTCCTCACCAATAAGGACGGGCACGGCGGCAGTGGTACACTTGCCGCTGCAATCCCGGGCACAAAAAGCGACGAGATCATCTCCATACTCATCGGAGCGATGGGCAAGACCCTGAGACGAAAAGTCAGGGAGGTCACATGCGATCTGTCGTCCTCGATGATGCTGATAGCCGCCGAGGTATTCTACAACGCCCACGTCGTTAACGACCGCTTCCATGTGCAGCAGGTCTATAACGAGGCTGTCGACGAAATTCGCATAGACATCCGCCGACAGCTCATTGCCGAAGACAACAGCCGTGACAAATCAGAGCCTCCAATTACATATTCCAACGGCGAGACCATGCGCCAGATCCTTGCCCGCAGCAAGCACACCCTGATGATGTCGCAGAACAAATGGACTGACATACAGCGTCATCGCGCAAACATTCTGTTCAGACACTATCCGATACTGAAAGCTGCATACCATCTGGCTATGGAACTGCGCCAAATCTTCAACGCAAAGATATCACCCACCAAAGCAATGGGTCGGATGAACAAGTGGTATGAAAAAGTAATGGCATTGGGCAACAACAACTTCCGCTCTGTCATCAGGACGTTCAAGAACCACGCCCCGACTATCCTCAATTATTTCCGACGTCGCGCAACTAATGCCTCGGCCGAAGCATTCAACTCCAAAGTCAAAATCTTCCGTTCGCAGATGCGAGGGGTCCGTGACCATGATTTCTTTATCTTCCGACTCGTCAAGCTATACGCCTGAATCTTTAACACTCTATTCTAATTGTTTTAACAAATGCACCGGAATTTCGGCTTGTGCCCACCAAGCTGAATCTTACGGCGCATGGCTGATCCATCGGTATGGTGGTTGTGTGCTTTGATAGTATATAAAAAGAATACTCGAACAAGATCTTTTTAGATGCTTATTCGAGTGTTGTGGGTTTTAAGATGCTGATAATTAGCACTTATTGCGGAAAGAGAGGGATTCGAACCCCCGGAGGTGTGACCCTCAACGGTTTTCAAGACCGCCGCAATCGACCACTCTGCCATCTTTCCTTTGTGGTTTGCGTGTGCAAAGTTAGGTATTTTTATTTTACTGTGCAAGTAATTTGCGGAATTTTTTAAGTGTATTCTGTAATATTTTTATTTTTATGGTTAAATATCGGTTTTATGCGAAATTCTTCGTATTTTTGTGTGTTTTATATAACCTCTTCAAAGTCCTACTTCTAAGATCGGTAAAAGAATTATGCTTTATTCAATGACAGGATTCGGAAAGTCAGTAAAAGAGTTTCCGGGCAAAAAGATTACAATCGAGATCAAATCGCTTAATTCCAAGCAGGCCGATATTGCTACGCGTATCCCTGCATCGTTGCGTCAGCGCGAGCTTGATATGCGCAATGTGATTGCCGAAAAGCTTGTGAGGGGCAAGATTGATTTATCGGTTTCTATCGAATCGAGGAGCGGAGATGTGTCGCAGCGGTTCAATATCCCTGTCATGAAGGCTTATAAGGCACAGATCCAGCAGGCCGCCGCTGAACTTGGCATTCCGGAACCTGAATCAGATTGGTTCAGTATGCTTATGCGGTTTCCGGATGTGCTTCATGTCGAGTCGGTCGCTGATGCTGACGAATCGGAGGTGAATGCCACTATGGAAGCTCTTAAGGAGGCTATTGAGGCATTGTGTTCTTACCGTCGGGTCGAGGGTGAGAAGCTTGAGGCTTTCTTCACTGTGCGGGTCAACCGTATCGCGGAGCTTCTTGGCCAGATATCGAAGTATGAGGGTGAGCGTGCCGCTCGTGTGAGGGCACGTATGGAAGAGGGTCTGACCAAGCTGAGCGGGATTGATTATGACCGGTCTCGTCTGGAGCAGGAGATGTTCTTCTATATAGAGAAGTTCGATATTAATGAGGAGAAACAGAGGCTGGCACAGCACCTTACATATTTCATCGACACGATGAAGGCTCCTGGAGCCCAGGGCAAGAAGCTCGGGTTCATAACCCAGGAGATAGGTCGGGAGATCAATACGCTCGGATCCAAAAGCAATCATTCCGATATGCAAAGGCTCGTTGTCCAGATGAAGGATGAGCTTGAGCAAATGAAGGAGCAGGTTCTCAATGTTCTCTGAATATCATGTTGTCTAATATGGAAAAAGGCAAGATCATAATAATCTCGGCTCCGTCGGGTTGTGGCAAGTCGACAATAATCAACGCCCTTCTTAAGCGAGGTGAGATAGACATGCAGTTCTCTGTGTCAGCTACCAACCGTCCTCCGCGCGATGGGGAGGTCCATGGAGTGAATTATTATTTCCTCACCGACGATGATTTCAAGAAAGCTATTTCACAAGGCGATTTCGTGGAATATGAGGAGGTGTATCCGGGGAGATATTACGGAACTCTTAAGAGTGAGATTGCCCGCATAGTGGATGGCGGTCACAATGTGGTGCTTGATATAGATGTCAAGGGCGGAGTGAATGTGAAGAGAATGTATGGCGATGAGGCTGTGAGCGTATTCATACAGCCGCCGTCGGTCGAGGCTCTTCGCTCACGTCTTGTGGGGCGTGGCACCGAGACTGAGGATGCGATAGAGCAGCGTGTGGCGCGTGCCGAGTTCGAGATAGGATACGCTCCTCAGTTTGATCACACTGTGGTCAACGATGACCTCACCGAAGCTATAGAGAATGTGTCGAAAATCTTAAAAGAGTTCACCTGCCGATGAGGATAGGAGTGTTCGGAGGGTCGTTCAACCCTGTTCATATAGGTCATGTGATGCTCGCCAGCTACCTCAAGCAGTTTGAGGGTTTTGATGAGGTGTGGCTAATGCTCTCTCCGCTCAATCCCTTGAAGGCTAATTCAACAGAGCTTATCCCTGATGTGACGCGTCTGAAGATGCTCGACATAGCTCTCAAAGGCGCAGAAGGCATAAAGGTGAGTGACATAGAGCTGTCTATGCCTAGGCCATCCTATACGATAAATACACTGCGCTATCTTGCCAAGAGATATCCGCGCCATACATTCAAGCTGATAATAGGGTCGGACAACTGGAAGATATTCTCGCAATGGAAGGACAGTGAGGCTATCATCAGGGATTTCGGAGTGGTGGTTTATCCTCGTCCCGGATATCCTGTCGGCACCATTTACGATGATGATGTCGAAGTGGTCAAGGCCCCTATGGCAGATGTGTCGAGCTCGTTCATACGCAATGCAATAGCACGAGGCAAGGACATGAACTATTTTCTCCCTTCAGGGGTCTACGATTATATCAAGACATTCAATCTATATATCCCCAAACCGTTATCTGGAAATGCAGTTAAGCCCTAATTCATTGGCGTTTGTAGCGTTGGGCAATGAGTATTGTGCCGCAATCGAAAACGCCTCCCAGTCCGATCCGCAAGCGTTCATAGCTGAGATGGTGAGGTTGCTTCCGCGTATCTACATCACAGCTTCCGACCTTAAGCCGGCACCGTCTCTTGACGAGGAGCCGCCGTATATCGACAGCTATCTTGACGAGTATCATTATGAGTCACTCCGTTCCGCTATAGAGGGTATGCTCGGTCAGGATGATGTGTACCTTGAGGTGTTTGAGGAGGATATGAAATATTCTGACACGCCGATCCGGGCAAGCATTTCGGAGGGGCTGTGCGATATATTCCAGGTGCTTTACAACTTTGTATCGTCGGTCCGTGATGCCGCCGAGTCGCAGATCAATGATGCGCTCATTGCTGTAAGCGAGGACTTCGCGTCGTTTTGGTCACAGAAAGTTGTGAATCTCATGCGTCCCCTCAACCATATCCGTTACAACTCGGATGAAGATGACGACATGTTCTGAACAGGTTGTTGAAAATTCTAAACTTATATATATATAAAGATGTCAATTATAAAACCAGGTACACCTGTAGCGTTTTGCAGTGACCATGCAGGCTACGAAATGAAAATGCTCTTGGAGGGCTACTTCGAGGCGCAGGAGATTGAGTACAAGGACTTCGGCACATTCTCGGCTGAAAGTTGCGATTATGCCGATTATGCCCATCCATGTGCGCAGGCAATAGAAGAGGGTATGTGCTATCCGGCTATTGCGTTGTGCGGCTCAGGCAACGGCATAGGGATAACACTTAATAAACATCAGGGAATACGTGCGGCAATATGCTGGAATGTTGAGCTTGCCGAGCTTGCCCGCCGTCATAATGATGCCAATGTACTTGTGCTCCCGGCACGTTTCATTGACAATGTGACAGCCATCAGTATAGTTGAAAAATTTCTTGAGTCTCCGTTTGACGGCGGACGCCATCAGCGTAGAGTGGAAAAGATACCTTTGAAATAAAGTTCCTCAGGGATTACAGCATCAGGACAGGAGGGCTTTGCAATAGACGATGCGACCATAGGTTTAAGATATCTATGTGTCCTTGTCGTCAGGCAAGCCCTCCTGTCCTGATGCTGTTTTTGTTTCGTTCAGTCGTGAGGCATGGCTGAGGCTATTGCTTTTCGGCTCTCTTCCATAAGTGTGTTGAGGTCATGGCCTCCGGGTGTAGGCGGTATGGGTTTATGTATGGTGAGCCTTATGTGCCCGGGACGCGGAAGCAGCCTGAATCGTGGAAGCACATCAAATGCTCCATCAATTGTCACAGGGACTACCGGCATATTGAACTCTACGGCGAGCATATATGCCCCTTTTTTGAATTTTCGCATCTTGCCGTCCCAGGTGCGGGCCCCTTCGGGGAACACTACGAGCGACATTCCTCCGCTCAATTGTTTCTCTGCCTCCTGCATTGTGCGTCGGGTGGCACTTACGGATGAGTTGTCAACGAATATCTGTCCCGAAGCCTTGCATCCCCACCCAACGAACGGGATCCTACGCAGGCTTTCCTTCATCATCCACCGGAAATTATGTCCGAGGTAGCCGAAAAGTGAGAATATGTCATAAGCACCCTGATGGTTGGCGACGAACACGTATGAGGTGTCTTTGTCGATGTTTTCATGTCCGCTCGCGGTCACTCTGACGAATGCCAGCCAGCAGAATATGCGTCCCCAAAGCACTTCGGGATAATAGCCCCACCATTGTCCGGCTCCAAGAGCGGAACCTATCACTGTGAAAATGGCGGTGATAATGGTCGAGGCCACTATCAGCGGGCAGAAAATCAGAATCTGGTATATTCGGTAGAGTATTATCATTGTATCGTGTGGGATACTGCGTCGTGAAGGACTGGGTTGTATAAGTTGATTTCGAGTGCAAAAATACGTAAAAATATTTTCACTGTCAGTGATATTCGACATAAATACGGAAAAATTTCTTTAAATATTGTGTGGGACGTGGATTTACACTATCTTTGTGGTGAAAATCCCCTGAGGTAAAGAGAACACACTCGGCAAATTATTAACTAATCAATAAATATTTAATTTTTACTCAACACTACTATGTGGTTAACATGTTCATCTATAGGGCGCAAGCTTGTGATGGCAGTCACCGGAGCTTGCCTTGTCCTATTTGTCACGTTTCACTGCCTGATGAATGGTGTCGCGCTGTTCTGGCCTATGGGCTATAATGCTGTGTGCGAATTTCTCGGAGCCAACTGGTACGCTCTTGTAGCATCCATGGGGCTTGCAGCTCTCTTTGTCATTCACATCCTCTACGCTCTTTGGCTCACGCTTCAGAACCGTCGTGCACGTGGTAATGACCAGTATGCCATTGCCGGTGCTGCTCCCGGAGTGGAATGGTCGTCCAAGAATATGCTTGTGCTCGGCATTGTTGTGGTCGCATTCCTTGTGGTTCACCTCATCCAGTTCTGGGCAAAGATGCAGCTTGCTGAGATTCTTGAGGAGGAATACATGTATAATGGTGTATATGTGCATCCTGCCGATGGTATAGCATTCATCAACATCGCGTTCTCACAGGTATGGACCCCCATTGTCTACATCATAGGCTTTGTGGCACTGTGGTTCCATATGAATCACGGTTTCTGGTCCATGTTCCAGACCGCAGGCTGGGACAATGACACCTGGCTCCCCCGCCTCAAGAGCATCAGCTTCTGGTGGACATCCATCGTCGTAGGTCTCTTCATCATTCAGGCCGTAGTGTTCACTGTGCGTGCCATGTAATGTGAGTTACAGCGAGAACTAATATTTTCCCGAATTAAAAAAATAACATTACCAGATATGGCAGATATAAAGAACCTTGAGGGGATGATTGATTCTACCCCCATCATGAATGATTATGCCGACATCGAGTCCTCAAAGCTCCCTGAATATCAGATAGATTCCAAGATCCCCGAAGGACCTCTCGCCCAGAAGTGGACCAACTATAAGGCTCATCAGAAACTTGTCAATCCCGCAAATAAGCGCAACCTTGACATCATCGTTGTAGGTACAGGCCTTGCAGGTGCATCCGCAGCATCGACCCTTGGCGAACTTGGCTTCAATGTGCTGAACTTCTGCATTCAGGATTCACCTCGCCGTGCTCACTCCATCGCAGCTCAGGGTGGTATCAATGCCGCTAAGGATTATCAGAACGACGGCGACTCAGTGTACCGTCTCTTCTACGATACCATTAAGGGTGGTGACTTCCGTTCACGCGAGGCAAATGTATACCGTCTTGCCGAAGTCTCCAACAATATTATAGACCAGTGCGTTGCTCAGGGTGTTCCTTTTGCACGTGAGTACGGCGGTCTCCTTGCCAACCGTTCTTTCGGTGGCGCACAGGTGTCACGTACATTCTATGCCAAGGGTCAGACCGGTCAGCAGCTTCTGCTCGGAGCTTATGCTTCACTCAACCGCCAGATCAAGAAAGGCACAGTGAAGTCATTCAACCGTCGCGAGATGCTTGATCTCGTAATCATCGACGGCCGTGCCCGCGGTATCATCGTGCGCAACCTCATCACAGGCGAGCTGGAGCGTTACGCCGCTCATGCCGTAGTGCTCGCTACCGGCGGATACGGACGTGCTTTCTTCCTTTCCACAAATGCTATGGGCTGCAACGGTTCTGCCGCAGTTCAGGCATTTAAGAAGGGTGCCTACCTTGCCAACCTTGCATTCACTCAGATCCACCCCACATGTATCCCTGTGCATGGTGAGGACCAGTCCAAGCTTACACTTATGAGCGAGTCGCTCCGTAACGACGGCCGTATCTGGGTGCCCAAAAAGAAAGAGGATGCCGAGGCTATCCGTGCAGGCAAGAAGAAGCCTACCGATATACCCGATGAGGACCGCGACTTCTATCTGGAGCGTCGCTATCCTGCGTTCGGCAACCTCTGTCCTCGTGACATCGCCAGCCGTGCAGCCAAGGAGCGTTGCGACGCTGGCTACGGTGTAGGTTCCGGAAATGCTGTTTACCTTGACTTCAAGTATGCTATCGAGCGTCTTGGCGAGGATGTGGTACGTGACCGTTACGGCAACCTTTTCGATATGTACCAGATGATTTCTGATGACGATCCCTACCACACCCCGATGATGATCTTCCCTGCAAGCCACTATACAATGGGTGGTATCTGGGTTGACTACGAGCTCCAGACATCAGTGAAGGGTCTTTTCGCTATCGGCGAATGTAACTTCTCTGACCATGGTGCCAACCGTCTTGGTGCATCGGCTCTCATGCAGGGTCTTGCCGACGGTTACTTCGTGATACCTTACACCATGCAGAATTATCTCAGCGATCAGATCAAGGTGCCTCACTTCACTACCGACACCAAGGAGTTTGACGAAGCTGAGAAGGCTGTGCGCGAGCGCATACAGAAGCTTATGAACATCAAGGGCACCAAGTCCCCTGACCAGATCCACAAGCGTCTCGGACATGTGATGTGGGATCTCGTAGGTATGGGACGTACACTCAAGAGTCTCGTAAAGGCTCTTGAAGAGGTAGAAGAAGTGCGTAAGGAATTCTATACCGATCTGCGCATCGTAGGCAATGCCGACGATCTCAATCAGGAACTTGAGAAGGCATTGCGTCTTGAGGACTTCCTCGTGATAGCCAAAATGATGGCGATCGACGCTCTCAACCGTAACGAATCGTGCGGAGCACATTTCCGTGAGGAGTATCAGCTCGCTGACGGTGAGGCTGCACGTAACGACAAGGACTATATGTACGTGTCCTGCTGGAAGTACACCGGCGAAAATGAGAAGCCTGTCCTCCTCAAAGAGCCCCTCAACTACACCGAAATCAAGGTTCAGACCCGTAACTACAAGTCATAATCAATCCCCCGATTTTTTATCTGAAGCAAAATGGAACATAATATAAATGTAAACCTCAAGATTTGGCGCCAGCGTAGCCCGAAAGAACCGGGGGCGTTCAAGAACTACCGTGTGGAGAACGTCTCCACCGGAAGCAGCTTCCTCGAAATGCTCGATATGCTCAACCAGCAGCTCGTAGAGAAGGGTGAGGAGCCTGTGGTATTTGACAGCGATTGCCGCGAGGGTATCTGCGGTATGTGCTCTCTTTATATCAACGGACATCCCCATGGTCCGGTACAGGGCATAACCACCTGTCAGCTCCACATGCGTAAGTTCAACAACGAGGACACCATCACCATCGAACCGTGGCGTTCTGCCGCATTCCCTGTGATACGCGACCTTATGGTCAACCGTAATGCCTTTGACCAGATACAGCAGGCAGGAGGTTACGTGTCGTTCAATTGTGGCGGAGCTCCCGATGCCAACAATCTCCCCATATCCAAGGAGGTTGCCGATATAGCAATGGACTCTGCTACATGTATCGGTTGCGGTGCATGTGTTGCAGCTTGCAAGAATGGTTCTGCAATGCTCTTCGTCAGTGCCAAGGTAAGCCAGTTTGCCCTTCTTCCCCAAGGTCAGGTTGAGCGTGCCCGCCGTGCCCGCGCCATGGTCAGCAAGATGGACGAGCTTGGCTTCGGCAACTGTACCAACACCGGAGCTTGTGCGGCTGAGTGTCCCAAGAACATCTCGCTCAGCAACATCGCCCGCCTCAACCGCGAGTTCATCAAGGCAAAGTGTGCCGATTGATCTGACTATAGAGAGTTGATAGCGGTATAGTGGCGGAGACATCCGTCCGGCAACAGCTCTCAGTCATTATTTATAAAAGGAACAGCAGAATATATATTCGTTCTGCTGTTCCTTTTTCGTGTTATGCACATTAAGTGGGATTTAAGTACTGAGAAACTATTGCTTCCCTATTAAATTTGCATTATAGAGCATGTTTTATAAGAATCTGTAATATTTGTTCGTAATTATTTGGTTTAATGATTCATAACACGTATATTTGCGAAAGACGTCATTATCACATTTTCATTCATATTCATTAATGTAATCCAAACCTGTTTATTCCTCTGATAAATGTACTGCCATGAAAAGATGTAATTTAATAGCCAATATATGCTGCATTGTTTATGGCAGGTGTTGTCGGGTGGTGTATGCATGTCCGATTTGCAAATTGGAATATCCCGATGCGGTTGATTATAACAAAGCGGAGATAAGATGGTAGTAAGATTTCTGTTAAGTCTTGTATGCCTGCTCTTTGTAGCCTGTGCGGGGAGGAATGGCAGTGGTGGTGAGATGTCTGATTCCGGATTGCATTTTCCTGACTCTATGGATGTCAAGTGGACTTATGTGACCGGTGACGATATGATGCCTAATCCAAGATGTTTTGCCGTGGATGACTCCTGTGTCTATGTGCTTGGTGATGCAGGGGGACGTAGCCTGTTTGTGTATAACATAACCACAGGAGAAGAGATGGGCAGCTACATTGACCGTCGGTCGCATATAGGAGAGCTGACGAATCCATACGGATTGAGCATTGACAGAAGTACTGGTGATTTCGGTGTGTTCAATTTAGGTATGACTGACAGGTTTCTTGTGAGATATTCACCTGAATATGAACCTAAAGTACTATATAGAGTGGATTCTGTTTTCCCGATTAATGATATCGTGCTTGCTCCTGACGATCGTGTCATAGCAGTGTCATTGGTATATGAGAACGGGGAGCCAACAGGACGTCAGGCTGTGAGCCTGCTTGATGTAGCGGACGGTGTTACTCTGATAGGTTCGTGTGATGAATTATTACCGGTAATACCAAAAGGATTGGGTAGGGAGATCAGTGTGTCGGGTTCCGGAAAAAGAGTGGCATCAATAATTCGGAATTCGGGATTTTTGGAGACGTATGAGATAACAGGCGATAGCATATTGCGTACATCTCACAACAACTATTTTCCCATAGAGGTGTCTGACGACGGTATCGCTCATGTGAATCATAATATACAATATGGTTTCAGATGTGTTGCCGTCTCGGATGATTATGTATATGCTGTATATAGCGAATCTAAGGCTGAGGGTGATCCGGTCACTACTGTAGGAGTGTGGGACTGGAATGGTAATCCGGTCAAGAAGATCAAGACCGATAAGAATGTTTCTGATATATGTGTGTCACCCGACGGTTCACGGCTTTATTGCACGTCAAAATTCAGGAGTTCGATATGCACTATTAATTACATAGATTTATAATAATTGCCATAGGTGAGAAATGAGTATCACCTATGGCATAAAAATATAATGTCATGAAAACATATCCCCTACATACTGCGAGACTGTTCATATTACTCATCGTATCGTTAGTGGCTGTCATGGCTTTCGCCGAAGAGAAGCCTTTGACTCTGTATGGCAGAATTAAGGAATCGGTGTTCAAGAACGACTTGCCTGAAGCATGGGTATACACAATTGATGAGAACGGTAACCGCAAGGATTCTCTGACGGTATGGAACAAGAGCAATTCGATGTTCAGTGACGGTGTTATAAATGATTTTGCCCGTATTTCATTCCTCGTGGAAAGGAAGGATTCGGTGTATGTTTTTGAGGTGGGATGTGAAGGATATACACCCCGGACTGTTGTATATAAGGTGGAGAATGTAGGCGATCGTGAGGATACGAGAAATATTCCTGACATATATCTCGACCGTGCTCCCCACAAGCTGCGTGAGGTCGAGGTCACAGCCTCAAAGATCAAATTCTATCACCGTGGCGACACCATAGTGTACAATGCCGATGCATTTCAGCTCGCCGATGGATCGATGCTTGATGCTCTCATATCGCAACTGCCTGGTGTGGAGCTCAGTGATAACGGACGGATCACTGTCAACGGTGAGTTTGTGGAGTCATTATTGCTCAATGGCAAACATTTCTTTGACGGCAACAATAATATAATGCTTCAGAATATAGGAGCTTATACGGTTAAGAATGTTGAGGTGTATCGCGGGCATTCGTTGATGGAGAAGTTTCACGATAATCTTAATGCTCCCAAGCGTCTCACAATGGATGTGAAGCTCAAAAAGGAGTATTCGATTGGGTGGATAGCGAATGCACAGGCTGGTTATGGCACAGAGTCACGTTTCATGGGCAGACTGTTTTCCGCATGGTTCACATCGTCAACCGAGGTAGTGTTTCTTGGTAACATCAATAATCTGAATGACAACCGTGAGCCGGGTAAGAATAGCTCATGGACCCCTGAGCAGATGCCTTCCGGCACGCGCAGGTATCAGCTTGCCGGGCTCAATTATCAGCATAGGGTACCGTCGGGTAACAGATTTGCCAGAGGTAACATTACATATGAGGGAAATAGACTCAACAGCAGTACTGTGACCGACAGAACAAATTTCTTCTCTACAGGTAATACCTACGACTATAGTAGTGCCGGTGACAGATATAAGGATTTCAAGGTCCGTACCAACCATTCATTCGGACGTAAATTTAATGGAGTAAGCATCTCGGCAGATGTCGCCGGAAGCTATTCTCGTACAGACAATACGTCATCGAGCCTGTCGGCCACATTTGACAGTGAGCAGTCTGGAATGTCGTTGCAGGCACTTGAAGCTGTATATGCCACCGGATTGTCTGAACAGCTGTCCTCCATTATCAATCGTTCCAGGCAACTCAATAACGGACTGAACAAGGCAGGCAGCGTCAACGGAGGCGCAATGCTTTCGTATAAAATACCTCAAAGTCCTGACCGGATATATGCCCAGATGGCGGTAAGCTACAGTTCCCGCAAATCGGAGGCATGGCATGATATAAACGTAAATTATAGTGATAATTCCATAGCGGGTATCAGACAGAGAAATTACACTTACGGATCGCCTGACAGTGACTTTACACTGCGTGCCGGCACAGGTTACAATTGGAGAAAAGGTATGCTGTCAGGTGCGGTGAAGTACGATTATAATTTCCATAACCGTGACAGAGACTCTTACATGTATGCCCTGGAGCGTCTTGGTGATGATATGGGCGTGTATGGGGAACTTCCGGCGGGTTATCAGTCATGTCTTGATGCAGGCAACAGCTATACTTCGCGGCTTTGTGAGAACAAGCATACATTGTCGCTTGAATTAATGTATCTCGGCAAATTGTCCAATGGCAATTCCTTGCAGATCAGATTTGAGCCTAATGTCGGTGTGCTCCATAGCAATCTGCATTATTTCAGTGACAATAAGGCATATCCGGTGAGCCGTACATCTGCGCTGTTCTCTATAGCTGATCTTGGCGGATCGATAAGATACCAATGGGGCGGTCCTGCCAAAAAATCGGCAATGCAGATTCTGACACTGAAATATGGTCTTGACACAGGCACACCTGATCTGCTGCATTTGGTGGATGTGACCAACACTTCCGATCCTCTCAACATATCAGTCGGCAATCCTGACCTTAAAAACTCTCATACGTATAAAATGGGGCTGTTCTATATGATATCGCCTAAAAACTATATGAGCAATACTGTGACAGTGGACTTTTCTGTCACTGACAATGCTCTGGTGAG
Source organism: Duncaniella freteri (assembly GCF_004766125.1). Taxonomy (NCBI): domain Bacteria; kingdom Pseudomonadati; phylum Bacteroidota; class Bacteroidia; order Bacteroidales; family Muribaculaceae; genus Duncaniella; species Duncaniella freteri. The sequence goes on from NZ_SJSA01000001.1 coordinate 1,805,477, forward strand.
GGGATATTACTATGACAAGACTACAGGTGTACGTTACAACAAGACCTATAATGTGAGCGGGAACAATTCCTTAAAAGCCGAGAATGTGTTTAATCTTCAGTTTGGCAGAAGAAAGCAATTTACGTTGTCATCGGCTACTGTGGCTGGCAATATACATAGTGTGGATATGGTGGGTACTGACGGAATGGAGCCGGCTCCGTCAAAGGTGGATACACGTACTCTAAGCGAGAATATAAGGGTGTCGTGGCAGATAGGCAAGCACTCGTTATCGTTGAACGGAGTGGTGTCGGACCGCCGCACCACATCATCGCGTGATGGGTTCAATGATATCAATGCCACGCATTACAATTATGGTGTCACAGGCTCATTTGCTCTCCCGGCAGGATTCGGTATAAGCACCGATTTCAGATTATACACACGCCGTGGCTACGGTATGCGTCAGCTTGACACGACTGATGCCGTGTGGAATGCGCGCGCCACCTACACTCCGCGTGGAGGACGATGGGTATTCACTCTTGACGGCTTTGATCTTCTCAGGCGTCTTAATAACATTCACTATGCAGTCACAGCCACAGGACGTACAGTAACATATACCAACACATTGCCGCGCTACATCTTATTTTCGGTGCAGTATCGTCTCAACATACAGCCTAAGAAGTGATGGCTGGGTTCTGTTTATAGGTGGTGAGTTGGACCGATTATTGTAATCCTTTATTATGCTTTATGGGGGTACAATATGTAGTTTTATCAATGATTTCTTGTTGGTTTCGAATTCATTGCTTAGATTTGTATCTAAATAAATAATTATACAGATAATGAGTGACTTAATGCGAATTTTTGTTTCGCTTGCTCTGGTGGCAGTCAGTACGTATGCATCGATGGCGCAACATATGGTCATGTCCGGTATTTCACGCCAGGGCGGTTACTCATATGTGGATGGCAGCCGTGTTCATCCCGACAGTCTGCTTATAGAGGGGCGTATTGTGGAGTCGTTGGTCAAACGTGACCTGATCGATGCTTTCATGATACCGATAGATGACGACGGCAATCCCGGTGATACCATAAAGGCGAGAGCCAGATATGCCTTTACCCATTCAGATCATGTCCGGAACATGTCGTATATCGAATTCATGACTGAACACAAGGATTCGACCTATGTGTTTGAGATAGGGTGTCCGGGATACACATCTCAGACAATAGTGTATAAGGTCGAACGCCTGGGCAAGCGCGAACTGAAGCGCGAGATGCCATTGACCGAGCTCGTGCGTGAGCCTCATAAACTCGGAGAGGTGGAGGTGGTGGTCTCGAAAGTGAAATTCTTTCATAAAGGCGATACGCTGGTCTACAATGCCGATGCATTTCAGCTTGCCGAAGGATCGATGCTTGATGCCCTGATAGCCCAGCTTCCCGGAGTGGAGCTTAACAGCAATGGGGAGATCAAGGTGAACGGTGAGAAAGTGGAGTCGCTGCTTCTGAACGGTAAGGAATTCTTCGACAAGGACCGCAATATCATGCTTGAGAATCTCGGTGCCTATACGGTAAACAATGTCGAGGTGTACCGTGGTCAGACAAAACGTGAAAAGTGGATTGATGATCCTAACGCACAGAAACATCTCACGATGGATGTAAAACTCAAGAAGGAATATTCCATGGGATGGCTGCTCAACTCTGAGGCGGGGTATGGAACAGAGGATCTCTACACAGCGAGGCTCTTTGCTTCATGGTTCAGCAACACTTCGCGATTTACGCTTTTAGGCAACATGAACAATGTGGGCAATAATTTTAACCTGAGCAGTCCGGAGCACAATGTGGTGAGCATGGGGGGAGGAAGATCGTTTACTCCATCGGGCCGTAGCCGTTATAAGAATATCGGGCTTGACTATTCGTTTGATACCAATAATGAGGCAAACAACTTTCATGGGTCATTTGTGTACACCGGTGACAATGATGCGCGAACAACAACAGCCAACAAAATCAATTTTTTCAATACAGGCGATACATATGAGTATTCATATTCCGGAAACCGAAGCCGGAATATGAGGCTTGGCACATCTCATGCCATGATGTTTGATCTCGGACGGTTGAATATCACAGGGAGCATGAGCGGAAGTTATAGTTCCAACGATAATTCTTCAAAATCGCTCTCCGCAAGCTTCAATGAGGAGATGGAGGATGCGACAGTCGAATTCATCGAGAACCTATACAGTTCAGCCACTCCCGAAGAGCTTGCCGCCATCATAAATAGAAATGTCAGCAAAAGTGATAGCGAAGGGAAGAGCGGAAACGCATCGTTCAGTTCAGAAGCTATTTATAAGGTGCCGGGAACATCTGATAAACTCTTATTCTCGCTATCGTCAGGATTTTCTGTAAACAAGGCGCACAGCTGGCAAGACTACTTGATAAATTTTGGTGCAGACCATGTTCCCTCCGAACATCGCCGACAGTACACCGACCAATCTCCCAACAGAGATTTCAATATCTCAGGTTCGCTTGGCTATACGGCGAGAATCCGTAATGTGAGTCTTGATCTGGTGTATGAGGCATCTTACTCGGAAGGCAAGAACGGTTCTTATATGTATGCACTTCACAAGCTTGACGACATGGGGGTATACGGTGGTGTTCTGCCCCCGGGTTATGAATCGACTTTTGACCCTTCCAACAGTAATTCTTCAAGCAACAGTCAGAGGAATCACTCTTTACAGTCTAATTTTAGGTATGTTACACAATTTGATAGCGGATATGAGCTTAATATATTTGTAATGCCTACGATAAGGCTTGTTAACCGACATCTTGATTATTGGCGAGACAGTAAAAATTATAATATAAGAAAAAACAATTTTCAGTTTTCCAGTGCAGTTGTCAACATAAGGTTCGGTAAAAGAAGTTTCATGACGGAGTCTCTGTCGCATGCATTGTCGTATCAGTATGCCTTGTCGACCAGTCTTCCTGGGCTTCTCAGCCTGGTGGATGTGGTGGATGATTCCAATCCTCTTTATATATCGGAGGGTAATCCTGACCTGAAATCGTCAACGGTGCACCATCATTCAGTTAGCTGGAATATTTCTGGCAAAGGTATGGTATCAAACAGTTTGAGCCTTAGTTATAGTCATACCAATAATTCGATTGTCAATGGTAATTCATATGACACATCCACAGGCGTGAGCCGTACACGTATGTATAATGTCAACGGTGACAACGATGTGTCGCTGTCGGACTTTGTTCACTTCGGATTCGGAAAGGACAGATGCTTCACTCTGTCATCATCCTCGACATTGAGCCGCAGGCATGATGTGGATATGATCGGCACCAACGGCGCGGCCCCGTCCAGGACCTATGCCGATACATGGGCCATAAGTGAGAATGTCAATCTGGGATGGCGTAGCCCGAATTTTAAACATAATGTATCGATAGTCGGAAATATATCCAACAACCGCACACGTTCGGCACGAGAAGGTGCCAATAATGTGAATTCGGTCCATGTCAGCTATGGGCTGACAGGTATGTGCACTCTTCCCGGCGGCTTCCGGATCAACACCGATCTTAATTTCTATACCCGGCGTGGCTATGGTTCAAGGGAGCTTGACACCACCGATGCCATGTGGAATCTCAGTGCTTCCTACACTCCGAAGGGGAACAAGTGGGTATTCACTGTCAAGGGATTCGACATTCTCCAGAGTCTTTCAAACGTTTATTATTCAGTGACAGCCTCAGGACGTTCTGTATCCTATTCCAACACTCTTCCGCGCTATGTGCTTTTCACGGCGCAGTATCGTCTGAACCTTCAGCCGAAAAAGCGCATGTGAAAGTTCTTTAGTTTATAATATGATAAAAATATGATTTATGGATAGTCTTGAATTAATGGCGTCAGGGGCATGGCACAATGGGTTTGCCACAGAGATAGGAAATGCTCTCGGAAGGGCATCCCGACTTTGCTTCAGCCTGAATAGTATATCTCCTGAAAATAAGTCTGAGCGGGAATCCATAATCAGAGATCTGTTCGGAGAGATAGGTGACAGGTTCATCATCAATAGTCCGTTCCGGTGTGACATAGGATATAATATCCATGTGGGTGACAATCTTATATGCAACTTCAATGTGGCTATTCTTGATGAGGCGGAGGTGTGGATCGGTGACAATGTGTTTATCGGTCCCAACACATCAATCTGCACCATAACCCATGCACTTGACTTTCGCCAAAGGAACGAAGGCATAATGCGTTCGGCTCCGGTGACAATCGGGTCGAATGTGTGGATAGGAGCCGGAGTCACCGTATTGCCGGGTGTCACAATAGGCGATGGCTCTGTGATAGGAGCCGGAAGTCTTGTCACTAAGGACATACCCTCGGGGGTACTTGCTTTAGGCTCCCCATGCAGGGTGGTAAGGGAGATTACGGAGGCTGACGTTGTGGTCGATATCCGTTGTCCGGATTAAGCACGGATTGCGTGACGTTTATGCGAAATCCTGAGTCTTATATAGTTAATGCCGATTATCATGCTTGTGAGCAGCTCAGCCATCGGAATGGATAGCCACAGCCCCGCAACCCCGATGATTCGGGGAAGGATTATAAAGCACGGCACGAGGAGGATCACACCGCGTAGCAGGGTGTAGAATGTCGAAGCCACGACCCGTTCGATGCTCTGATAGTAACCGATGAATGCTATGTTGATTGCGAAGAACACGGCACATGTCGAGAATAGCGGCAGTCCGTTTATTGCCAACGGATAGGCGGCTTCGTCAGGTCTTAGGAACATGGATACTATTATGTGGTCGGCTGTCCATAATCCGGAAGCCACTATGGTGCCGCATATCATGGCGGTGTAGAGCGACACGCGCAGGGCGCGGCTTACTCTCCAGGCATTGTGTGCACCGTAATTATAGCTGATGATGGGTTGTGCTGACTGTGCTACTGCATTGCTTATGGAGAATACCAGAGGGAACAGGTAGCAGGCTATGGCATAGGCTGCCACACCCTCCTCATTAAGCATTGACATGAACATATAGTTGCCTGTGAGCATCATCACGCTCATGGCAAGTTCGGTGATGAATGTGGCAGAGCCGATCTTCATCATATAGCGTGCGTTACGAACAGTCAGAAGCAGTGAGGTCACCGACATTTTCAGCCTGTAGAACCTTAGGCGGTCGTGGAACCATATGAAATATGACAACACAAGCAATCCTCCTATAGTGCATGCTATTGATGTGGCGAGAGCGGCACCCATCACGCCCCAGCCGAGGGGGAATATCATATACCAGTCGAGTACGATATTGATGACCGCTGCTATTATCTGTACCCACATGGCATATTTCGGAGATCCGTCAAGACGGATCAGCATCATCCCTACGCATTGTATGAAGAGAAAGAACAGTCCCGGCTGTAGCCACAGCAGGTAGTCCGTGGCATAGGGGAGCAGACGGTCACTGCATCCGAGCAGCTGAAGCACATTTTCTGAAAAGCAGGTGCATCCTATGATTATGAGGCTTATGATGAGCAGCCCTACAATGAATGCCTGTGTCAGTATTATGCGTGCGGCTTTGACATTATCCTCTGACAGGCGTATGCTTGCTATGACCGATGAGCCGATGCCGAACATCAGTCCTATCCCGGTAGCGACCATGAACAATGGTGCTACAATGTTGACAGATGCAATGCCGTCGGCATTGACGCCTTGCCCTACGAAAACGCCGTCGATTATTGTGAGTGCCGAATTGAATATCATTCCCACAAGAGTAGGAAAGAATAAGGCAAGGAAAACTTTGCTGATTTTCCCATTGCCGAAATCAATCTTGTCACGTCCGAGATCCCCGTCCTTCATACCGTTGTTTTTTAGGGGTACAAAGGTACGGATTATTGGCATAACCGGCAACCGATACCGAAATGTTTATTCGGTGAAAAGGGTTTTGGTATAAGGCATGATTGTTATACGTGCGTCAGATTATGTATGTGATCGGTCATTTCGTCGATTTTCGACTCTATGGATCTTAGCAGTGCAAACTGGGCTTTCGCTCTTATAAGGTTATGCTCCGGATATTCTGTCTTATAATAAGTGTCGCCATTGAGATAATCGGTGAGAAATCTTATAGCCTGCATATAGGCGAATCGTTCGGCGGCATAGGGGAGGAGCTTTATCTCAAGCGGGGTGAGGAAACATCCTGCGCTTTCAAGGTATCCTTTGGCGAACTGCCGGAACACATCCATATTGAACTCCACATTGGCAGTGTCAGGATCATCTTCCTTGCCGGTGTTTGCGGCTGTGCGCAGGAAGTCTCCGAAGTCCGAGAATACGAACGACGGCATCACTGTATCAAGATCGATCACGCATACCACATTGCCTTCCTGATCGAATAATATATTGTCGACCTTGGTGTCGCAGTGGCATATGCGTTTGGGTAGTTTGCCTTCACGATGCAGCCTCTCGGCAAGACAGGCATGTTCGGATCTGTGTTCAAGTTCTCCGATGATGTCACTGACCCCGGATGCTCTTCCGGCAATGTCACTATTGACAGCATCCCTGAACTGCGTGAGCCTGAACTCCATATTGTGGAAATCAGGGATAGATTCATCAAGCACCTCGGTTATGTCCGACAGCATATACTGAAACTCACCGAAGGCGGTCCCTGTCCGGTAAGCGTTATCAGGAGTCACTGCCTTGCGTGTGAAAGTGTTGTCGATAAACACCATCATACGCCAGTAGTCCTCTCCATCGAAGTGGTAGGTCTTACCTGTGTCTTGAGTGTGAAGAAATCTGAGGCTTCTGCGGTCGGGATCTTTCACCCCTTGGGCTTCAAGGCGGCATCGGATATGACGAGTGACAATTTCAATGTTTCTTTGCAGCTTGTCAACATCTTTGAATATGTGATGGTTGATGCGCTGTAGCACGTAGACGGAATTGTCACCTGCCTGTACGGAGGTTACCTTGTAGGTGTCGTTGATAAGACCGTCGCCTAAGTGGCGGATGTCGTTATCATTGGCATTTATGCCGAAGTGCGACACTATTTCGTTCAATGGCTTCATATTACAGTATCCACATGGGTCTATTTCTTTGATTTGGATTTTTTGCCTTTGTTTTTCAATGCTTTTGCCTTAAGGCTTTCAGTAAATGCGATAGCTTTCTTCATTGAAGCCTCCTCCTGTTCGGGTGATGCGAAAGCATGGCTGTAGCCTTTGGTCTTGTTCCAGTCGCCTCGTGTGAAATCGGGAATTGCGACAGGAGCACTGTTGTGGTCCATGGAGAGTGAACCGAGTTCGGCAAGGCAGCACCATTCTGCCAGGTCATACACATCCATGTCGAGAGGGAGTCCGTTCTGTAGGCAGTATATCATGCGTGCGTCCATTATGAAGTCCATCCCTCCGTGTCCGCCTACCTCTTTTGCCATTTCTCCGTATTTTATGAGGATCGGGTGGCGGTATTTCTCTATAAGAGCTTCTTTTTCCTTTCCGCTGAGGAACGAGTGGGCAGAGAGGTCCTCGATATCGACTTTCACCCCTGCGTCAGCGAGCTGCTGTTTGCCCAGAGCATATCCTTCCATGGGATACTTGTTGGCAAAACCCTTTGTGCCTGTAAGCTGATAGAGACGGTTGTAGGGCTGAGGAGTCATCACATTGTGCTGTATCTCTATCACTTTACCGTTCTCTGTGCGTATAAGGGTCGTAGTGTGGTCGCCGTTGCGGAAGTTGCTGCACACCGAATCGGTCAGCTCAGTTACGAGTGCCGCACCGTTGACCGACTTTGTGTCCATGGCTACAAGGGTTTTCATGCGGTCGCCGCGATGGATGTTCAGAGCCTGTGCAACAGGTCCGAGTCCATGGGTGGGATATACGTCGCCACGATGGCGCATATTGTAGTCCAGACGCCATCCGAGTTTGTCGTTCTCTCCGTTTTTCCAATAATGTTTCCAGAATGGACTTAGATCGTGTATATATGCTCCCTGGGCACGGATCACTTCTCCGAACACTCCTTGCTGTGCCATGTTGAGTGTGTTCATCTCAAACCAGTCATAGCAGCAGTTTTCAAGTATCATGCAATGTTTCTGATGCTTCTCGCTTAGGTCGATCAGTTCCCAGCAATCATTCAGAGTCATAGCCGACGGCACTTCGATGGCTACGTTCTTGCCGTTGCGTAAGGCGCATTTGGCTATTGGGGCATGATGCAGCCAGTCCGGGGCTATGTATACAAGGTCTATGTCGGGACGCTTGCATAATTCCTCATATCCGTTTTCTCCGTAATAGATGTCAGCTTTGGGCAGAGACGCTTTTTCGAGATACTTCTGGCAGTCCTCCGCTCTTGTCTGTTCATAATCACACAGAGCCTTGATTTCGACTCCGGGAATGTGGGTGAAACGTTCCACGGCACCCGGGCCTCGCATTCCGAGACCTACGAAGCCAACTCTTACTGACTCCATAGCCGGAAGTGCGAGTCCCAGGACACTTTTCTGTCCGGGGGCACGTTGGGGCGATTCCACTTCGATGGTGCCCTCGTTCCATTGCCACTCGGTGCCGTACTCGTTTATATTTTTATCAGCAGTCTGTCCGGATGCAGATATGACTATAGGATTTACAGCCATGCAGGCTGATAGGATAATTGATTTGATAGTGTTCATCGGTATTATATAGCGGTCATTGTGTAATATTGCAAAAGTACCGAAAAAACACGATAGTTTAACACTCCGGAGCAAAAATAATGATTATAATAGATTTTGGCGTTCGGTGATGTCGGCATCGGTCATGGTGTGGTCCCCGAGTGAACCTTCCGCAGCCTGGATACATATATAGATCATCGGTTCCGATGATGTGCATTTGAGGTTGCGGTCGCAGTCGGTTGATACTCTTACCACCGAACCTTCGGAGATATCGAACACATCGTCATTAACCTGAAATCGTCCTGATCCGCTGAGTATTATATAGTTCTCTTCGTTTTTGCGATGGCTGTGGAAGAATGGCACTTCTGCTGCGTGGGGAAGGGTGCCGAATGAGATCTCACATGACGTGGCTCCGGTGCAATCCTTGAAAAAAGATTTTCCATCGAAAGCACTAATGTTTCCTGCCGAGGCATGTGTGTAGTTTTTTCCCTGGTTGATAATTTGTACTTTGTTCATAGTTCTATGTTTATTTGGATTTTAAGTGAATGGATAGTAACTTTGTTATCAGAAATTACTTTCTGAATGATAGTGCAAAGTTAATCTATATTTATTTGTAATGCAATATGTTACCGGTTTGAAAGTCACTATCCTTCAGGTAAGATTTTTTGAGAATCAATTATATGGAAGTTAAAGAAAAATTAAAAAAATATTCCGATGCGGAGCATTGCCCTGTACGGAATGTGATATCTCATTTCTCATCAAAATGGTCGATACTTCTGTTGCATATTCTAGCGGAGGAGTCGCCGATGAGATTTGGTGAGATAAGTCGTGTGCTTGAGGACATATCTCCTAAGGTGCTGACATCCACGCTTAAGAATCTTGAATCAGTCGGGCTTGTATGTCGCAAGGTATATGCTGAGGTCCCTCCGAGAGTGGAATATTCCCTGACACCTTCAGGGCGTACCCTCATTCCTGCTTTGGCTCCGCTCGTACAGTGGTCGATAGATAATTTTGCATCTATTGTGGGTAATCGCGGGCAGTCAGGTAAGCGGAGTTGAGAAATTTTTTGTACCTTTGCACCGAAAAATAAGTCAAAAATTCATATTGCAAGCGGTAATACCGTGAAAATAAAGTCGATAAATCCCTGTGCTTTAGTGACTTGTTTTCTAAACAACTGTTTCAACAAAAAAGAGAGCTTGCATACATTAAATTTAGAAGATATGAGTTATAATCTTTTGAAAGGTAAGCGTGGTGTGATATTCGGCGCGCTTAACGACAAGAGTATCGCCTGGAAAGTGGCTGAGAAGGCCGTTGAGGAGGGTGCGATCATTACTCTTAGCAACACACCTGTTGCTGTGCGTATGGGTGAGGTATCCCAGCTTGGCGAGAAGCTTAATGCAGAGGTGATCCCTGCCGATGCTACCAATATCGAAGATCTTGAGATGGTGTTCCAGCGTTCTATGGAAGTGCTTGGAGGCAAGATCGATTTCGTTCTCCACTCTATAGGCATGTCACCCAATGTGAGAAAGAAGCGTCTGTATGACGACATCGATTATGATCTGCTTGGCAAGACACTCGACATCTCAGCCATCTCTTTCCATAAGATGATTCAGGCTGCAAAGAAGCTTGATGCTATTGCAGAGTACGGAAGCATTCTGGCTCTCAGCTACATCGCTGCTCAGCGTACAATGTTCGGATACAACGATATGGCTGATGCCAAGGCTCTTCTTGAGTCTATAGCACGCAGTTTCGGATATATCTATGGCCGTGAGAAGCATGTGCGAATCAACACCATTTCACAGTCACCCACAGCCACCACAGCCGGAAGTGGCGTGAAAGGCATGGACTCGCTTATGGACTTCGCCAACCGTATGTCCCCCTTAGGCAACGCTACAGCTGAAGAATGTGCCGACTACTGCATCATGATGTTCTCCGACCTCAGCCGTAAGGTGACAATGCAGAATCTCTTCCACGATGGAGGCTTCTCAAGCATGGGTATGAGCCTTCGTGCGATGGACCAGTACGAAAAGAGTTTCGATCTCTACCGCAATGCTGACGGAACCATACAGTATGGTTAATGCCTGATATGTTGTATTAACTTTGAGTAAAAAATTTAAGAGCGGAGACAGCAAGTCCTTACTGTTGTCTCCGCTCTTTTATATTTCTAACATTCATCTTGCATGTATGTGAGCATATCCTTGTCTCCACGGCCGGAGACATTGATCACAACAGTGTCGGTGGGCTTGAATCTCTTTACATCAAGGACCCCGAGAGCGTGAGCCGATTCAAGAGCCGGGATTATACCTTCGATTCGTGAGAGACGGAAAGCGGCATCGAGAGCCTGGCGGTCAGTGATGGCGAGCACTTGGCTGCGTCCGGATGTTGCAAGATAGGAGTGAAGGGGACCTACGCCGGGATAATCCAGCCCTGCGGAAATTGAATAAGGCTCGATCACATTGCCGTCTTCGGATTGCATGACCAATGTTCTTGACCCATGCAGGATGCCTTCCGTGCCTAACGTCATGGTGGCGGCGGTGTGTCCGGAATCCACTCCGAGTCCGGCTGCTTCGGCTGCAATCAGTCGTACCGATGGCTCGTTTATGAAATGATAGAACGCTCCGGCAGCATTGCTGCCTCCTCCTATGCATGCTATCACATAGTCAGGTAGTTCCGATCCGGTCTGCGAAAGGAGCTGACTGCGTATCTCACTTGATATCACCGACTGGAAATGTGCCACCATCTCGGGGTATGGATGAGGTCCTACGGTCGAGCCTATCACGTAGAAGGTGTCGGGATTGGAGCACCAGTAGTTTATAGCCTCGTTAGTGGCGTCCTTGAGGGTGCTGCTGCCGCTTTTGACGGATTCGACTTTAGCCCCGAGCATAAGCATGCGGTCAACGTTAGGTTTCTGTCGTGCCACATCGGTTGCGCCCATGAACACGGTGCATTCCATTCCCATAAGCGCACATGCTGTTGCCGTGGCGACACCATGCTGTCCGGCCCCGGTTTCAGCTATTATGCGGTGCTTGCCCATGCGCTTGGCGAGAAGCACAGAGCCGAGAGCATTGTTGATTTTGTGGGCACCTGTGTGATTGAGATCCTCTCGTTTGAGATAGATATTGGTGTTGTAACGTTCGCTCAGCCTGTTTGCCCGGTAGAGTGGGGTGGGGCGGCCTACATAGTCGCGTAGCAGGGTGTCAAGCTCTTGATTGAATTCCTTGTCGGCTGCATATCTGTAGAATGCTTCGCGGAGGAGCCGGATGTTCTGTTGGAGAATTTCCGGGATGTATGCGCCTCCGAAATGTCCGTAATAGCCTTCCTCATCTACAGGAAGGAGTGAATGAAATTGTGTCATAGTCTCATGTATCCGCCATACCGGCGAGTCTTGAAGGGTTAAAAATTTTTATAAAAAAGAGGAGCCGCCGATGTATCATCGATGGCTCCTCTTGGATATCTTTTCAGGAAAATGCTTTTGTGATCGCTAACTATATATGTGTGCGATAATGCCATCGATAATCTTTACCGATGCGCCACCAATAGTTCTGATTGTTGAGCATATTTCTCATTTTGTCGTATTTCTGTCGGCAAAATTATATCTAATAATTCAAACTGCCAAGAATTTTACTGAAATTTTATAGGTTGATTATTTTTTTTATAGTCTGTATCGACGGGTTGACTGCTATGATTTTGCCCGCAGGGTTGATGAGATAGGAGGAGTATCCACCTTCGGGATGGTATCCGGGTGATATGCCGTGCGCCTTGACGTTGCGTATATGGAACTGTGTGAGAGAGTCGAGACCGTCATTTCGCACTATCTCGTTGAACAGTTTGAGGTTATCGTCGGTATTGACTGAGAGAAGCTGGATGTTCTTGTGCTTGTTGTCACGGAAGAAGCGGTCATACTCCCCTGCGGCGATCCTGGATACAGCATTGTGCGAGTCCCAGAAGTTCACCAGCACATATTTGCCTTTCAGATCGGACAGTGATATCTCACCGTGGTTTCCGTGCACTTCCGTTATGTGTGGTTGCTGTTTGAGTTCCGGAGTGCGCTGTACGACGCGTTCGGCAAACATCCACACTGCAAGTATGAATATCGCTACAAAGGTTGTGAATATCCAGAACGTTCTCATAATTGTCCGAAAAAATTGCTTACATATATAATAACTTATGATTCTTTGGTATTGTTCTTGTCATCCTGAAGCATGTCCCATCCACCTCCGAGAGCTTTGTACAGAGCCACTACAGCGAGGTATTCATCACGAAGTGCATTGCTGAGGCTTATCTGCGCATCAAAGTAGCGACGCTGCGCATCAAGCACGTCAATGTAATTGAGGGTGCCACCCTTATATTGCACATGAGCGAGCTGTACATATTTGCTTGCGGCGTCACGTAGCTCCGCTTTCAGGGCGGCAGCTTCATATACGCGCTTATAGGTCACTATGGCATTGTTTACATCGGTGAATGCCTGTAGCACTGACTGCTCATAGGTGTAGCGTGCCTGTTCGTAGGCAGCGATAGATGCCTGATATTTTTTCTTCTTTCGTCCGAAGTCGAGTATGGACCCGGTGATGGAGCCGATAGCGTAGGAGAAAGGGGACTTGAAGAATGATGATAATTCGTCATTCTCAAGGCCTCCTGAGAGGCTGATGCGTAGATTGGGGAAGCGGTCGGCATACGAAAGGCCTACGCCTGAGAGAGCTGCGGCGAGTGACTGCTCGGCAGAACGTATGTCGGGTCTGCGCCTCAGAAGTGTGGACGGAATTCCGAGCGGAAGTTTTGCCGGGAGAGTCTCGTTGAGGTAAAGAGTGGAGCGTTCCAGTTCCTGCGCCGGATATTCGCCCATGAGCAGAGTGATGGCATTGCGGGCCACTGATATCTGTCGCTCAAGGTTGGGGACGAGTGACGCTGTAGAGGCGTATTCCACTTTTGCCTGCTGATACACTGTTTCGGAGGTAAGTCCGCCTTCGAATCGCAGGCGGGCCTGTTCCAGTGACTCTTTGCGTGTCACGAGGGTCTGCTTCACGATGTCAAGTTCATTGTCGAGGGCTATTAGCCGGAAATAAGCCTCTGCTACCTCTGCCACGAGTGTCATGCGCATGGCTCTCATGTCCTCTACCGAGGCGAGATATTTGGCTCCGCTCTGTTTGCGTGCCCAGGATAGTGCCCCCCATAGGTTCACTTCCCATCCTACTGATACTTTTAGGTCGTATTCAGGATCTTTTTTTGTACCGTTGCCTCCGTAATTGTTGGTCTCATGATCGGCACTCAGCAGACCTGTGACTTCAGGAGTGAGGTTGACTTTCTCAATTCCGTAAAGTTTCCTCATCTGTTCTACGCGGGCAGCCGCCTTGAGCAGGTCGCGGTTGTTTTCAAGTGTTTTGGTTATTATCTTACGCAGAGGTTCGTCGGCGTAGAATTCCCACCATGCCATATCGGCGATAGTCAGGGAGTCGTTAGGCGACTCGGGAGTGTATGTGGCAGGCATTGCCAGCTCCGGCTTTGAAAGATTCTTTACGCCGGAGCAGGAGCTGATGACCGTCAGCACTGATGCCAGAAGTATGTATGATGCAGCTTTCATTTCTTTTTCAATAAACGTGTTGGGTTAGGAATACGGAAAGTGGAGCGGCGGCGGTTGAGCTTGTCGATGGCGACAAAGAAGAACGGCACGAACACTATGCCTACCGTGATGGCGACAAGCATTCCGAAGAATACACCTGTGCCTATGTCCCGCCTGGCGGCAGAACCCGGACCGGAGGCAAACAGAAGAGGAAGCAGTCCGAGCATGAAGGCGAGCGATGTCATCACTATTGGACGGAAGCGGAGCTTGGCGGCTGTAAGGGCGGCATGCACAGCATCGACACCTTTGTCAACCTCCTCTTTGGCGAACTCCACGATGAGGATGGCATTCTTCGCGACAAGACCGACGAGCATCACCAGACCTATCTGGAAATATATGTTGTTTTCAAGTCCGCACATCCATATTCCCAGGTATGCTCCTATCCCTGCTATCGGTAGGGACAGTATCACAGCCATGGGTACGCTCCAGCTTTCGTATTGGGCGGCAAGGAATAGGAACACAAACAGGAATGCGAGTCCGAGCACCAGTCCGGTGTTGCCGTTTTCATGTTTCTCCTGGTATGACAGTCCGCTCCATTCCACACCGATGTTCTCGGGAAGTTTGGTCCTGACTATCTCCTCAAGAGCTGACATAGCCTGCCCGGTGCTATAGCCGTGGGATGCTTCGCCGGAGATAGTCGCTGAATTGAACATGTTGAATCGCGACATTGTGCCGGGACCGGTAGTGAAGTGGGATGTGCCGAGCGAAGATATAGGCACCATGGCGTTGTCGGCTCCTCTTACGAAGAAGAGGTTAAGATTCTCCTTGTTGGACCTGTAGGGAGCTTCTGCCTGGATGTACACTCGGTATATGCGGTTGAACATATTGAAGTCGTTGACATATATCGATCCGGTGAAAGCTTTCATTGTGGAGAAGATGTCGCTTACCGGGATGCCCTGCATTTTGGCCTGGTCGCGGTCCACATCGAAGTATAGTTTAGGTATGTCGGCCTGCATCGATGTAGAGAGCCCCGATACCTCAGGACACATCGCCGCATAGTGCTTAAGGGTGTCGACTGCCTGTTGCAGATCGCTGTAGGAGGCGTCTCCTCGTGCTTCGAGCACCATTTCAAAACCTCCTGACGAGCCTAATCCGGGGATGATGGCGGGAGAGAAGATGAATACTTCACTCTCGGGATAGGTCGACAGATGTGCACGCACCCTTTCGCGTATCTCGGAGATACTCTCGGTGGAGCGTTCGTCCCAGGGCTTGAGTATCACAGTGAGTTGAGTGTGGGCGGGATTGGTGCCTACTCGTGGTGATGAGCCTGTGACATTGAGCACGTATTCCACATCTGGATCATCGGTCAGGTATGCGATGGCCCGCTCGGTCACTTCGCGGCTACGCTCTATTGTTGCGCCCTCGGGGAGTTCGAGCTCCACGGTGAAGTATCCCTGGTCCTCCTGCGACATGAAGCTTCGCGGCATAAGTGTGTTCATGAGCCATATGAATATCAGTGCCATTCCGAATGCCACATACATGCGTTTGGGGTAAGAGAGCGCCTTGCGTATCATACGGCAGTAGAAGTTGTTGCCGCGTGCAAGCCACATGTTGATGAGTCGGAACACTCTGGCTTTCTTTTTGCTTGATGCCGGACGGAGCAGCTTGGCACACATCACCGGGGAGAGCGTGAGAGCCACTACTGTGGATATGATCACTGATACCGCTATTGTGATTGTGAACTGACGGTAGAGCTGACCTGTGATTCCGGGGAGGAAGCTCACAGGAATGAATACGGCGCAGAGCACGAGCGACATGGCTATAAGCGCGCTGCTCAGATTGCTCATGGCTTTGGCTGTTGCCTCGTAAGGGGAGAGTTTTTCAGTGTTCATTATGCGGTCCACATTCTCCACCACCACTATGGCGTCGTCCACCACTATGCCTATGGCGAGAATAAGTCCGAGCAGAGTGAGCATGTTGAGCGAGAATCCGAATATAAGCATCACGCCGAAAGTCCCGACAAGCGATATCGGCACAGCAATGATGGGGATGAGGGTTGAACGCCAGTTTTGCAACGACAGGAACACCACAAGGATCACCAGCACCAGTGCCTCGAAGAATGTCCGGTACACATGATGGATCGACTCGGATATATAAGTGGTCATGTCGAAAGGTATCTCGTAGGTTATGCCTTCAGGGAAACCTTTGGCTATGATCTCCATCTCCTTTTTTACTGCATCGGCCACTTCCATGGCGTTGGAGCCGGGGAGCATGTTGATGTTGAGCACAGCGGCATTGCCTCCGTTGATTCCGCTCTCGGTGGAGTAGCTTGACGCTTCAAGCGACACTCGTGCCACATCCTTTAGCCTTATTATTGACCCATTGGCGTCGGCACGTATCACTATGTCCTCGAATTCCGCTACAGTCGAAAGCCTTCCGCGGGCAATGATAGGCATTGTGAGATCGATGTCAGTGGCAGGAGCCTGGCCGAGCACTCCGGCTGCCGATTCGCGGTTCTGGTCCTTGAGTGCCGACTGTATGTCCTTTACCGTGAGCCCCAGGTCGGCAAGCTTGTCGGGTGCCACCCATATCTGCATGGCATAGTAGCGGCTTCCGACATTGCTCACACTTCCTACTCCTGGGATGCGGCGCAGGGGGTCGAGAACGTTGAGCGTGGTGTAGTTGCTGAGATACACTTCGTCAAATTTCGGGTCGGACGAGAGTATCGTGATGGTCATAAGGCGGCTTGCAGTCTCCTTGGATACCGATATGCCGTTCTGTACCACTTCGGCAGGGAGTCGTGATTCTGCTTTTTTCACACGGTTCTGGATGTCTACGGCTGCGAGCTCGGGGTCCGTGTCTATATCAAAGGTCACGAGGGCAGAGAAGCCTCCGGAATTGGAGCTTGACGATGACATGTATATCATGCCCGGTGTGCCGTTGAGCTCCTGTTCTATGGGTGTGGCTACGGCCTGTGTCACTGTCTGGGCATCCGCTCCGGGATAGGAGGCTGTTATCTTGACCACCGGGGGGACAATCTGAGGATACTGGTCCACAGGAAGCATTGCCAGCCCTATGCCTCCGATTATGAATATGACGATCGATATTACTATCGAGAATACAGGGTGCTCTAAAAAGAAATTGCGCTTCATGTCAGCCCTCCTTTCCTATGTCAGCATTGTCAGCTGATGATGTTTCTGTCTCAGTCTCCCCCTCTTTGACAGGGGCTGCGACAGGGTTTACTTTCATTCCGTGGGAGAGTTTGTGATAACCTTCCACTACTATTTTTTCACCTTTGGCAAGACCGCGTTCTACTATAGTGCTGTTCCCTACCTGCGGTCCTATCTCAATGAAGCGTTTCTCTACAACGCTGTCGGGGCGTACCACATAGATATATGCACCGCCTTTCTCGATCACCATGGCTTTGTTAGGGATTTCCACGGCATGTTCCCTGACATCAAGAAGGACTTTCACTTTGGTGAATTCTCCCGGCAGGAGGCTGCGGTCGGGATTAGGCATCTCAGCACGGACGGAGAATGTCCCTGTCTTCGGATCGACCTGAGGATCAGCGAAATCCACAAGCCCTCGGTGGGGATATACGGAGCCGTCGGCAAGAGTGATGGTCACAAACGAGTTCCATTTCCGTGTGGAGTCCGCGCCTCCGAGATTGACATTCCTGTCCTTGCTGCGCAGATAGTCGAGAGCGGTCATTGAGAAGTCAACTCTTACAGTGTCGCTTTTCACCACGGTTGCGAGCAGTGATTTGCCACCGCCGGGACCGACGAGTGTGCCTATGTCGGCTACACGCTCGGATATGAAACCTGATATGGGTGATGTCACCTGAGTGTAGCCAAGGGTCATCTGAGCCTGTGTCAGATCTGCCTCACTTACGGCGAGTTCGGCTTTGGATATCTCATAGGCTGCTGTAGCGTTGTCAAGATCGAGCTGGGATGCCGCGTTATGTGCATAGAGAGGCTTTATGCGGTTGAGGTCGCGCTCCGCTTTCTGCTTGTTGGCACGCGCCTTGTTGACATGGGCACGCGCTTTGTCGACATTAGCTTTATACAAGCGGGGGTCTATGACAAACAATGTCTGTCCTTTCTTTATATAAGAGCCCTCCTTGAAGAGCATGTTCTCAAGGTAGCCTTCCACGCGGGCATGGATTTCGACAAACTGTTGGGCTCGGATTTTGCCTACATATTCGCCGTATATGTTTACATTGTCGGTGGTCACAGTCTCAACCTCCACAGTGGGAAGTATGTTTTCCACTTTCTTAGAGCGGAAAGTGAAGTATAGGGCAATCCCTGCTGCAATTACTATTATGGCAATGATCGACCAAAACTTTGCGCTCCGTAATGTCATGTATTTATTAGGCATAATCAAAGAAAAATTGGTGATAATAAATAATGGGATGAACTTTTTAACAATCAGAATCTTAAATTTAACATTTAAGGATTCTAAAAAGTTCATTCCCTCTGTATATTTTATTTATGAGATAAAATTATGGGTTTTTACTTATGCAAAGGTAGTGAATCCTGTATTAACACAAGGTAAAATGTTAACAGAAACATCAAATGTGTAAACCAACGTCCAATAATAAATACAAATGGTTTGATCATTCGGAATATTTTCAGTGATTACTTGCCGGTGCGTTTCGGAATGGTTTATGATGCGCATCCATGCTGTTTGTATTAGGGGTTCTTATTGAATTTATTGTAGCCTGACTTATTGTAATAAGTAAAATATGTTGCTATTAAAGTTGCTGAAATAATTAATTTTAACTAACTTTGCGGTAATAAAACTTAATTCTAATCCCATTCTGTTGTGTATCAAAAATTTACTGCCATATTGGCTGGCGCAGTCATTTCGCTTGGTTTATCAGCGCAATCTAACGGACTTACTGACACTTCCCGCAGTCGGCATGCTGTAATGAGCAATACCCCTCTCGGAGCTGTGAAATGGACCGGAGGATTTTGGGGAGAGCGTTTTAATGTATATAGCGGTACTTCTCTTCAAAGCATGTGGGACACTTGGAACAATCCTGACGTTTCTCACGGTTTCCGCAACTTTGAGATTGCTGCCGGCACCTGTCCCGGAGAGCATTGGGGGCCACCTTTCCACGACGGCGATATGTACAAGTGGCTTGAGGCGGTGGCGGCTGTGTATGCTGTCAACAAAGACCCCGAACTTGATGCCCTGATGGATAAGTTTATCGGACAGGTGGTCAAGGCGCAGAGGGAGGATGGGTATATCCATACACCTGTGATCATTGACGAGCGCAACCGCGGGGTCGATACTCATGCTTTCCATAAGGATCAGACCGTGGTTGGCACCAAGGTGGGAGCCGAAGATGAGAAAGGCGCGTTTGCCAATCGTCTTAACTTCGAGACCTACAATCTCGGACATCTCATGATGGCGGGTATTGTTCATAAGAGAGCCACCGGCAAGACAACGCTGTTTGATGCTGCGGTCAAGGCTACTGATTTTCTGTGCCATTTTTATGAGACAGCTTCCGCTGAGCTTGCCCGCAATGCCATATGTCCCTCGCATTATATGGGTGTGGTGGAGATGTATCGTGAGACACGCAATCCGCGTTACCTCGATTTTGCCAACAATCTTATCAACATACGCGGGCTGGTCGAGAACGGCACTGACGACAATCAGGACCGTATTCCGTTCCGCGACCAGTACAATGCCATGGGTCACGCTGTCCGTGCAAATTATCTTTATGCGGGAGTGGCTGACCTGTATGCCGAGACCGGTGAGGAGCAGCTGATGAAGAACCTCACAAGTATATGGAACGACATTGTGACCCGTAAGATGTATATCACAGGAGCATGTGGTGCGCTCTATGACGGCACATCACCCGACGGTACATGCTATGAGCCTGACAGCATACAGAAGGTGCACCAGAGTTATGGCCGTCCCTATCAGCTCCCTAACAGCACAGCCCACAACGAGACATGTGCCAATATCGGTAATATGCTGTTCAACTGGCGCATGCTTGAGTCGACCGGCGATGCCAGATATGCCGACATAGTGGAGACCGCTCTTTACAACAGTGTGCTCAGCGGTGTCAGTCTTGACGGCAAGCGGTATTTCTACACCAATCCGCTCCGTATGAGCGATAATCTTCCCTATACTCTCCGCTGGCCCAAGACCCGCGAGGAGTACATAAGCTGTTTCTGCTGTCCGCCCAATACGCTCCGTACAATCTGTGAAGCTCAGAACTACGCATATACGGTTAATGACAGCACCCTGTGGTGTAACCTTTATGGGGATAGCGAGCTGCGCACGTCTCTCGGCAAGAAGCGTCCTCTTGCTGTGACCCAGCACACAGGTTATCCTTATGACGGCAAAGTGGTGCTGAAATTTGTAGAGACACCTAAGAAAGAGGATATCACCCTGAATCTCCGTGTGCCTTCATGGTGCGATAAAGCCACGGTGAGTGTCAACGGTAAGCCTGAGGCTGTAAGTGTTACCCCTGACAGCTATATCTCCCTGCGCAGGGTGTGGAAGCCCGGCGATGAAGTAGTGTTCGATATGGATATGCGCACCCGGCTTCTTGAGTCGAATCCTCTTGTCGAGGAGACTCGCAATCATGTGGCTGTAAAGCGCGGTCCTATCGTCTACTGCCTTGAGAGCATTGATATAGAGGATGGCAAGTCAATCGATGATGTGCTCATTCCTGCTGATGCGGCGTTCACTGAAAAGGACATCACTATCGACGGAAGCCGTATGACAGCACTTGAGACCATGGCGCGCCTGGCTGACAACGGTGATTGGACCGGCAAGCTTTATCGCGAGGTAGGGAGTGCCGACAAGAGTGTCAGAGTGACCCTTATACCTTACTATGCCTGGGGAAACCGTGACAAGGCTGAAATGAGTGTATGGTTGCCTTTGTCGAGGTGATCGGCGTTCGGTGACATTTGTCCGGCGGGGATATTATAACAAACAAAAAATAACAGCATGAAGAAATCTTTTACCACAGCAGGGCTTCTTTTCACGGCATTTACATTATATTCAGCCGACATTTATGTATCGCCTGCGGGTGATGACCGGAACTCCGGCGAACAGGGTGCGCCTAAAGCCACTCTTACTTCGGCTCTGCGTCAGGCGCGCGAGATGCGACGTCAGTCCCTTCCGGGAGTTGAGTCGGGAGTGACCATACATATGGCACCGGGGAATTATTGTGTGTATGAGCCTGTGTTTGTGCGTCCTGAGGACAGTGGCACGCCCGAGGCTCCGACTGTCATAACATCCGACGGTGTTGCATGGCTCAATGGAGGAGTCAGGATTGACGGTTGGAAACGTCAGGGCAAGCTTCTTGTGGCAGATGTGCCTGCGTTCAATGGTCGTCCGCTCGATTTCCGTCAGTTATATGTCAATGGAAAGAAGGCGGTGCGGGCTCGTGACGTGCAGGATTTTGAGAAGATGCACCGTATCATGAGCAATGATCCTGTCAACGAAATTCTTTGGGTGCCTGCCGAGGCTGTCAAAGGGATATTGAAGTCACCCTATGCCGAGATGGTGCTGCATGAGATGTGGTGTGTGGCGAATCTGCGTATCAAGTCCATAGAGATACATGGTGACAGCGCAGCTGTAAGGTTCCATAATCCTGAGAGCCGCATACAGTTTGAGCATCCTTGGCCGCGTCCGATGGTTACTACCGACGGACATAATTCGGCATTCTATCTCACCAATGCCAAAGAGCTTCTCGACACTCCGGGAGAATGGTATCACGACATCAGCACCCGAAAGTTGTATTACTATCCTTATCCCGGAGAGACTGTCACAGACGCAGTGGTTCCTGCCGTTGAGACACTTCTCAATGTGGAGGGTACGCTCGACCGTCCTGTTGAGAATGTGAGATTTGAGAATATAGGGTTTGAGTACACAACCTGGATGCGTCCCTCTCTTATGGGGCACGTGCCTTTGCAGGCAGGAATGTATATGACCGACGGTTACAGGATCAGTCCGAAGATGGAACGTTATCAGAACCATAAGCTCGACAATCAGGGCTGGCTCGGTCGTCCCGAGTCTGCGGTCACTGTGAGCGGGGCAAGGGATGTGTATTTCATCGGATGCCGGTTCGAGCATCTCGGTTCGTCGGGGCTCGATTACAAATGGGGCACACAAGGCGGACTTGTAAAGGGATGTCTGTTCCGTGACATAGCAGGAAACGGCATTGTGGCTGGAAGTTTCAGCCCTGGGTCGCATGAGACCCATCTGCCTTATGATCCTGCTGACGGCAGGGAATTATGTTCAGGCCTCATCATATCCAATAATCTCATCACAGATGTATCCAACGAGGACTGGGGCACGCTCGGCATTGCTGCCGGCTACGTCAAGGGTATCAATATAGAGCACAATGAGATCAGTGATGTGTCCTACAGTGGCATAAGTCTCGGGTGGGGATGGACTCGCACAGTCAACTGCATGCGCGACAACCGTGTGCATGCCAATCTGATACATCATTATGCCCGCCATATGTATGATGTGGCAGGCGTGTACACGCTTGGCTCTCAGCCTCACAGTTGGGTGACAGAGAACTGTGTGCGTGACATATATGTGCCGGGTTATGCTCATGACCCCAAACATTGGTTCTATCTTTACACCGATGAGGGCTCTTCATTCATCACAGTGAAGGACAATTGGACCGAAAGTGAAAAATTTCTCCGGAATGCCAACGGTCCTGGCAATGTGTGGGAGAACAATGGTCCGAACGTGGACTCCAAAATCAAGGAGAATGCCGGACTTACCAAAGATTATCAATACCTTAAAACCTTATAATCAGCCATGAGTAAAAGATGGATGACATTATTGGGCGTATTTGCCTTGGCTTCGGCAGCTTCAGCTCAGACCTGGATATGGTATCCGGGCGACTATGAGATATGGCTCGGCAACCGGATGAACAACAACCGTACCGAGCGGGGAGCATTCTTTCCCCCTTTCTGGAAAACCGACAGCCATTTTGTGACTGTGGAGTTCAGCAAGCAGCTCGACCTTGCCCAGCCTGAGGAGATCGAGATTGCGGCTGAGGGTAAATACAACGTGAAGTTTGACGGCAAGCTCCAGTTCGGAATGCCTGATAAGTTCACCTTGCCGGCAGGCAAGCATAGTCTTAACATAAAGGTGTGGAATCAGTCGACACCACCTTCTATATATGTGAAAGGACGTTCCGTCAACAGCGACGGAACATGGAAAGTGACCAACGAGGATAAAGAATGGATTGACGAAAGCGGAAAGGCGAGCGACACTTCCGCCACCGAGTATGCTCTTGCAGGATACTGGGACTTTAATGACATTAACACACCTCCCTCCAAGGTGTCGCCGCTGAGATATGAGCCTATGTCATATGTCTCGGTTGAGGATAAGACAGCCGATGGCGGCAGGCTCTATGACTTCGGTAAAGAGACTTTCGGCCGCATTGTGCTCAAGGATATTGTAGGGCATGGGACTGTGAATATATATTATGGTGAAAGTCCGGAGGAGGCTCTTGACCTTGACCATTGCGAGACTCTCGACAAGATCAGATTCTCGGCAGATGATGTGCGTGACCTTGCCACCAATGTGTCGGTCCGCAATTCCGGTGACTACACTCTTGATAACACTAAAGCGTTCAGATACGTGTATGTGGCTCCCGAATCGGGAGTGAAAGTAGGGGATGTTGCAATGCTGTATGAGTATGCTCCGGTGGAATATCGAGGCTCGTTCAGATGCAGCGACCCTGAACTTAACCGTATATGGGATGTCGGTGCCTACACCATGCATCTCACGACAAGAGAATTTTTTATTGACGGTATAAAGCGTGACCGTTGGGTGTGGAGCGGAGATGCAGTACAGAGCTATCTGATGAACTACTATCTGTTCTTTGACAGTCCGACGGTCAAGCGCACAACGCGCCTCCTGCGTGGCAAGGACCCTGTCACAGCCCATATCAATACCATAATGGACTATACTCTGTACTGGTTCAATGGGATATATGACTATTACCTGTACACCGGTGACAAGGATTTTGTGAAAGAACTCTATCCCAGGATGCAGTCTCTGATGGAGTATGTGCTCGGACGCACCAATAAGGATGGAATGCTTGAGGGTATGACCGGCGATTGGGTGTTTGTCGATTGGGCTGATTTCCCTATGAGCAAGCAGGGCGCGCTGTCATTTGAACAGGTGCTTTTCTGCAAGAGCCTTGAGACAATGAAGCTTTGCGCTGATATTGTTGGCGATACCGCCGATGCCGGTCGTTACGGCAAACTTGCTTCGGAGCTTCGTGGAAAGCTTATTCCTACATTCTGGGATGAGTCGCGCCAGGCTCTCGTACATAATGTGGAGAACGGCAGGAAAAGTGATCAGGTCAACAAATTTGCCAATATGTTTGCCATCAATTACGGTTTCTTTGACGCTCCTACCACAAAGTCAGTCATGGAGAATGTGATGCTCAATCCCTCTGTCCCTGCTATCACCACCCCCTATATGCGCTTCTATGAGCTGGAGTCACTGTGCAGCCAGGGTATGCAGGAGCAGGTGCTCGGAGAGATGAAGGATTACTGGGGCGGAATGCTCCGTGAGGGCGCGACATCATTCTGGGAGAAATATGTCCCTACCGATTCAGGTTCCCAGCATCTTGCCATGTATGGTCGTCCCTACGGCAAGAGCCTGTGTCATGCATGGGGTGCAAGTCCTGTCTATCTGCTTGGGAAGTATTATCTTGGGGTTATTCCGGTAAAGCCGGGTTACGAGGAATTTTCGATCACTCCTGTTCTCGGAGGACTGAAATGGATGGAAGGTTCGGTCCCCACTCCTGATGGAGACATATCGGTATATATGAACGACAGAGAGATCCGCATAAAGGCGACTGAGGGCAAAGGGTATCTTAATGTCCGCTCCGGTAAGCTTCCAAAATCATCTTATGGAAAGTTTGAAAAGACCGGAGACAACAGTTATCGTCTTTTTATAGATACACATGATGAAATAACAGTCAAATACAAGCATATCTGATGAGAATTGACATATTGAAATATTCAGCGGCTGTGTTCGCAGCGATGGCTTTGTGGGGGTGTTCAAGCCGGCAGTCGGTGGCTATCGAATATCCTGGAAACTCATCCAATAGAGTGGTGTTTGCAGCCGAGCATCTTGATTCCGTGCTCCAGACTATGGGCTATGATGTGTTGCCTGCTCTGGAGGGAGCACCTGAAGGCACCAAGGTCATACGTCTGTCTATGGTTTCCGACAGTGTTGGTCCGAAGGAGGGTTTCACGATAACCACTGTCAATGACACTATCAACGTGATTGGAAATGACGGATCCGGTGTCATATACGGTTGCCGTGAGGTCATTGACCGTGTCGGGTTCGGAGGCAGCCTCGACAGTGTTCCGGCAGAATTCACCGATGCTCCTGAAATGGTGCTTCGTGGAGCCTGTGTGGGTGTACAGAAACCCTATCTGCTACCGGGACGTGCCGTATATGAATATCCTTACACTCCTGACAACTTCCCTTGGTTCTACGATAAGGAATTGTGGGTGAAGTACCTGGATATGCTTGTGTCCAATCGCATGAACTCCCTTTATCTGTGGAACGGCCATCCTTTTGCATCGCTTGTCAAGCTTGAGGACTATCCGTTTGCAATAGAAGTGGACGATGAGACTTTCAAGAAGAATGAGGAGATGTACTCGTTCATTACCAATGAGGCTGACAAGCGTGGTATCTTTGTGATACAGATGTTCTATAACATTCTTCTTTCCAAGCCTTTTGCCGAGCATTACGGCCTAAAGACGCAGGACCGCAACCGCCCCATAAGCCCTCTGTTGAGCGATTACACCCGCAAGAGTGTCGCCGCATTCATTGAGAAATATCCTAATGTAGGGCTGCTTGTGTGTCTTGGCGAGGCAATGGATACTTACGAGGATGATGTGGTGTGGTTCACCGAGACCATTATTCCTGGAGTGAAGGACGGACTGGCAAAGCTTGGCCGTACGGATGAGCCGCCGTTGCTTCTGCGTGCTCACGACACTGACTGCAAGATGGTGATGGATGCCGCTCTTCCTATATACAAGAATCTCTATACTATGCACAAATATAATGGCGAGTCGCTCACCACTTACGAGCCTCGCGGTCCCTGGACCGAGATACACCGCGGTCTCAGTTCGCTTGGGAGTGTGCATATAAGCAACGTGCATATTCTTGCCAATCTCGAACCGTGGCGTTGGAGCTCGCCCGATTTCACACAGAAGGCTGCTCAGGCAATGCATGATGTACATGGTGCGAATGCTCTGCACCTGTACCCTCAGGCCTCCTATTGGGACTGGCCCTATTCGGCTGACAGTATACCCGGCGGTCGTGAACTCCAGCTTGTGCGCGACAGCACCTGGTACGAGGGCTGGGGAAGGTATGCATGGAATTGCAGGCGTGACCGCAACGATGAGGTGAAGTACTGGAACCGTCGTTTCGCACGTACCTACGGTCTTTCCGATGATCAGGGAGCAGCAATACGTGAGGCGTTTGAGGAATCGGGAGAGATAGCTCCAAAGCTTCTGCGCCGTTTCGGCATCACAGAAGGCAACCGTCAGACACTTCTTCTCGGCATGTTCATGAGCCAGTTGGTGAATCCGTATAAATACACTATCTATCCCGGTTTCTATGAGAGCTGCGGCCCTGAGGGTGAAAAGCTTATCGAGTTTGCTGAAAAGGAGCACAAAGGGATCCCCCATGTCGGAGAGCTTCCGCTTGATATCACGTCTCAGTGTGTGGTCCATGGCGATAAGGCTGTAGAGGCTATTGAAAGACTTCAAGGAAATGTCAAGGCTAACAAGGATGAGTTTGACCGTCTGAGCAATGACATGCACTGCTATCGTCTGTTTGCTTATTTCTTTGACAATAAGGTCAAGGCTGCCCGTGAGGTCCTCAACTATCAGTGGACCAAAGATCTGAAATATCTTGATGCTGCTGTCCCGTATCTTGAGAAGAGTCTTGATTATTACCGTCAGCTCGTAGAACGCACCAAGGGCACATATCTGTATGCCAACAGTATGCAGACCAACATGCGTCGTATACCCATTGCCGGTGATGGCGGAAAGAACAAGACATGGGAGGAGCTTTATGTCCACTATCAGAAGGAGCTTGAGAACTTTAGAAACAACATTGCGATGCTCAAGGACAAGGCGGCAGGTAAGGATTCCGGAGCTGATGAAGTCATCTCTCCTCTCTCTGAGGCGGATGTCACTGTGTCAGGACCATGGAAACGTGTGAAGCTTACCGAAGGAGCAGCAGTGCTTGCCAATATGCCTGATGCCAGAGTGAGAGGACTTGCTCCAGAGCTTGACGGATTGACTGCATTCCAGGTGAATGGAGACGACCAGCGCAAGGATGGAACAAAGATCGATTTCACCTGTCAGGCACCTGTCAGACTCCTTGTAGGTTATTTCAAGGATGATCAGAAAAAGTATGCCAAGGCTCCTAAACTTGAGACCGATGCTTCTGCCAACGAGTACGGTCAGGCTGAGCCTGTGCTGACCAATGCCATCCATCTTGATAAGATGCCTTTGGCGAATGTTCATGCTTACAGCTTCAATCCGGGAAGCCATTCTCTGTTGCTCCCCAAGGGTTACACTCTGGTACTCGGATTTACTTCTGACGAGATCAAACCTCGCAACGCCGCTCTTGCAGGCGCAGACGAGGCTATGGATTGGCTTTTCTATTAACCAACGGACAATTTAATTATGAAACGACTGTTTGTATCATCTTGTCTTTCCCTGATAATCGCCATTGGCGCGCTGGCTCAGCGTCATGTGAGCCAGGAGCGCATGGCTGAGGTGTATCGTGAGTCACGGACACCCTATAAATACGGTCTTGTAGTGGCTCCTCAGGACAACAAGCATAAGATTGATTGTCCGACTGTGTTCCGTGAAGGTGACAAGTGGTATATGACTTATGTGGTCTATAACGGTCGTTCAGGAACTGACGGTCGAGGGTATGAGACATGGATTGCCGAGAGTGACAACCTCCTGGAGTGGAGGACTCTCGGTCGCATCCTGTCATATAAGGACAAAGGATGGGACCGCAATCAGCGCGGAGGTTTCCCTGGGCTGATTGACTGGACCTGGGGTGGCGGTTATGCCATACAGAGTTTCAAAGGCAGATATTATATGACCTATATAGGAGGCGAGGGCACAGGATACGAGGCTGTCAATGCACCGTTGTATGTGGGTCTTGCTTGGACCAAGGGTAATCCAGGCTCAGCTCACGAATGGGAGAGCCTTGACCGTCCCATCTTGTCGGTCAATGATAAGGATACCCAGTGGTGGGAGGGACTGACTCAATATAAAAGCACCGTATATAAGGATGAAGCAAAGACACTCGGCGCGCCGTTTGTGATGTACTATAATGCAGGAGGCATCAATCCGCAGACAGGTATCAAGGGTGAGCGCATAGGCATAGCTCTGTCCGACGACATGAAGAAATGGCGACGTTACAAGGGTAATCCTGTGTTCACACATGAGGCTCAGGGTACCATTACCGGTGATGCTCAGATACAGAAGATGGGTGACCTTTATGTGATGTTCTATTTCTCAGCGTTCAATCCTTCTCGCCCCTACAAGGCATTCAACACGTTTGCTTGCAGTTATGATATGGTGACGTGGGACGATTGGGAGGGTGACGACCTTATATTCCCCACCAAGCAGTATGACGAACTTTTTGCTCACAAAAGCTATCTTGTCAAGCACGATGGTGTTGTATATCATTTCTATTGTGCTGTAAATAATGCGGACCAGCGTGGTATAGCTGTTGCCACAAGCAAGCCTATGGGACGCTCGGCAGTCCGTTTCCCGGAACGTCCGGCGGTGGGCAGACGCACTGTTGTCAATCTCAATCAGGATTGGACCACATGGCTTGGTGACGATAAGGGCTCTTCAATTCATGTGAATGTCCCTCACAACTGGGATGACTATTATGGCTATCGCCAGCTCACTCACGGAAATCTTCACGGCAATGCCACTTATGTACGTGATTTTGATGTCCCCGTCCGCGTTGATGGTAAACGATATTTCATAAATTTTGAAGGAGTAGGTTCATATGCCCATATAAAGTTGAATGGTCATGATCTCGGTCGACATCCATCGGGACGCACTTCCCTGACATTTGATGTGAGCGATTATCTGAATTATGGTGGCACCAACACTCTCGAAGTCCTTGCCGACCATCCCGAAATGATTTCCGATATGCCTTGGGTGTGTGGAGGATGTTCATCGGAGTGGGGATTCAGTGAAGGCTCACAGCCTTTAGGCATATTCCGTCCGGTACAGCTTGAGATTACTGACGAGGTGAGAGTGGAGCCGTTTGGCGTGCACATATGGAACAATGCCAAGTGTGATTCGGTGTTTGTAGAGACCGAAATAAAGAACTATTCTGACAAGCCTGCTACATTCGATTTTGTAAATAAGTTTGTAAATGCCGATGGCAGGCAAGTGTTCCGTCTCAGTGAGCAGCTGACTCTGAATCCAGGCGAGACACGCTTTGTCACCCAGTCCTCTCCGGTCGCTGACGCTCATCTTTGGGATACAGGTGACCCTTATCTTTATAAGCTTTCCACAATGGTAAAGCGTAACGGCAAGACCACCGAAGAGGTGAGCACCCCTTATGGCATACGCTCTTTCAGCTGGCCTGTCAAGCGCAATGACGGTGACCGGCGGTTCATACTTAACGGCAAACCGGTGTTCATTAACGGTGTGTGTGAGTATGAACATCAGTTTGGTGCATCACATGCATTCAGCGATGAGCAGATCGAGGCGCGCGTCAAGCAGATAAAGAATGCCGGATTCAATTCGGTGCGTGATGCCCATCAGCCTCACAATCTGCGCTATCAGGAGCATTGGGACAAGGAGGGTATACTCTTTTGGCCGCAGTTCTCGGCTCATATATGGTATGATACCCCTGAGTTCCGTGATAATTTCAAGAGACTTCTGCGTCAATGGGTCAAGGAGCGTCGAAATTCTCCGTCGGTAGTTATGTGGGGATTGCAGAATGAGAGCACTCTTCCTCGTGATTTTGCTCGTGAGTGTGCCGATATTATCCGTGAGATGGACCCTATGGCTCGTGATATGCGTGTTATAACCACCTGCAATGGAGGCGAAGGTACTGACTGGAATGTGATACAGAACTGGAGCGGCACCTATGGAGGTGATGTCAATGCCTACGGCAAGGAGCTTTCCGGTCCTAATCAGCTGCTTAATGGTGAATACGGTGCCTGGCGCACACTCGATTTTCATACCGAGCCTGGCGAATTCGATCCGAAGGGCCCTTGGAGCGAGGAGCGCATGTGCCAGCTCATGGAGACCAAACTGCGTCTTGCCGAGGAGGCTAAGGATAGCGTGTGCGGTCATTACCAGTGGATCTACAGCAGTCATGATAATCCCGGTCGCCGTCAGCCCGACGAGGCTTACCGCCGTATCGACAAAGTAGGACCGTTCAACTACAAGGGGCTCGTCTCTCCTTGGGAGGAGCCTGCTGATGTCTATTATATGTACAAGTCCAATTATACGGATGCATCTTCCGATCCGTTTGTGTACATAGCGTCCCGCTCCTGGCGCGATCGTTTCAGGTCGGCACGTAATGCTACTGTACAGGTCTACAGCAATTGTGATTCGGTCCGTCTGTTCAATGATGCCGTTGATGCCAACTGGCTCGGCACAAGGGCAAGAGGAGGTATCGGCACACACATGGAATGGAAGGATGTGCCTGTCCGTTACAATGTGCTCCGTGCTGTGGGCTATCATCATGGAGAAAAAGTAGCTGAGGACTTGATAGTTCTTGACAATCTTGAGAAGGCTCCCGGCTATTCGGCTCTGCTTTCACCGGGCACTAAGGGGGTCAAAGGCGAGGACGGCTACAATTATATCTATCGTATAAACTGTGGCGGAGATGCCTACACCGATGAGTTCGGTCAGAAATGGCTTGCTGACGATTCGATATATTCACGTTCGTGGGCTCATGATTTCAAGGGTTTGTCACCCTATATTGCAAGTCAGCGTGTCACCGGTGATCCTATCTCCGGGACTAATGACTGGGAGTTGATGCAGAGGTTCCGGTTCGGGCGTCATAAACTTTCATATAATCTGCCTGTTCCTGATGGCAGATATCGTGTTGAACTTTATTTTATCGAACCTTGGCATGGCACAGGCGGTGGTGAAGGTACCGATTGTGAAGGATTGCGCATATTCGATGTGGCGGTCAATGGTGTCACCGTCATTGACGACCTTGACATTTGGGCCGAGGCAGGACATGACCGCATGTTGAAAAAGGTTGTTGACTGTGATGTCAGAAATGGCATGCTGTCAGTAAGCTTCCCTGAGGTCAATGCAGGCCAGGCTGTTATTTCTGCGATAGCTGTGGCTACTCTCGACAATGGTGTAAAGCCGGCTGAGCCGAGGACTGCGGCATGGAGTTGGCGAGATGCCGATATGGATGTCATAGAGAAAATGCCGTCGGAACTTTTGCCTAAGGATGAGAATGCTCGTGCGGCAGTGACCTATGAGGCCGAAAAGGCAAAATGCACAGGCAGGCATCAGATCAAGGAATTCAAGAAACAGACAGGTGTGTTCTTCAACGGCAAGGGCTCCATTGAGTGGACGGTTTCTACCGGACTTGCCCAGGTGTATGCGCTCCGGTTCAAGTTCATGAATACCAATAAGCGTCCTGTGGCTGTCAATTTCAAACTCATTGCCCCTAATGGAGCAGTGCTGAAGGATGATACCATAAGTCTGCCCGACACTCCTGAGAAGTGGCGCATGCTCAGCACCACTACCGGATCGTATATTAATGCAGGTACTTATAAAGTGGTGATCTCGGCTCCCGATCTCAGTGGGGTGGCTTTTGATTCATTGGAAATTCAGTAAGGGATAATTATGAACAGACATTTGACGTTTGCACTCCTTCTTGTGGTATCGGTGGCAGCTGTTGCTGCCGGGTCGCGCATGCCTCGCGACTGGGAGAACCATCACATATTGCATATCAACCGTGAGCCTGCGCGCTCCTTTTTCATCCCTTACGGTGAAGTGAAGGGCGACCGTTCCGTATCCTTTAACGGTGACTGGCGTTTCCATTGGTCGCCTGTGCCTGAGGGCAGGGTAGAGGGGTTTGAGGTTATGGGATTTGATGATGCATCCTGGGCTGTGATTCCTGTGCCGGCTGTATGGGAGGTTAACGGTTACGGTACACCTATCTATGCTTCTGCCGGATACACATTCAAGATCAATCCTCCTTATGTGACCGATGTCCCTAAGGAGAATTTCACAGCATTTGTTGAGCGCAACCCTACCGGACAGTATCGCCGAACATTCGAAGTGCCGTTGTCATGGCTTAAAGGTGGTCAGACCTTCCTTCGGTTTGACGGAGCTATGAGTGCGTTCTATGTATGGGTCAACGGCAAGTCGGTCGGTTACTCACAGGGCAGTATGGAGCCCTCCGAGTTCAATATCACCCCTTATATACGTTCAGGGAAGAATGAGATTGCCGTAGAGGTGTACAAGTATAGCGACGGTTCTTATCTTGAGGACCAGGACTTCTGGCGTTTTGCCGGAATTCACCGTGATGTGACTCTGTTCCATACCCCTGATGTGCGTCTGCGGGACTATACCGTGAGGACTATTCCTGACACTGGCTATCGTGATTTCACATTCCAGCTCGATCCGCAGTTCTCTGTGTATAATGGTGAGCGCGGAGACGATTATTCTCTTCGCGTCGAGCTTAAGGATGGTGATAGTATGGTCTTTGACACCATTATTCCTATCAAGGAGATCCTTGACCTTGACCACAAGGCTTCAGTGATGAATGAGTGGTATCCTCAGCGTGGCCCAAGAAAATTGGGTAGGATTTCCGGTAGGATTTCCGGCCCGAAACTGTGGACAGCCGAGACCCCTTTTCTCTACTCTCTGGAGCTTCAGCTCATTGATGGCTCCGGAAATGTAATAGAGAGGGCCGGCAGCAAGGTGGGATTCCGCAGTGTGGAGGTCAGGGATGGTCAGGTGCTTGTTAACGGTAAGCCGATACGGTTTCGTGGTGTCAACCGTCACGAGCATGATCCGCGCACAGCCAGAGTGATGAGCGAGGAGCTCATGCTCAAGGATATAAAGCTAATGAAGCAAGCCAATGTCAATGCGGTCCGCACAAGCCATTATCCCAATCATCCGCGTTGGTATGAGCTGTGTGATTCTATAGGGCTTTATGTAATGGATGAGGCTGACATAGAGGAGCACGGATTGCGAGGCACTCTTGCAAGTACCCCTGACTGGCATGCGGCGTTCCTTGATCGTGCTGTACGTATGGCAGAGCGCGATAAGAACCATCCTTCGGTCATATTCTGGAGTATGGGCAATGAGAGTGGCTATGGTCCTAATTTTGCAGCGATATCAGCATGGCTTCATGATTTCGATCCCACTCGTCCGGTCCATTATGAAGGTGCGCAGGGCATTGACGGAAATCCTGATCCTGCCACAGTCGACATCATAAGCCGTTTCTATCCGCGTGTACAGGATGAATATCTCAATCCTGGCATCAAGGAGGGTGATGATAAGGAGCGTGCCGAGAATGCACGCTGGGAGCGGCTGCTTTCAATAGCAATGCGCGATAACGATACGCGTCCTGTTCTCACGAGCGAATACGCTCATTGTATGGGCAATGCTCTTGGCAATTTCCGTGAGTACTGGGATGAGATCTACAGCAACAGGCGTATGGCTGGCGGTTTCATATGGGACTGGGTGGACCAGGGTATCGAGCAACGTCGTCCTGACGGAAGATTACAGATGTCCTATGGCGGTGATTTTGGCGACAAACCCAATCTTAAAGCGTTCTGCATGAACGGTGTCATTTTTGCTGACCGTTCACTCAATCCCAAGTATTATGAGGTCAAGACTGTATACAGCCCGGTGCATTTTGCATTGAAATCCTATGATCCGGCATCCGGGAACGTAGAGATAGAAGTGATCAACCGTAATCATCATATCGGTCTTTCAGGTTACAATTGCGCTTGGACCCCTGTGTTGAATGGAGTGGAAGGAAAGGCTTGTCCGGTGTCTTTACCCGCGTTGGCTCCGGGAGAAAGGGGTGTAATGACCTTGAATCTGCGGAAACTGAAAACCGGCGATGCTGATTTGCGGCTTAATCTGTCGGTCACTCTGCAGGAAGCTACTGACTGGGCTCCCGCTGGTCATGAGATAGTGTGCCGTCAGCTGACACTCAATGACAATATGCTTGGAGCAGTTGTGCGTAAAGCAGGGAAAGGGTCGTTAAAGGCTTCTGAGAATGGCAATGAACTCATAGTTTCCGGCAAAAGATTCTCTGCTGTCTGGAATCGTCTCACAGGAAATCTCACTGGTCTTTCCTATGGAGGGAAGAAGATTCTCTCAGGTTCTTATTTCCAGGCTTTCCGTGCGCCGACCGACAACGACAAGAGTTTCGGCAACTGGATTGCCAAGGATTGGACAAAGAATAGGATAGATTCACCTGCCGTTGCTTGTGAGTCCTTCGCATGGGCTGATGAGAATGGCACTGTTAAAGTGAAATCTGTTCAGAGATATCAGTATGTCTCCGGTGTAATATCGGTGGAGAGCGATTACACTGTATATGGCGATGGGACAGTTGACCTCACTCAGACTTACAAGCGTCAGGGCGAGCTTCCGGAACTTCCGCGTTTCGGCAGTGTATTTGTGGCTGACGGAAGCCTTGACAATATCAGTTGGTTCGGTTATGGACCTATGGAGACCTATCCTGATCGTCATGAAGCTGCAAGGATAGGGCGGTGGAACAGGAAGTCGGGGGATATGTACACGCATTATCCTCGTCCGCAGGATTCAGGGAATATTGAGTCGGTAGCTGAATTGTCAGTTACTGATAAGTCAGGACGCGGTCTTCGCGTGACGGCGATCGACGATCTGATCTCAGCCTCGGCTCTGCCTTTCTCTGTAAATGACATTGCGGCTGTCTCTCATGATTGTGATCTTAGGGACAGTGGAAAAATCTATCTGAATCTTGATGCGGCAGTCCTCGGACTCGGCAACAGCAGTTGCGGTCCGGGTGTGCTTAAGAAATATTCGATAGCACCGGGTCCACACACTCTTAAGGTGAGATTCTCACCTGTTAAATTTTAGGGTGTGTATTTAAACCTTTTTATAGAAATTAAATCTAACCATATAATGAAAAAATCTATAGTAACTATCTGCTCCATGTTTGCCGGCATGGCTATGATGGCACAGTCCGTGACTACTGAGCGTCTCTATCTGTCAGGTAAAGGATGCGATGATATGGTCGAATGGGATTTTATGTGTACTGACGGAAATAATTCCGGTGAATGGAAAAAGATCGGAGTGCCCTCATGCTGGGAGCTTCAGGGCTTCGGCACATATCAGTACGGCATGAAATTTTACGGTAAGGCTTTTCCTGAAGGAGCTGCCGATGAGGTAGGTAAATATAAGTATGAGTTTGAGCTTCCCGAGTCGTGGCGCGGCAAGCAGATTGAGCTTATATTTGAGGCTTCGATGACTGACACCGAAGTGCTTATCAATGGTCGCAAGGGCGGATCGAAGCATCACGGAGGTTTCTACCGCATCACTCATGATGTAAGCGACCGCGTGTTTTTCGGTCCTAAAAAGAAGAATCGTCTTGAGGTGACTGTTTCAAAGGAGAGCGAGAATGCAGGAGTCAATCTTGCCGAGCGTCGTGCCGACTATTGGAATTTCGGTGGCCTTTGGCGTCCTGTATTTATGATAGCCCGCCCTGCGCTCAATCTCAAGCATATTGCTCTCGATGCTAAAGCGGATGGCACGTTTTATGCCGAATGCACTCTGAGTATGCCTGTCGAGAACGGAAAGATAACCACTGAGATTTTCGACAAAAACGGTAAAAAGGTGGCGGAGAATGTGACTCCGTTACGTCCCGGTCAGGGTGATTCTAATGTGGAGTTTAAGGTGGACTCACCCGCCACATGGAGTGCCGAGACCCCTAATATGTACAAGGCTGTGTTCACCCTTGCCGATGCTTCGGGCAAGGTGCTTCATAAGGAGACAGAGAAATTCGGTTTTCGCACTATAGAGGTGCGTGAGAGCGATGGTTTGTATATAAACGGCAGTAAGATAAATATCCGTGGCGTAAACCGCCATAGCTTCCGTCCGGAGAGTGGCCGTACGCTCAGCTGGCAGAAGAATCTTGAGGATGTTGAGCTTATCAAGTCAATGAATATGAATGCTGTGCGTCTGTCTCACTATCCTGCCGATCCTGAATTCTATGAGCTGTGCGATTCTCTCGGGCTTTATGTGATGAGTGAGTTGACAGGGTGGCATGGCAAGCATGAGACCATCAACGGTCAGAAGCTCGTTAAGGAGATGGTGATGCGCGATGTGAATCATCCGTCCATCATATGGTGGAGCAATGGTAACGAGAAAGGATGGAACGACGAGCTAAATGGCGAGTTCCATAAGTATGATCCGCAGAAGCGTCCGGTGCTGCATCCCCAGGGCAACTTCGGAGGGTTCGAGACAATGCACTATCGTTCGTATGGCGAGAGTCAGAATTATATGCGTCTGCCTGAGATATTTATGCCTACCGAGTTTCTACACGGTCTCTATGACGGCGGGCATGGTGCAGGTCTTTATGACTATTGGGAGATGATGCGCAAACACCCACGTTGTGCCGGTGGTTTCCTTTGGGTGCTTGCCGATGAAGGTGTGAAGCGTGTGGATATGGACGGATTCATAGACAACTGTGGAAACTACGGAGCCGACGGCATTGTGGGTCCCCACCATGAGAAAGAGGGCAGCTACTGGACCATCAGGGAGGTGTGGGGCCCTATACAGATAATGAACTCATCGTTTGACAGTAATTTTGACGGTGTTCTTAATGTCGAGAACCGTTATGATTTCAACAGCCTCAAAGGTAGTGCGCTGAAATGGCGTCAGCTCGCTATGCCGTCACCCGGTTCAAAGTCCGAATCGGAAGTGGTGGCGCAGGGTACGGTCAATTTCCCAGATATTGCTGCACGCCAGTCAGGTACAGTCTCTATTCCTGTGTTCAAGCCTTCAGCCGATGTTATTGAACTGACAGTTATTGACAGGGATGGCAAGGAGCTATTCACTTGGTCTCACAGGATTCTCGGCAAAGAGCGGACTGTTGCTAAGGTTTCAGGTGCGGCACCGGTGTGGAAAGAGGACGGAGACATGATTCTTGTTACAGCCAATGGCAGGACCTACCGTTTCAGCAAGGCTGATGGTCAGCTCAAGGGGGTAGATGTCAATGGTCGTCATATCGGGCTTACTGATGGTCCGCGTGTCATTGTAGCCAAGCGTTCCGACCGTTCGATGGATGGTTTCTACAATCATGATGACAAAGAGGCTGAAAAGAAGAAGACCCGGTACACGGAGTTCGATGATGCCGGAACACTTGTCGGTGTCAGAGCTGAGACAGTCGGCGAAAATGTTGTGGTGACTGCTGACTATAAGCTTGGAAACTTTGATAAGGCTGTCTGGACAATCGCCCCGGATGGATCGTCCGTTCTTGATTTCACATATAATTTCAATGGTGTTATCGACCTTATGGGAGTGAAGTTCGACTTCCCTGAGGACAAGGTGATCAGCAAGCGTTGGGTTGGTGACGGGCCATACCGTGTGTGGCAGAATCGTCTCCACGGACCTCAATATGGTGTATGGGAGAATGACTACAATGATCCTATCCCTGCCGAGAGTTTCACTTATCCTGAGTTCAAGGGATATTTCGCGAACGTGGACTGGATGGATATCCGCACTAAGGATGGCAATATAGTGATCATCAATGAGACCCCCGACAGTTATGTGGGTGTGTATGAGCCTCGTGACGGTCGTGACCATATCCTCTACAATCTTCCGAAGACAGGAATAGCCGTTATGGAGGTAATCCCTCCGGTGAGAAATAAGGTGAATACCACCGATCTCATAGGTCCTTCGTCCCAGCCTAAATGGGTTGACGGAGAGTACAAGGGACGCATTGGTCTAAGATTTGAATGATAACAACGATGAGAATACGTAGCAAGATATTGATATTGGCGGCAGCATTATCCCTCAATGTGTCGGCATTGCCGACACTTGAGAGGGAGTTTGCCGATCCCTCATTATTTGATGCCAAACCCTGGTCGTTCTGGTACTGGATGTTCGGAGCTGCCAATGAAGAAGCCTTGAAGGCTGATCTTCAGGCAATGAAGGATGTAGGTCTCGGAGGCACCTATCTGATGCCGATAAAATCGGTCGAGATGGCACCTCAGTACGGAGGAAAGGCTGCACAGCTCTCTCCGGAGTGGTGGAGGCTCGTGGGTAGAAGCATGGAGATAGCCGACAGCCTCGGGCTTAAGCTCGGTATGCACATATGTGACGGATTTGCTCTTGCCGGAGGTCCTTGGGTCACCCCTGAGGAGGCTATGCAGAAGGTGGTATTATCCGATACATGTATTTCGGGAGGTGAGGTCCGTAATCTGTTATTGCCTCAGCCTGAGACCAATGAGGGATTTTATAAGGATATCGCGGTATATGCTGTGCCTGTAAAGGGCAATGCCATAAAGGAAAGGCCTGTGGTGACAGTCGGCAATATCGCGGAGTCTGTGCCTGAAGGCAAGGGTGTAAACATTGATGCCAAGGGCACTATACGGTCGCAGGTCCCCTGCTGGATTCAGTATGAATATTCCGTACCTGTCACTGTCCGCAGTCTTGAGGTAGTACTGAAAGGCAATGGCTACCAGGCTAACCGCTTGAAAGTGATGGCGAGCAGCGACGGTAAGAATTTCCGAGAGGTCAAGCAGCTTGTGCCTCCGCGCCACGGATGGCAGAATACCGATGAGAACAATACCTATACCCTTCCTGAGACTGTGGCTCGGTATTTTCGGTTCTATTGGACCCCTGAGGGGAGCGAACCGGGCAGCGAGGACCTTGACAATGCCAAATGGAAACCTAATCTTAAGGTAAATGATATAGTTCTGAGCGGAGAACCTAAGATCAATCATTGGGAAGGCAAGTCGGGTCGTGTGTGGCGTGTGGCTTCTGCCACCTCCGCAAAAGAGGTGCCCGAATCGATGTGTGTCAAGCTTGGCGAAGTGATCGACCTGACCCCGTCTTTCGTCGGAGGCAGGCTTTCGGTGACACTTCCCAAAGGTGAATGGCGTGTGTTGCGCATAGGCCATACCCCCAACGGTCATACCAATGCCACAGGCGGTGCCGGCAAGGGATTGGAATGTGACAAGTTCAGCAAGGATGCAGTCGCCAAGCAATTTGACAACTGGTTTGGAGCTGCGTTCAGAAACGTAGATCCCGCATTGGCTCGCCGTGTGTTAAAGTACATGCATATCGACAGCTGGGAATGCGGAAGCCAGAACTGGAGTGACAATTTTGCTTCCGAATTCATGAAACGTCGCGGATATGATCTCATGCCGTATCTGCCGCTTTATGCAGGTGTGCCCATGGAGAGTGCCGAGATGTCCGAGAAAGTGCTTCGGGATATCCGCACCACTATGGCTGAGCTTGTAGTGGATGTGTTCTACACAGTGTTCGCCGACAAGGCTCGTGAATATGACTGCAAATTCTCTGCTGAATGTGTTTCGCCTACCATGGTGAGCGACGGTATGCTTCATTATGATAAGGTGGATTTTCCGATGGGGGAATTCTGGCTCAACAGCCCTACCCACGACAAGCCGAATGATATGCTTGATGCGATACACGGTGCTCACATTTACGGCAAGAATATAGTTCAGGCCGAAGGGTTTACCGAGGTGCGTGGCACATGGGACGA
The DNA here is from genome assembly GCF_004766125.1 of Duncaniella freteri. Taxonomy (NCBI): domain Bacteria; kingdom Pseudomonadati; phylum Bacteroidota; class Bacteroidia; order Bacteroidales; family Muribaculaceae; genus Duncaniella; species Duncaniella freteri. The sequence goes on from NZ_SJSA01000001.1 coordinate 1,845,405, forward strand.
ATCTCCTGCCACACTGAAAGCTCTTCTTGACCGCAATTACGCGCTCGGTATAAACAGGATGTTCTATCATGTGAACGCCCACAATCCGTTTATGGATAAGAAACCGGGAATGACTCTCGATGGCATAGGTCTGTTCTTCCAGCGTGACAACACATGGTATCATGACGGAGGCAAGGCTCTTACCGATTATATGCGCCGTTGTCAGGCTCTGCTGCAATATGGTCATCCGGTGGTGGATATCGCAGTGTTCACCGGAGAGGAGATGCCGCGTCGCGCTGTGTTGCCTGACCGCATAGTGTCATCTCTCCCAGGTATATTCGGTGCCGAGAGGGTTGAGTCGGAGCGTCAGCGACTTGCCAATGTCGGACAGCCGTTGCGCACTGTGCCTGTGGGAGTTACTCATTCGGCGAATATGGCCGACCCTGAGAAATGGATTAATCCTCTGCGTGGCTACAGTTATGATTCCATGAATAAGGATGCTCTTCTGCGTCTTGCGCGGGTCGAGAATGGTCGTCTGGTGCTTCCGGGTGGGGCGTCTTATAAGGTGCTTGTCCTTCCGATGCCTGACAGATTGCTCACAGATACACCTCTTAGTGATGAGGTGAAGAAGAAGGTGATTGACATGATATGTGACGGCGTTGTGGTGCCTGATGTGCCTTATATTAAGGACGATTTCTCTGAATACGGACTGTCTCGCGATATAGAGGTCCCGGAGAATATAGCATGGACCCATCGCCGTAACGATCAGGACAATGTTGACCTGTATTTTATTTCCAATCAGGAGTCTGTTTCTCGTGATTTCAAGGCATCTTTCCGTGTGGATGGTCGTATCCCCGAACTTTGGAATCCGATGACAGGAGCCATCGACAAGAATCTTAGCTGGAATTCTGCCGATGGGCGTACCATGGTCAATATCAGTCTTGCTCCTGCCGAGTCAGCGTTCATCGTGTTCCGCACACCAACAACCGAAACCTCCGGTGTGGCCCCTGTGTCGGTTGAATCGGTCTTTGATCTTAAGCCCGGCAAATGGCGTGTGAGATTCGACACCACAGGTAAGGAGATAAGGAGCAAGGAATTGTTTGACTGGACTTCATCCGATGACAATAGTGTGAGATATTATTCCGGTTCCGCTCAGTATACCACCACATTCAAGTCGCCCAGCTACAGCGATGGCAGCCGTGTATTGCTCAATCTGAACGGATTGCATGATGTTGCCACGGTGTATGTCAACGGTAAGGACTGTGGCATTGTGTGGACCGATCCTTACAGGGTCGACATAACGGACGCTCTAAGAAAGGGTAAGAATGAGCTTGTCATAAAGGTGACCAACACTTGGGCTAACGCCATTCTTGGTGCCGATGAAGGTAAAGCTCCCTTTGAGGGCATATGGACCAACGGTAAATACCGTAGAGCCGACAAGGAGCTTATTCCTGCCGGCCTGACAGGCCCTCTAACATTGACTATAAGAACAGTAAAATAAAAATAATCTGTCAAGATGAATACCAATAGTAATTACATATTTCGTGGCTTCAGCCTTATAGCTATGGCGGTACTCGCTTTTGCTATGGATGCCGAGGTCAGGATGCCTGCTTTTTTCTCTGATAACATGGTGCTTCAGCGCGATACGGATGTACGTCTTTGGGGTGAGGCAAAGCCTAATACTACAGTCAGAATAACAGCCGGCTGGAATTTACAGGACTATAGGACCAATTCCGGCAAGGACGGCAAATGGAGCATTTCGATTCCCACCACACATGCTGGAGGACCTTACACTCTGACTGTCAGCGATGGCACTCCGCTTACATTCAACAATGTGATGCTCGGTGAGGTGTGGCTATGTTCCGGGCAGAGCAATATGGAGATGCCGATGAAGGGGTTCAAGAATCAGCCGGTCGATGGTGCTAATATGGCAGTGCTTGGGAGCCGTAACCCTAACCTCAGGCTGTTCACAGTAAAGCGTAATTCATCGACGGCTCCTGTGGATGATGTCACCGGCAAGTGGTCGGAGGCTTCTCCTGCGGCAGTGCGCAATTTCAGTGCCACAGCCTACTTTTTCGGTCGTCTCATTCAGGACTATCTTGATGTTCCGGTAGGACTTGTCGTAGCCGCATGGGGTGGATCTGCATGCGAGGCATGGATGAGCGATGATATGCTTAAGGCTTTCCCTGAGGCTTCAGCCAATATACCTCCTGTAGATGGTGAGATCAAGTCCAAGAACCGCACTCCGAGTGTCCTTTTCAAAGGGATGCTCAACCCTCTCATCGGCATGTCTATGCGCGGTGTGATATGGTATCAGGGGGAGGACAACTGGAACCGTGCACATTCCTACACCGATATGTTCTCGACCATGATCAAAGGTTGGCGTGAACTGTGGGGGCAAGGTGAATTTCCGTTCTATTATTGCCAGATCGCTCCATACGACTATTCTATAATCACAGAGCCTGGAAAGGAGATTATTAATTCCGCCTACTTGCGTGAGGCGCAGATGAATGCCGAGAAGATTGTGCCTAACACCGGAATGGCTGTCCTGATGGATGCCGGATGGGCAGAGGGTATACACCCTTCGGACAAACGCACGCCTGGAGAGCGTCTTGCCCTTCTTGCTCTCGGAAAGACCTATGGAGTGGAAGGTATCGGTTGTGAAAGCCCTGTGTATAAATCAATGGAGATAAAGGGCGACACCGTGATTGTGAGCTTCGACCGTGCCCCTGAATGGATTGCCGGAAAGCACAGCTTTGAGTCTACCCAGTTCAAACTTGCCGGCGAGGACCGTGTGTTCCATCCTGCAAAGGCTTGGATATCTCGTAGCAAGGTGATGGTCAGGAGTGAAAAGGTGCCTCATCCGGTGGCAGTGCGCTATGCGTTCGAGAATGCCTCAGAGGGTGACCTGTTCAGCACCGACGGATTGCCTGTGTCATCATTCCGTTCCGATAACTGGCCCGACGATCGACCTGTCAAGAAATAATTGAAAATGAAGAATTTGTCACTGATAGCGTTTGCGCTATTATTTGCCGTATCTGCTGCTGCCGATATCCCTGCCGATTATGTGTGGGACAGCATGAGCCGTGATTCCTCACAGTCTATGCCTGTGGGTGGAGGCGACATCGGTCTTAATGTATGGGCTGAGGATGGTGACGTGCTTTTTTACATGTGCCGTAGCGGTGCTTACGATGAGAATGGTGCTCTCCTTAAGCAAGGGCGAGTGAGGATTCACATTCCGGGGAGCCATGTCAAGCCGTTTTCGCAGCGTCTCAGGCTTGTGGACGGATATTGCGAGCTGGCTCTCGGTGACAGCAAGGTGGTGATATGGGCCGATGTGTACCGTCCGGTAGTCCATGTCGAGATTGAAGGCCGAAAGGCTGTGAAGCCGCGTGTGAGTTACGAGAACTGGCGGTATGCCGACCGTCCTTACCGTAAGGGGGAGGGGCAGCAGGGCTCTTGGAAATGGACCTCGCCTAAGAAAAATGTCAGGACCTCACGTGATTCGATATTTCCGGGTCAGTGTGATGTGACATTCTTCCATCATAACCCCGACTCTACTGTTTTTGATGTGACTGTGGCTCGTGAAGGGATGGATTCTGTGAAGCATAAGCTGTGGAATCCTCTGTCACGGCTTGCGTCCGGAGGAAGGCTCCGTGGTGACAATCTAAGGTATGTGGGGACCTCCGATGGTGTATATGACGGCACGGATTACCGTTCCTGGAACTTTGAGAGTGTACGTCCGTCTAAAAAGCATCATTTCTCTGTGGCTCTGCACATCTGTCGTGCCGATAAAATGGCTGAATGGAAAGCTGGTGTAGACAGTGTGGAGCGCACTGTGGATCTGAGGCACAACCGCGATGCTTCCCGCAAATGGTGGAATGGATATTGGGAGCGCAGCTACATTTCCGCACCGGTCTCAGCCGACACGGTTGTGGCTCGTATGGCTCGTAATTACACCCTTTTCCGCTATATGCTCGGGTGTAATGCCTTTGGCAAGGAGCCTACCAAGTTCAATGGAGGTCTATTCACTTTTGATCCGTCATATGTCGATGGATCTCAGGCATTCACACCTGACTATCGCAAATGGTGCGGTACCACAATGACCGCCCAGAATCAGCGTCTTGTATACTGGCATATGCTAAAGAGTGGGGATTTCGATATGATGAAGCCTCAGTTCGATTTCTACAAGCGTATGCTTGGCAATGCCGAGATGCGTTCGCAAGTCTATTGGAATCATCCCGGAGGATGCTTTACAGAGCAGATAGAGATATTCGGGCTGCCTAATATGATGGAGTATGGGACCAAACGTCCGTCATGGTCCGATCCGGGTGTCGAATACAATGCCTGGCTGGAGTATGAATGGGATACCGTACTCGAATTCTGCGAGATGATGCTTGAGAGTGAGCGTTATGCCGGAACTGATATTTCGGAATACCGTCCGCTTATAGAGAGTTCTCTGACCTTCTTTGACGAGCATTACAGGTATCTTGCCTCGCGTCGTGGCAGCAAGGAGCTTGATGGAGACGGAAAATTGATTCTCTTTCCAGGTTCGGCATGTGAGACCTACAAGATGACTAACAACGCATCCTCCACTGTTGCTGCCTTACGGCGTGTGACAGGCGATTATATCAGGTACCTTGAGTCACAGGGCGACACCGCTGTGTCACGTTGGGAAACCATTCTTGGCAGGATTCCTGAGATACCTCACCGTATTGTGGAAGGGCGCGAGATGATAGCTCCCGCCAGAACATGGGAGCGCATCAACAATGTAGAGACTCCTCAGCTTTATCCGGTATGGCCATGGCGTTTCTATGGTGCTGTGATTAGTGACAGCACAGACCTTTCGATAGCCCGCAACACATATCTACATGATCCTGATGCTTTGGAATTCCGCTCCACTAAAGGATGGAAGCAGGACAATATATGGGCGGCGTGTCTCGGTCTGACTGACGAGGCATTCACCCTGAACTCCCGGAAGTGGGCTGACGGATCTCACCGTTTCCCGGCATTCTTCGGACCTGGTTACGACTGGACGCCCGACCATAACTGGGGAGGTAGCGGTATGATAGGTTTTCAGGAGATGCTTATTCAGACATCCGGCGACAGTATATACTTGTTTCCGGCATGGCCTCTCGACCGGGATATAAGTTTCCGCCTGCATGCTCCTGGCAGGACTGTGGTAGAGGCTGAGTTGCGTGGGGGCAAGGTTGTGGATCTAAAGGTCACCCCCTCCTCGCGTCTTAAGGACATTGTGCTTCCCGCATCTCTGCGGTAATAGTAAACATACAGAAATCCCTCAATTAGTATTATGAATAAACTTGCTGTAATCCTTTCATTCCTGTTGGTGCCGGTTGCAGTCTCGGCTGCTAAGCCTGACGCTCCGGTGACTCCGCAGGAGATTTCGGTTGCCGGTTTCATGCCGCTTGGTGATTCCGGCCGTCAGATATATGATTTTAATTCAGGATGGCGTTTCCATCTCGGTGATGTGACCGATGGCGGGGCGGTAGCTTTGGATGACTCCGCTTGGGAAGTGGTATCGACACCTCATTCCGTGCAGCTTATGCCCGCAGAGGCGAGCGGTTGCCGTAATTATCAGGGGGTGGCTTGGTATCGCAAGCACTTCATCGTGCCTGAGGAGACCGCCGGCAAGGATGTCGCTCTCCATTTTGAGGGGATTATGGGTAAGCAGAAGATATATGTCAACGGCAAGGAGGTCAAGGAGCATCTTGGCGGCTACCTGCCTGTTACGGTCTCTCTTACCGAATCCGGAGTGAAGCCTGGCGAGGAGTGTGTGGTGGCTGTCATGGCTGACAATAGCGATGACAAAGACTTCCCTCCCGGCAAGAAGCAGCATTCACTCGATTTTGCCTATCATGGCGGCATATACCGTGATGTGTGGATGATAGCCAAGTCTCCTGTCTCGATTACTGATGCCATAGAGGCTGACAGGGTTGCAGGTGGTGGAGTGTTCGTGCATTTCGACAATGTTTCCGGCAAGGGTGCCGATGTCAATGTCAGCACCGATGTTGCCAATAATGGTACTGCCACACGCAAGGTCACAGTCGAGACCTCCCTTATAGACCCTAAGGGACGTTTGGTGCGCAAGGTGAGCAGTCCTGTATCTGTCAAGTCTGGGGAGACTCGTACGGTTGCCCAGAGCATACATGTGAAGAACCCCGAGCTTTGGTCGCCTGACTCCCCTTCATTGTATCGTGTGGAGTCGCGCATTAAGGATGGCAAGTCTTCCATAGATGGAGGCGTGACCCGCGTGGGAATACGTACATTTGAGTTTGACGGCGATAAAGGTTTTATACTTAACGGCAAGCCTTTCGGTCAGCTTGTCGGTGCAAACCGTCATCAGGATTTCGCTTACGTTGGCAACGCTCTCCCTAATTCTCAGCAGTGGCGTGATGCCAAGCGTCTGCGTGATGCCGGATGCCGTATAATACGTGTTGCCCACTATCCGCAGGACCCGTCATTCATGGACGCTTGCGATGAGTTAGGTATGTTTGTGATTGTTGCGACTCCCGGATGGCAGTATTGGAACAAGGACCCTAAGTTTGCCGAATACGTTCATCAGAATACGCGTGAGATAATCCGTCGTGATCGAAATCATCCATGTGTCCTGATGTGGGAACCGATTCTCAACGAGACCCGCTATCCTGAAAACTTCTCGCTTGAGGCTCTTCAGATCACTAAGGATGAGTATCCTTATCCCGGTCGGCCAATTGCTGCCGCAGATGTCCATTCGGCAGGAGTGAAGGAGAATTATGACCTTGTATACGGCTGGCCCGGCGATGATGAGAAAGCCGATGCCCCGCGTCAGAATATTTTTACACGCGAATGGGGTGAGAATGTCGATGACTGGTACGCCCATAACAATGACAACCGTGCTTCGCGAAGTTGGGGTGAGCGTCCTATGAAGGTTCAGGCTCTCTCCCTTGCAAAGACCTATGACGGATTGTATCATACCACAGGAAAATTTATCGGCGGAGCCCAGTGGCATCCTTTTGACCATCAGCGCGGCTATCATCCCGATCCGTATTGGGGCGGTATATACGATGCGTTCCGCCAGCCCAAGTATGCCTATCATATGTTCAGAAGCCAGACTGCCCACGATCTGGATCATCCTGTGGCTGAATCCGGACCTATGGTATACATAATGCATGAGATGTCACAGTTCTCGGATCCTGACGTGGTAGTGTTCAGCAATTGTGATTCGGTGCGTCTGTCAATTTATGACGGTGCTCGTTCGTGGACCCTTCCGGTCAGGCACGAGGCGGGACACATGCCGTCGGCTCCTGTGGTGTTCAAGAATGTGTGGGATTTTTGGGAGGCACGTGACTACAGCTATACAAATAAAAATTGGCAGGCTGTGAATATGGTAGCCGAAGGCATAGTTGACGGTAAGGTGGTGGCTACACAGCGCAAGATGCCTTCACGTCGTTCAACCAAGCTGCGTCTTTACACCGACTGGAATGGAAAGCCGCTTGTTGCTGACGGTTCCGATTTCATAGTTGTGGTGGCTGAGGTCACTGACGACAACGGAAATGTGCGCCGTCTGGCAAAGGAGAACATCGTGTTCACCGTTGAGGGTGAAGGTGAGATCATAGGAGATGCATCGATCCATGCCAATCCTCGTCCTGTGGAGTGGGGTTCGGCTCCGGTGCTCATACGTTCGACCCGCACTCCCGGAAAGATAAGGATATCAGCTCGTGTCGAGTTCCCGGGCACACATGCCCCGACACCGGCTGAGATTGAGATCGAGAGTGTGCCTGCTCCTTTTAAGGCTGTCTATAGGGATGAAAAAAAGATCGGTTCTGCATCAGGGGCTGGTAGGGTGAACACTGCCGGATCAAGTCTGTCGGAGGATGAGAAACGGCGCATTCTTGAAGAGGTCGATCTCCAGCAGCAGGAATTCGGAATACAGAAGTAATACACCAACTTATGTCATCGGGCAAGAGGAGTGTGACACCCCTGCCGTTGATGGTCAAATTATAAGAAACCAATCGATATGAAGAAAACATTATTAGCTATTGCCGCCATGGCATCTGTCTCGGCTTCGGCGCAGTATCCGGTAATCCCTGACTCTGTGAAAGTACGTGCAGAGCGTGAGACAGCCGAATGGGACAGACTCTCTGACGAAGCCTGGGAAAAGGCATACCCTATAGTGATGAAGGAGGCGGCTGAGAAGGGTCGTGTATATCGTCCGTGGGCACAGTATCCAGGCGATCTTCTTAAAAGCGATATCAAGGCTTTTCCGGGAGCGGAAGGCGGAGGTGCTTACACTTCAGGAGGCCGTGACGGCAAGGTGTTTGTCGTGACATCTCTTGCCGACAGTGGTCCCGGCACTTTGCGTGAGGCTTGTGAGGCAGGCGGAGCACGTATAATCGTGTTCAATGTCGCAGGTGTCATCAAGCTCGACAAGCCTATCAGCGTTCGTGCGCCATATATCACTATCCTCGGTCAGACTGCTCCGGGCGATGGAGTGTGCGTCACCGGAGCCTCGTTCCTTATAGATACCCATGATGTGGTAATCCGTCACATGCGTTTCCGTCGCGGAGCCCAGGATGTGGCTTATCGTGATGATGCTCTCGGTGGAAATGCCGTGGGCAACATCATTATTGACCATGTGTCGGCTTGCTGGGGACTTGACGAGAACATGTCGATCTACCGTCATGTCTACAACCGTGATGAGAACGGTCGTGGCGAGAAGCTCCCTACAGTCAATATCACTATCCAGAACAGTATCTTCTCCGAGGGGCTTGACCTCTACAACCATGCTTTCGGTGCGACAATAGGAGGACATAACAGCACGTTTGCACGCAATCTGTTCGCTTCCAACATTTCACGCAACTGCTCGATCGGTATGGATGAGGACTTTAATTTCATCAATAATGTGACCTACAATTGGTGGAACCGTTCGATCGACGGAGGTGACAACACAAGCCGCCTCAATATTATCAACAACAATTTCAAGCCGGGTCCTATTACTGACACCAACGCTCCTGGCGCGGAGATACGTCACCGTATCGTAAAGATGGAGGCTGGCCGTGACAAGGCCCATAAGGGTCATTTCGGACGTGCATATGTCAATGGTAACAAGATGTGGGGCAATGACAGGGTCACTGCCGACAATTGGGACGGAGGTGTTCAGCTTCCCGATGGGCTAAAGGTCGCTGACCGCATCAACGATCTGAAGGTCGATATTCCTTTCCCTATGGCTGAGGTCACAATTATGGATACTGACAAGGCTTACGACTATGTCATCAACAATGCCGGAGCCACCAGGCCGCGCCGTGACGCTGTGGATACACGAGTGATGAAAAGCGTTGTGACAGGAAAGGCTATCTATGCCAAGGATGCCGACAAATATTTGGCTGTAAGTCCCTATGTGAAGCGTCGTCTGCCTGTCGATTCCTACAAGTACGGAATCATCACTGATCCTATGCAGGTAGGCGGACTTCCCGAATACAAGGGTAAGCCTCGCAAAGATTCTGATAATGACGGTATTCCCGATGATTGGGAGAAGAAGCATGGACTTAATCCTAATGATCCGTCCGATTCAGCAAAAATTTCTGATAGCGGCTATGCCTGGATAGAAGTTTATGCCAATGAACTTGCCGAATAATTGAATAAGTGTAAGATTTACACTTAATTAGGCCTTCCGCCCCTGATTTTTCATGGGGCGGATGCTTTTTTATGTACAGTAAACACTATGTAAATTTTGCAGGAACTGAGAGATTTACAAGTAGATAGAATTACAATATGATTTGTAGATATGGGATAAATTTTATAATTTTGTGATACCAATATAATCTTCCATGAAACTATTTGCCAAATCCCTAATTTTTGCTGGTGTCTTTGTGTTGTCGTTAAATGTGTCAGCCGGACAAGTGCACAAACTATGGTATGACACCCCCGCCCAGGTATGGACAGAGGCTCTTCCTCTTGGTAATGGACGTCTCGGTGCCATGGTGTACGGAAATCCTGCCAACGAACAGATTCAACTCAATGAAGAGACCATTTGGGCGGGACGCCCTAACAATAATGCCAATCCTGAAGCCCGGGAATGGATTCCTAAGATTCGGAAGCTTGTTTTTGAGGGTAGATACCGTGAGGCGCAGGACATGTGCACTGCCCATGTGAAATCGGCTACCAACCAGGGCATGCCTTATCAGCCTTTTGGAGACCTGCGTATTTCATTCCCGGGGCATGGCAGATATGATAATTATTACCGTGAACTCAGCCTCGATTCCGCCCGCACGGTAGTGAGGTACAGTGTTGACGGTGTGAACTACACCCGCGAGACGTTCGCTTCTTTCCCTGATCAGGTGGTAATAACACGCATCACCTCCGACCGTCCGGGGAGTGTCACTTTCAATGCCTCGCTCACTACTCCTCATCCCGATGTGATGATAGCATCTGAGGGTGACGAGATCACCCTCAGTGGTATCAGCTCCAATCATGAAGGGCTAAAGGGCAAGGTGGAATTTCAGGGGCGTGTCACCGCGGTTCCCAAAGGCGGACGCATGACATCACGCGATGGGGTGATAACTGTGGAGAATGCCGACGAGGCGGTCATATACACCTCGATAGCTACTAATTTCAACAATTATAAGGACATCACCGCCGATGAGGAGGCGCGAGCCAAGGAATATCTGCATAAGGCCGTAGCCAAGCCGTATGCACAGGCTAAAAAGGAGCATGTGGATTTCTATCAGAAGGAGATCGGCTCGTCGTCGCTCGACCTTGGCCCCGACATGTATGCCGATGTACCCACCGATAAACGCATAGAACGTTTTGCCGAGACCAATGACAATCATCTCGTTGCCAATTACTACAAGTTTGGACGCTATCTGCTTGTCAGCAGCTCGCAGCCGGGTTGTCAGCCAGCCAATCTACAGGGCATATGGAATGACAAGATGTTCCCGTCATGGGACAGCAAGTACACCTGCAATATCAATCTTGAGATGAACTATTGGCCTTCCGAGGTCACAGGTCTGACACATCTTAACGAACCGTTGTTCCGTCTTATCAGGGAGGTAAGCGAGACCGGAGCCGAGACTGCCAGGATCATGTACGATGCTCCCGGATGGGTGCTTCATCACAATACTGACATATGGCGGGTCACAGGTGCCATTGACAATGCTCCTTCAGGGATGTGGATGAGCGGTGGAGCATGGCTGTGCCGTCATCTGTGGGAGCATTATCTGCACACAGGTGATATGGAATTTCTTAGTGAGGCTTATCCCATCATGAAAGGTGCAGGTGAATTCTTTGATGCCACCATGGTGTATGAGCCTAAGAGCGGGAAGCTTGTGGTATGTCCGAGCAACTCCCCGGAAAATGCGCCAAAGGGGCACAATGCCACTACTGTGGCTGGTGCCACCATGGATAATCAGCTTGTCACAGAGCTGTGGAACAATATCATCACAGCTGCAACGATACTCGATACCGATAAGGAGTTTGCCGACCGTCTCAAATCCCGCGTAAAAGAGATCTCGCCTATGCGTATAGGGCATTGGGGGCAGCTTCAGGAATGGATGGGTGATTGGGACGACCCGAAGGATGTGCACCGTCACGTGTCTCATCTCTACGGCATGTATCCGTCCAATCAGATATCCCCTTATCGCACACCTGAGCTTTTCGATGCCGCCCGCACATCTCTGATACATCGCGGAGATCCGTCGACAGGATGGAGCATGGGATGGAAAGTGTGTCTGTGGGCTCGTTTCCTTGACGGAGACCATGCTTACAAGCTCATAACCGATCAGCTCACACTTGTGCGCAACGAAAAGAAGAAAGGTGGTACATATCCTAATTTCTTTGACGCGCATCCGCCGTTCCAGATCGACGGTAACTTCGGTTGTGTGGCTGGTATAGCCGAGATGCTTATGCAGAGCCACGACGGATTCATATATCTTCTGCCGGCACTTCCGTCGGTGTGGCGTGACGGTGAGATCAAAGGTCTGCGTGCACGAGGCGGTTTTGAGATTGACATGAAATGGTCAGGAGGCAGGATTGAGACAGTGAAGATCACCTCGACTATCGGCGGTAACTGCCGTCTGCGCACACTCACTCCGCTTAAGGGGAAAGGGTTGAAGTCAGCCAAGGGTGATAACCCTAATCATCTGTTCGATGTCAACGAGACTGCCGCCCCGATCATCAGTCAGGAGGCAAAGCTTTCGCCGCTGAATCTTAAGGATACTTACCTTTACGATCTCCCTACCAAGGCAGGTCAGACCTACACTCTTATAGGAAAATAAACAAATAAATGATACCGAAAATGAAAAAACTTACATTGCTGCTTTCTCTCCTCCTCGCCACGGTGGTGTCTGTCTATGCACAGGACCCGGTAAAGACATTCAATAAGCCATGGAACAATGGCAAGCTCCGTGTGTCCGACAACGGCACTTACCTACAGCACGAAAACGGTAAGCCATTCTTCTGGATGGGTGAGACCGGCTGGCTTCTTCCCGAGCGTCTTGACCGTGCCGAGGCGTCATATTACCTCAACGGTTGCCGTGAGGCTGGTTTTAACGTGGTGCAGGTTCAGACTATCAACGGAGTCCCTGCCATAAATTTCTACGGACAGCTGTCCAATCCCGACGGCTGGGATTTTTCGGAAATCAACAAGAAAGGTGTGTACGGCTACTGGGACCACATGGACTACATAATCAGCCAGGCTGAGAAGAATGGCATATATATCGCCATGGTGCCTATATGGGGCGGATTGGTGAAAGCCGGACTGATGAGCGTTGACGATGCTGCGTCATATGGCAGGTTCCTTGCAGAGCGTTATAAGGATTCTCCCAACATCATATGGGTGATGGGCGGAGATGTCAAAGGTGACATCAACCCGGACCAGTGGAACACCATGGCACGTACCATCAAATCGATCGACAAGAATCACCTCATGAGCTATCATCCTTTCGGCAGAACCTCATCCATCAACTGGTTCCATAATGCCGAATGGCTTGATTTCAATATGTTCCAGAGTGGTCATCGCCGCTATGACCAGGTGCGCGGTGACGGTGACGACCGTGCCGAGGCTTCCAAAGCCGAGGACAACTGGCGTTATGTCGAAGCAGGACTTGCCATGAAGCCGCGCAAACCTATCTTTGATGCAGAGCCGAGCTACGAGGAGATACCCCAAGGGCTTCATGATCCTTCCCAGCCTTGGTGGAAGGCTCCCGATGTGCGCCGTTACGCCTATTGGGCAGTTTTCGCAGGGGCTTTCGGACACACTTACGGACATAATTCCATAATGCAGATGCTCAAGACTGCCAATGTAGGCGGTTACGGAGCCACCAAGACATGGTACGAAGGCATGAAGGACCCCGGTTTCAATCAGATGCAGTATCTCAAAAATCTTATGCTGACATTCCCGTTCTTTGAGCGTGTTCCTGACCAGAGCATAATAGCAGGGGAGAACGGTACACGTTATGACCGCCTCATTGCCACACGTGGCAACGACTATCTCCTTGTCTACAATTACACCAATCGACCTATGGAGATTGATCTCACAAAAATATCAGGCAAAAAGAAGAATGCATGGTGGTACGATGTGACTGACGGAACTCTTGAATACATCGGTGAATTTGACAGCAAGGTGACTCCGTTCAAGTATGACGGCGGCCACGGCGCGGGCAACGACCGTGTGCTCATAGCCGTTGACTCATCCAAGGACTATGTGGGCAAGGACTGGAAATCCATCCCTGTCAAGTACTAATTATTCTCCCCCCCTCGCACTTTTTTATATCTATGTTACGTAAATCATTTCTGCTTCTGTCATTCCTGGTGGCATGGTCTGTTCAGGCCGGTGTGAATGTGGGGTCGCTCACTGTCGAGGGACTTCCCAGTCCATTGAATGTCGAAAGCTCTTCCCCGCGCCTTGGATGGATCATCACATCTTCTGACAGGGATGTGATGCAGACCTCCTATCATATACTTGTTGCATCGTCGCCGGAACTTCTTGACTCAGGAAAAGGTGACATATGGGACTCCGGGATTGTCCGCTCCGACCAGTCGGTATGGGTGCCTTATGCCGGACGGAAACTTGCCGACAACACACGTTGTTACTGGAAAGTAAAGGTCGCCACTACTCGTGGCGACTCGCCATGGAGCGAGCCTGCCGAATGGGGCATGGGCATCGTCGGTGAAGGACACTGGGGTGGCAGATGGATAGGATGGGAGGCCCCGTTCGAATGGGATATAGAGGACTCACATTCGCGCATGAGCTCACGTTATCTGCGCAAAGAGTTCGACACTGCAAATAAAGACATCAGGCGTGCTACAGTCCACATCTCCGGCCTCGGTATGTACGAACTGTATATCAACGGAAAGAAAGTTAGCGATGATGTGCTTGCTCCCGCTCCCACTGACTACCGTCGCACCACTCTGTATAATTCTTATGATGTCACCGGGCTTCTTAAAGGCAACGGCGAGGCTAATGCCGTGGGGGTGACCCTCGGCAACGGACGTTTCTACACCATGCGTCAGAATTATAAGCCCTATAAGATACCTACATTCGGTTATCCCAAAATGCGTATGAACCTCATTATCGAATACACTGACGGCACCAAGCAGCGTGTCAACAGTGATGAGAAATGGGCTCTCACAGCTCAGGGACCTATCCGCAGCAATAACGAGTATGACGGAGAGATCTATGACGCACGTCTTGAGCTTGGCGACTGGACCCTCCCGGGCTACGATGATTCCGGATGGCTTAAGGCTCAGCGTGCCGAGCTTCCATATGGCACACTGCGTGGCAACACATCCCCCAATATGAAAGTCATGCGCACTCTTAAGCCGAAGAGGGTCCGTAGGCTTGGCGACCGTTATATGGTTGATTTCGGGCAGAATATGGCAGGGTGGATCAAAATTGCCGTATCGGATGTCACCAAGGGTGACACGGTGACCATACGTTATTCCGAACTTGTCACTCCTGACAGCACCCGGCTTGATGTGGAGAATCTGCGTCACGCACAGAGCACCGACCGTTACATTGCCAACGGTACTGAGAATGGCAGACAGTGGAGCCCGAAGTTCTCCTACCACGGTTTCCGTTTCGTTGAGATCTCGGGTATGAATAATCTCAGTAGCGATGATATCGTTGCAGAAGTAGTGTTTGACAATCTTCCTGACAACGGTTCGTTCACATCCTCCAACCCGGTGATGAATGCCATACACCGTAATGCATGGTGGGGAATATCAAGCAACTACAAGGGTGTGCCTGTCGATTGCCCTCAGCGTGACGAGCGTCAGCCGTGGACGGGAGATCATTGTATGGGCACATGGGGCGAGAACTTCCTTTTCGATAACGCCATGTTCTATGCAAAGTGGATGGACGACATACGCGAATCACAGCGCGAGGATGGCTGTATCCCCGACATAGCCCCCGCTTATTATAATTACTATACATCCGATATGACCTGGTCATCATCTCTTCCTGTGGTATGCGACATGCTTTATGAGCAGACAGGCAACTCTATGCCTGTAATCCGCAACTACGGCGCCATGAAGAAATGGATGAACCATATCCGTGCTGATTTCACAAGCAAGGAAGGGCTTATCACAGCCGACAAGTACGGCGACTGGTGTGTACCTCCTGAGAAGCCCGATCTTATTCACAGCCAGGACCCTGCCCGCAAGACTGATGGCACTCTCATAGCCTCGGCGTATTATTATAAGGTGTGTCAGCTCATGGCTAAGTTTGCACGTATGCAGGGTCTGGACTCCGAAGCTCAGGAATGGCTCAGTGACGGAGAGAAAGTAAAGAATGCCTTCAACCGTAAGTTCCTTACCGTCAATAAAGGTACATCTCCTGTCAAGACCCCTCACATTCTGTATCCCGACAGCATATTCTACGGCAACAATACAGCCACAGCCAACATCCTCCCGCTCGCATTCGATATGGTGCCTGAGGAATACCGTCAGGCTGTTGCCGACAATCTGATAAAGACCATAATCCTCACTAACAATGGGGCTATCAGCACAGGTGTGATAGGTGTTAACTGGCTCATGCGCGAGCTTTCACGTATAGGTCGTGGCGATGTGGCTGCCATGCTTGCATCCAACACCAAATATCCGAGCTACGGCTACGAGATAAGCAAGGGTGCCACCACCATATGGGAGCTTTGGAACGGAGATACAGCTAACAGGAGGATGAACAGTGCTAATCATGTGATGATGCTCGGTGACCATCTCAACTGGTATTATCAGGATCTCGCCGGTTTCAATCCTGCCGTTCCCGGTTACAAGAAAATTCTGTTAAAACCCGACTTTTCCATTCAGCAGATGGATAGTGTGAGTGCTACTTACCGTACCCCTTACGGTCTGCTCGGAAGCAGTTGGGTCAAGACCCCCATGCATATCGACTGGAAGATCCAGATCCCTTGCAACACCACAGCCGAGGTATGTGTCCCCACTCCTTACAGGAAGTCGGTCAAGGTCAAGGGTGCCAGGTATGTTCGTACAGAAGGCAATAATTCCTATTGGGAAGTGGGCTCGGGCAACTATACGTTCAGTGTTGATGTCGATCCGTCGCTTGGCGAGAACCGCAAGGGGATTCTGGTCGATGAATTCCTTTATGAGTCGACATCTTTCCCGGAATGCCATGGTGCCACGATAGTCGAGCTCCCCAACGGAGACCTTGTTGCCGCTTATTTCGGGGGCACTAAGGAAAAAAATCCCGATTGCTGTATATGGGTGAGCCGCAAGCCGAAAGGGGCTGTCGGATGGACCGCTCCTGAAATTGCTGCCGATGGTGTGTTTGATCTTGACGACCCCACAGTGAAGCTTGCCGGACTTTCAGGCATAAATTCCGAGACCACCCTTGCTACAGCAGGACCTGTTGGACCGCATTTCAAAGGTGATATCAGAAATGCACGTCGCAAGGCTTGTTGGAATCCGGTGCTTTTCCAGATACCCGGAGAGAAGGAGCTGATGCTCTTCTTCAAGATAGGATCAAATGTAGGGGACTGGACCGGATGGGTGACACGGTCGGTTGACGGCGGTGTCACATGGAGCCATCGCGAACCTCTCCCTGAAGGCATTCTCGGACCTATCAAGAACAAGCCCGAGTATATCAATGGTCGCATCATAGCCCCGAGCAGCCGTGAAGGTAAGGGTTGGCGTGCATGGATAGAGATCAGTGATGATAAAGGCAAGACCTGGCGTTCCACCGGAGCATTGCCCGCTGACTCGCTTGTGCGTACCAACGGAAAGGAGATAGAACCGATATATTCCATTCAGCCGAGCATACTGCGTCTTGCCGATGGCAGGTTGCAGATTCTCTGCCGTACGCGCAATGCCAAAATTGCCACCAGCTTCAGTTCCGACAATGGTGACACCTGGAGCCCTGTAACCCTTATCGATGTTCCCAACAATAATTCGGGCACCGATGCCGTCACTCTTGCCGATGGTCGTCATGTGCTTATATATAACGATTTCGAGACTCTTCCGGGGACTCCCAAGGGTGTCCGCACACCGCTTTCGGTGGCAGTCTCCAAGGATGGTATGCACTGGGAGAATGTGCTGACTCTTGAGAACAGTCCTGTGAGCCAGTACTCATATCCGAGCATCATTCAGGGAAAGGATGGCAAGCTTCATGCAGTCTATACATGGCGTCGCCAGCGCATCAAGCATGCTGTCATTGACCTTTAACACATCGTTTTCATTATTTTTCATATCTATTACCATACAGCTATTTTTATATTATGAGAATTCTTGCTGCTACAATAATCACAGGTTGTCTCGCTCTTGCCATGTGCTCATGCAATCAGCAGGGTGCAGGGAATGAGACCGGCGACGATCTGTATATGTTCACCTCTTTCCATGAGCCGGCCGACGAAGGTCTGCGTTTTCTCTATAGCGAGGACGGCATACATTGGGACAGCATCGCCGGCACATGGCTTGCTCCGACTCTCGGCGACAGCATAATGCGTGACCCTTCCATAGTGGTGGGTCCTGACAGCACTTTCCATCTCGTGTGGACTATAGCCTGGAAAGGTGACACTGGTTTCGGATATTCAAGTTCCAGGGACCTTGTCAACTGGAGCGAGCAGCGTCGCATTCCTGCAATGGACTCGGTGGTGTCCACTCAGAATCTGTGGGCTCCGGAACTGTTCTATGATGATGTCAAGGGGCAGTATATGGTTGTCTATGCGTCATGTGTGCCTGATGCCGGATTCGATGTCGGCATAGAGGAGGAGAAGAACAATCATCGTCTCTATTATGTGACAACTAAGGATTTCACTACGTTCAGTGATCCAAAGCTGTTTTATGAGCCTGGTTTCAGCTGTATTGACGCCACACTTGTGAAGCGTGGACCTGAGGATTATGTAATGGTGGTCAAGGACAACACTCGTCCCAACCGCAATATAAAGGTTGCCTTTGCCAAGGATGCCGAAGGCCCTTACACCGCCGCTTCGGAGCCTTTCACCGAATCCTTCACCGAAGGCCCCTCTGTCGCCAAAGTCGGTGACGAGTATTATATCTACTACGACACTTACAGAAAGTTTATCTACAGTGCGCACAAGACCTCTGATTTCAAGACATTCACCGATGTCACCGATAGCATAAGCGTGCCGTCGGGTCACAAGCATGGAACCATATTCCGTGCACCAAGGAGTGTAGTCGAAAAACTTATTGAAGCCCGAAAGAAATGAACACATCGCGAGTAATGATAATAAGTGCCGCCTTGGCGGCAGCAATGTTTGCCGGGGCGGAGAATCTGGTGCATTATACCGGCAGCAAGCTTTCCGACCCTAACCGTCATGATGGCGGACTGTCACCTGTGGTGGGAGTCCATAACATACAGACCATGCGTGCCAACCGCCGTTATGATCTGTACCATCAGAACGAGAACGGCTGGACCTACAACCATCAGCCCATGATGGCATATTGGAATGGCAAGTTCTATATGCATTATCTTTCAAATCCTGTTGACGAGCATGTAGGTGCGGGTCGCACACTGTTGCAGACCTCCGTTGACGGATATAACTGGACCGCACCTGAAGTGCTGTTTCCTGTGTATCCTGTTCCGGACGGATTCACTAAGAAAGGTGTTGACGGTGTAGCTAAGAACCTTGACGCTGTTATGCATCAGCGTGTGGGATTCTATGTGTCAAAGTCAGGCCGTCTTCTCGCAATCGGCAACTATGGTATAGCTCTTCATCCGAAGGATGATCCTAATGACGGAAACGGTATAGGGCGTGTGGTACGCGAGATTCTTCCTGACGGAAGTTTCGGGCCTGTCTACTTCATCTACTACAATCACGATTTCAACGAGAAGAACACTGCTTATCCCAATTTCAGGAAGAGCAAGGACAAAGGATTCCGCGAGGCTTGTCAGGAGATTCTTGACAACCCACTTTACCGTATGCAGATGGTAGAGGAGGCCGACCGTAATGATCCTATGCTCCCTCTCAAAAATCCTTACAAGGCATTCTGCTGGTACACTCTCCCTAACGGTGATATAGCCTCATTATGGAAACATGCTCTCACCTCGGTAAGCAAGGATGGCGGCAACACCTGGCATGAGCCTGTCAGCCGTGCCAAGGGGTTTGTCAACAGCAATGCCAAGATATGGGGGCAGAGACTCAGTGACGGCACATATGCCACAGTATACAATCCTTCCGAGTACCGTTGGCCTCTCGGCATATCACTCAGCTCTGACGGACTGAACTACACTACCCTCAATCTTGTGCACGGCGAGGTCCCTCCTGTGCGTTATGCAGGGCAGTACAAGTCATACGGACCGCAGTATGTGCGTGGCATACAGGAAGGAAACGGCACTCCCGAGGATGGAGACCTGTGGCTCACCTACAGTGTCGGAAAAGAGGACATGTGGGTGGCACGTGTCCCTGTGCCGGTGCGTACTGAGGCAACAGCCCATGCCAATGAGAATTTCGCTGATTTCGGCAAGCTGTCCGACCTCACCATGTGGAACATATATTCACCTGTATGGGCTCCTGTCTCATTGGAGAAGAAGGATGGCAACACTTGGCTGACTTTGGCTGACAAGGACCCATTTGATGTATCCAAGGTGGAACGCAAGATTCCGTCCACACGCGAGCTTAGCGTGGAGTTTGATATCATGGCTGAACAGAACGACCATGGCAATCTTCTCATCGAGTTTGTGGATGACAAGGGCACAGCCTGTGCCCGCCTTGACCTCACACCCGATGGAGAGTTCCGTTCCAAGGGTGGTGCCCGCTATGGCAAGATTCTTAATTACGAGCCTGGTAAATCTTATCATGTCAAGGTTGACCTCACTCTCGACAACCGAAATTCCACTGTGTATGTCAATGGTGAAAAGAAGGCTACCCGCATGCTCTTTGCCCCGGTAGCGGCAGTTGAGCGCGTTGTGTTCCGCACAGGTGCCCATTCCGACTTCCCGAATGTCGACACCGAGGCCGATTCTTACAATGACAATCCGCGAGCCAACGATGTGGATAAGGAGGCTAAGTTCCGTATAGCCAATTTCAGGACATCTTCGCGCGATATCGACGGCTCTTCGGCTGTATTACGTTATGGCGACTATGCTCCATATGTCGATTATTTCAATAATATGGAGGATGAGAACATCGCCCAGGCGATACCCAACAGTGAGGCTTCTGACTGGATGATGGAGAACATACCTCTGTTCGAATGTCCTGACAAGGATATGGAGGAGATGTATTACTATCGGTGGTGGACCCTACGCAAGCATATCAAGAACACTCCGGTAGGATATGGCATGACCGAGTTTCTCGTCAACCGCAACTATTCTGACAAATACAATCTCATAGCCTGTGCCATAGGTCATCATATCTATGAGAGCCGTTGGCTGCGTGATCAGAAGTATCTCGACGGTATCATCAACACATGGTATCACGGCAACGAAGGGAAGCCCATGGACAAGATGATGAAGTTCAGCTCGTGGAATCCCGATGCAGTCTACGGTCGTTATCTCGTCAACGGTGATTTGAAGAGGCTTGAAGCGATGTATGCCGACCTTAAGGCGGAGTATGCCCGATGGGAGGAATCCAACCGTCTCCCCAACGGTCTTTACTGGCAGCGCGATGTAGCTGACGGTATGGAGGAGAGCATCAGCGGAGGTCGGCGCACTCGCAATGCACGTCCGTCCATCAACAGTTACATGTATGGCAACGCCAAGGCTCTTGCTGCGATCGCCGATAAGCTCGGAAAGTCCGACGAGAAAGCCTTTTATGAAGGTAAAGCCAAGGAGATGAAGGACCTTGTGCAGTCTCGTCTTTGGAGTGACGAGCAGCAGTTTTTTGAAACTGTGCGAGGCGACACCATATGTATGGCTCGCGAGGCGATAGGGTATATACCATGGTATTTCAATCTTCCTGATTCCGGAAAGTATGATGCCGCATGGCTTCAGCTCAATGACAAGAAAGGTTTTTCGGCTCCTTACGGTCTCACCACTGCCGAACGCCGTCATCCTGAATTCCGCACCCGAGGTGTAGGCAAGTGTGAATGGGATGGTGCCATCTGGCCCTTCGCTTCGGCGCAGACCCTCACAGCTCTCGCCAATTATCTCAATAGTGAAGAGAATCCTGTGGTGAGCGACAGCACATATTTCGCACAGATGAAACTCTATGTGGAGTCGCAGCATCATCGCGGCCGCCCCTATATCGGTGAGTATCTTGACGAGGTGACCGGATATTGGCTCAAAGGTGATCAGGAGCGTAGCCGTTATTACAATCATTCCACATTCAACGATCTTGTCATCACAGGCATCTGTGGTCTGCGTCCTCAGGACGGCAATGATATAGAGGTGAATCCGCTTGTCCCAGCAGGTACATGGGATTGGTTTGCTCTTGACAATATTCCTTATCATGGTCATAATGTCACAATCATTTGGGATAAGGATGGTAGCCGCTATCATCAGGGCAAGGGTCTGACTGTGATGGTCGATGGCGGGATCGTAGGCAATCGCGCTGATATGGGTCGACTGGTGTGCAGGAATGTATTATAGTCTGTAATGTATGAAACGCTTCCTTATATTATTATGCTCTGTGGCATTCGCTGTCGCCTCCCATGCTTTGGAGGTGACTCGGATGACAGTGGAGATGTCCGAGAACCCTCTCGCTCTTGAGGTCAGTGCGCCACGTTTCGGATGGCAGCTCACCGGAGCAGCCGGGGCTGAGCAGTCGGCTTACAGGATAGAGCTTTTCCGTGATGACGGAAAAAAGCAACGGCGTGTATGGGACAGCGGCAGGGTCCGTTCATCCCAGAGCCAGCTGGTGAGATACCATGGGCCGGAGCTTATCCCTGCCGACCGTTATTTCTGGCGTGTAAAGGTGTGGGACGAAAACGGAAAGGAATCACTTTGGAGCCCGCGTTCAGAATTTCGCATAGCTCCCGATGCAGCCTTCCTTTCTGGTTCATGGATAGGTGCAGTCGATTATGATAAGGCTGCGCTTCCCGATGGAAGGAATTATCCTTATACCGAATGGAAAAAGCCTGAGGTCAAGGCTAAATGGGAGAAGGTGGATTCTATGGCAAACAGGAGTATACTCCTTCGCCGTGAGTTTGAGCTCCCTCGCAGGATTTCAGACGCTACGGTATATGTGTGCGGCCTCGGGCATTACGAACTGTCGGTCAACGGCAGGAAAGTAGGTGACGGTGAGTTCACCCCTCTTTGGAGCGATTACGAGCATACGGTCTACTACAATACTTACGATGTGACCTCACTTGTGAAAAAAGGTGAGAATGCCATAGGAGTGCTTCTCGGCAACGGTTTTTACAATGTCGTGAGAGGTGACCGCTACAGCAAGCTTCAGATAGGTTTCGGTCCTGAGACACTATGGCTGAAGATGCTTGTGCGCTACACCGATGGATCTTCGGAGGTTATATCTACCGATGCTGCATGGAAATATGATCTCAGCCCCATCACTTTCCATTCCATGTATGGCGGGGAGGACTATGATGCGCGCCTTGAGCAGTATGGATGGAATTTACCTGGTTTCGATGACCATAGATGGAAGAACGTGGTAGAGCAGCGTGCTCCTAAGGGGAGACTCACCTCTCAGCTTGCACCGCCTGTGAAGATTATGGAGCACTTCGGTGTCAGGAGCAGCCACAAACTGACTGCCGAGGAGGTCGAGAAAGCGTCGGTATCCACCAAACGTGTTGTCGACCCGTCCGCAATCATGCTTGATATGGGACAGAACCTTGCCGGGTTTCCCGAGATTTCGGTCAAGGGGCGTGCCGGACAGAAGGTTACGATGGTTGTTGCCGAGAGCATGACTGCCGAGAATGCCGCCAACCAGAAGCAGACAGGACGCCAGCACATCTACACATACACCCTCAAGGGGGATGGCGTGGAGACATGGCACCCGAGGTTCTCATATTATGGGTTCCGTTACATACAGCTTGAGGGTGCGGTGCTTGCGGGCGAGCCAAATCCTGATAAGCTACCTGTGGTTGAGGACATACGCTCGTGCTTTATATACAATTCGGCTCCTGAGGTAAGCGAGTTTGACTGCTCCAGTCCTGTGCTCACGGCGGCTCACCGTCTGATACGCAATGCCGAGCGCAGCAACATGCAGTCGGTGTTCACTGATTGTCCTCATCGTGAGAAACTCGGATGGCTGGAACAGGTGCATCTCAATGGTCCGAGCCTTCTGTTCAATTATGATCTCACAGCCTATCTTCCTAAAGTGATTCACGACATATCCGACAGTCAGCGGGCTGACGGTATGGTGCCGAGCATAGCTCCACAGTACATAATATTCCAGGGCCCCGGAATGGATGCTTTCGCCGAATCACCTGAATGGGGTGCTACCCTCCTTGTGGCTCCGTGGATGTACTATGAGACTTACGGAGACGATTCTCTCATCAGGGACTATTATCCGCAGATGAAGGCTTATGTCGATTATCTTGGCACGCGTGCCGATGGCAATCTTATAGACTTCGGGCTTGGTGACTGGTATGATTATGGTGATTTTCGCGCCGGTTTTTCACGCAACACACCTGTAGGGCTTGTTGCTTCGGCCCACTATTACATGGATCTCGGTTATATTGCCAAGGCTGCACGCCTTGTGGGAAACGATGCGGATGCCGTGAAGTATTCACGGCTTGCCGGAGAGGTGCGTGAGGCTTTCAACAGGAAATACTTCAATGCCTCGACTTGCGATTACGGTACAGGAAGCCAGACATCCAATGCTCTTCCCCTGTTTCTCGATATGGTGCCTGAGGGAACTCGTGATGCGGTTCTTGCCAATCTTATCGGAGACATACGTGAGCATGGTGACCGCCTCACTACCGGCGATGTCGGTAACCGTTACCTATTCCGTACGCTTGCCGATAACGGTCTTGACTCGCTCATGTACAGGATGCACAATCATTACGAGGCTCCCGGTTACGGATTTCAGCTAAAATTCGGAGCCACCACTCTCACCGAGCAATGGGACCCGCGTCAGGGATCGTCTTGGAACCATTTTATGATGGGGCAGATTGATGAGTGGCTTTTCCGTTCACTCGTCGGCATACAGTCTGATCCAGAGCGTCCCGGCATGCAACACATGATAATACGTCCCTCGGTGGTAGGGGATCTTAGCCACGTCAGGGGCAAGACAAGGACCCTTTACGGAGACGTTACGGTTGAATGGTCCCGGGCATCTGACGGTAAGATAACCTGTGAGGTCGCTATCCCTGCCAATACTACTGCCGACCTGTATCTTCCCGGTGACATCTCCCCGCGGAAGATATCGTCAGGTCACCACATTATCAAGAATTAACATTATGAAACCATTATCCATGATAGCAGGAGCTATGCTCCTTGCCGTTCCTGCTTTTGCCCAGAATACATTTGAAGGGCATTATACACGTCCGCTCGGCGATGTGCTCAATGACATATCACAGCGTTTCAATGTGCGATTGAAATATAATGTGGATACTGTTGGGCTTAAACTCAGCTATGCCGATTCCCGCGTCCGCCCTTACTCCGTAGAGGAGTCCCTGACAAATGTGCTCAGTCCGTTTGACTTCAAGTTTGTCAAGCAGGATGCCCGCACCTATAAAATAAAGTCATACGAACAGGCTCGCCGCACTGTGCCTGACGGAGAGAAGCTTCTTGCTTACATGTCCTCGCTTTATTCCGACAAGGCTTCATGGGAGGCGCGTCGTGACAGTCTCAGCCGTCAGGTGCGTGAACTCCTCACCATAGACCAGGCTCTCGCTAAGAGAGTGGGTGGGAAGCCTGTGTTTTCAAAGGTGAGAAAATTTGACGGATATTCCGTCCGCAATTTCTATCTTGAGACCTATCCCGGGCTTTATGTGTGCGGCTCTATCTATGAGCCGTCAGGCAAAGGTGTAAAGGGGAAACATCCGCTCATCATATGCCCTAACGGACATTTTGGCAACGGTCGTTACAACAAGGCTCAGCAGCAGCGTCTTGCCACGCTCGCGCGTATGGGTGCCATATGTGTCGATTATGACCTCTATGCATGGGGTGAGTCTGCTCTACAGGTGGGCAGCGAGGCTCATCAGACAGCCGAAGCCCATGTGATACAGGCTATGAACGGCATCTCGATCCTCGATTTTATGATGGAGCGAAAGGATGTGGACCCCACACGGATTGGAGTCAATGGAGGTTCTGGGGGTGGCACTCAGACTGTACTCCTGTCGCTCATAGATCCTCGCTACACTGCGGCTTGCCCTGTGGTGAGTCTGGCATCGCATTTCGATGGCGGATGTCCTTGCGAAAGCGGTATGCCGATACAGCGCGCAGGCGGTGGCACATGCAATGCCGAACTCGCCGCTGCCTTTGCTCCGCGACCTATGTGTGTAGTGTCCGATGGCAAGGACTGGACCTCCGCGGTCCCGGTGCTTGAGTACCCCTATCTTCAGCGTGTTTACGGATTCTATAATGCTGCCGATAAGGTGAGCAACGTGCATCTTCCATCCGAGGGGCACGATTTCGGTCCAAACAAGCGTAATGCGGTCTACGACTTCTTCATCAATGTATTTGGGCTTGACCGTTCCAGGCTTGATGAATCAAAGGTCACCATTGAGCCGTTCGAGGCACTTTACAGTTTCGGGCCTGACGGTTCACTCATGCCGGCAAATGCTATACGGTTCAAAAAATAGGACAGTGTAGATAATATCATAATATCCCTAAATCATAGGGCGGAATGTAGGTATTATAGCCACATTCCGCCCTCTCTGTTGTCATGCTTAGATGTTTTATTGATAAACTTGTACTCGTAATGAGTGTTCTATTGATAGTATAGGCACTGAATTATTATAGTATGAAATCAGATTTAAGACCAGACGTTAATGGGACAGGACCATTACATGCTTCAGGATTTTTGATGGGGAATGCCTGCATGTTGCTCGCATCGATATTTTGGGGAGTGAATATTTCTGTGACAAAAGCACTTATCCCGGAATGGATGACGGCAGAGGGTATCATTGTGGTAAGACTGGTGCTTGGTGCCGCTTTGTTTTGGCTGACATCTGTGTTTGTTAAATGTGATCGCATTGCCCCTCAGGATTGGCTCAGACTCATATCGGGAGGATTTGTAGGGCTTTTCGGTTTCATTTACCTGTTTGTCACATCATTGCGTTACGGCAATCCAATCGACATTTCCATAATTATGACATTGCCACCGATGTTTGTAATACTTATCGGTGTTATATTTCAGAGGAGGCGTCCATCGTTGTTGGAGTATGCTGGTGTATTTGTGTCCTTTGCGGGGGCGTTGATAGTGATTCTTTACGGTAAGGGAGGAGTGAGTGGAAGCGATAATTTTTTAGGGAATCTTCTTGCTACGGCATCTGCTATATGTTATGCATTGTATCTGGTGATTCTTGAAAAACCGAGTCATACGTATCGCCCTGTTACCATGTTGCGGTGGGTATTCCTTTTTTCAGCTATACCGGCACTCTTTCTTATTCCGGGCATGCAGTATATGCCTATATTTAAGACCTCCAGTATAATCCCATGGCTTGAAATCTCGTTTATACTTGTTTGCCCGACCTTTCTTGCTTATTTTCTCGTTCAGCCTGCCATCAAACGTATCGGTTCGGAACTTGTGTCGTTGTATCAGTACATGATACCTGTTTTTGCCTCCATTTCAGCTGTAATGATGGATATAGATAAGCTTAGATGGATACAGGTTGTGGCGATGGGTGTAATAGTTATAGGCATGGCGATAACCAATTTAGGCAAAAGAAAACGTATATCATAAAGAAATTGCACCCCAAAAGTTTTAGGTATGACTTTTGGGGTGCAATTCAGATATATTCCATTATTTCCCGGTGTCAAAGTCTCTTGAACCAGAATACTTTGGTTGAATCGGGTGTTGTGAGAGTGTAGTCACCCTTTATGGTAAGTTTCTTGTTTACGATGGTCATTTCGCCGGTCTTGGGATTGATGGAGGCGAGCATGTATTTTCCAGGAGCGAGGCTGACATCAATGCTGCCTGCACCCTTTGAGTACACGATACATCCGTCCTGTTTGCCGAGCATGCGGTAATTATTGTCGGCAGTGCCGGTTATGCTCATGCCGGCAGCTTCGGAAAGGAAGTCATTGTCGGTCTGAGGTATGCCGGCGAGCGAGCCTCCTGCCATGAACACAGCCCATGCCATGTCAGGATAGTTCTGTGCGTAGTATGTGACCGCCTTGTCGGGATATTTTTCACGATATTCGTTCACAGCCTTGTAAGCCTCATCGAATGTCACCTTTCCCACCTTCATCTTGCGAGCATGCTGACGCGGTGCGAGATTCTTTCCTCCCTCGGGGCATAGATGCCGTCGGTCTTGTAGTGCCAGTATCGGATGTCGATAATGTCGACCACATCCTTATACTTGGGATTAGCGAGGATGGCATCCTGCACATCCTTGGTCGCGCTCAGTGCCACTTTCACATCCTTGCCTGTCTCCTTCTCCCAAGCTGCTATCTCGTCGAGCCAGAATTCGGTGAAATGCAGTGGTCCGGTGTATTCCGCACTTATGAAATGGATCACATTGGGATCGTCGCCAAGCTGTTCAAGGTTCATGCGGATGTAGTTGCGGTGTAGCTCGCGGCGCACTGGATGGTTGACATCATAGAACATGTCGGCCACAAATATGCGCTTGTCGCCTGCGAAAGGTACAGG
This sequence comes from Duncaniella freteri, assembly GCF_004766125.1. NCBI lineage: Bacteria > Pseudomonadati > Bacteroidota > Bacteroidia > Bacteroidales > Muribaculaceae > Duncaniella > Duncaniella freteri. The sequence goes on from NZ_SJSA01000001.1 coordinate 1,873,511, forward strand.
TTCAGGCATATCGGTGGAGTTGATATTGTTGGACGAACGCCACGGCGAATCCACCCAATGAGCTCCCGCCTCAAGGATGTTGTGCTGGAAATAGTGCTGGTTGAAGAGTACCTTACCCGATTTTGCACCCTTGTCGGCAAATTCGTCAAGTCTTCCCCAGTACCATGCGTTAGGCCGTCGGAGGTCATATAGGCTCATTCCGTCCCATGCTGTCCCCTCACCGCTGCGGCTGAACGGCTGCTCATAGAAAGGAGCCCACACGTCGCCGTTGGGGCGGCGTATGCGTTCGTGGTCGTCGCGGCGGCGGTCGAGCCACAGTCCGTAGTTATGGTCGAGGGCCACAATGTTTTTCTCGTCCATGTATGCGAGGGTGGAGTCAATGCGGTCAGTGAGTCCCAGACCTTCGCGTCCAGGCACGAAGCGTGTCACATGAGGCTTTGCCTTGACAGTCTGGCTCGGCTTGATCTTGCCGTTCCACCATGGCACCTCCTGCCGTCCGCCTGTGAGTGTCGCGCCATCCATCACTATCACACCGTTTATTATGTCGTAGCGATGTTCAGGAGCCTGTGCTATGCGCGGCTGCTTCACTTTTATATCATCCACAATCTTTGCCCCGTCGGCAGAGACTGAGGCTGTGAACGGAGCTTCGGCCACCCATCTTGTCATTGTCATACGCGGGGTGTATGCCTCCTTGGCAAGCTTCATTGCTGCCTCTACTGTAGGGCTGCTGGTGGCGTTGGTAGGCATGGGCAGTATGCGTGACTGCGCCTCGGGCACCTCTTTGCCGAGACGTTCGGCGAGCTGGGCATAGAAGAGGCTTCGTGGCTGCACATGATTGTTGGACTGTGCCCATTCTCCGTCACCCACGAACTGAGCCCAGCAGCCGTAAGCTATGTTCTTGGCGTCCTGAGCGGGGGAGAAACACTCTATTTCGGCGGCGGTGCACTGCCAGAACGTAGAGTTTCCGGTGTTCCAACCTCCGCCGTTTTTGTTATGCCACAGATTTTTGAATGCGAGGTTGTTTCCGTCGATATTCACTATGTCGAAGAGCAGTCCGGGAGCCCATGCGTCATTGGACCCGCTGAAGCCGAGCGATTCACGTGAGTCGCACTGCACGAAGGCGTTGGGCCCGGCGGCATACATTCCTGCTGAGAAATCATGAATGCCGTTGGCTGAGAAGCAACGCTGGAACAGTGTCTCCTGACCGAGCGTATGGAATGTGGAACGGCGCATACCGCCTATTTCCGACACTGGTTCGGTGGAGATACAGTCCTCCACAGTGATGCGTGATGCCGTGGGCTGGAGTATCACCGCACTTCCGGCAAAATGCTTGAAATCGACCTGGCGCACCCAGCAGTTCTCGGCGTTCGACACGCTTATGCCGTCCCAGCAATGGTCCTCATCCTTGGGGTACTTCCTGTTGTAGTCCGATACGAGCGAGAGGTATTCGACACCCACATCCGAGATACGTCCTTTCCAGGTGTAGGTGAGCAGCTGTGATGCTCCCCATGTGCTGTCGAGAGCCATGCTCACAGGCGAGTCGATGGTGACCCCACTGCCGTTCACAGCTGATATGCTGCGGTCCCATCTCATATCCACATCACCGGGCTTCCATCCGAGGGCACTGATGCCGCCTCCGAAGATGTCGCAACCGAGCGATGCTATCCACTCTTTGGATGAGGGGCGCAGGATGAAGGCGCGATCGCCTGCCTTGAGTTTTCCGGCACCGTCGACGCTGAATGCTGTGCTGTTGACAGGGACGTAGCCTGATGTGATGCTGACTGTATCGGTGACAACCGGATCATAGACCCCCTCCACATAGAGGAGCGCGCCGCGGTCGGAGCCGTTTTTCCTGATGGTGGTGACACCTTCACCCATGCCGCGGAGCACTATGCCCGATGCCGAGATGCGCAGGCTCCCGCTGATTTCAAACTCCCCCTTGTCGAGAAGCACTGTTCCGCGGAATCCGTCTTTGCCTACAGGCAGAGACGAGGCATAGTCGATGGCTCGCTGTATGCGTTCGGTGTTGTCGCCTGCTTTCCATGGCACCGACACCACCACTTTGTTTATGTCGGGTATGGGGGTCGACGAATTACGGTAACCGCAATAGGAGTAGTCCAGAATGCGGTTGCCCTGCGCATCGGTCTCATATATGAGCTTACCGTCCTTTACCTGGAGAGGGAAACCCTCTGCGGAAAATGACAGTAATGCAAGGCAGGCAAGGCCTAATTGAAGTGATTTATTCATTTTTTGTTCAGCCTGCGGCTGATGATGTTAATAGGATTATGGTATGATGTACTTTGTCCTGCATGAATATAAAAGCAGGGAGGGGGCACGCCCCCTCCGCTCATTTTTTTATAGGATTCCGTTCCTTAGATCTCGCCTCCGCGGGCTTTGATGCGCTTATACCACTCCTCACGTTCCTTGGTCAGATTGTAGCCGCGTCCGGTGAGGTAGTTGTTGATTCTGCCCTTGTACTTTCCGAAAGCATCATGCTTCATTTTGGAGTTTTCGGCATCGATGGCAAGTTCGCGGGCCTCTATGAGCCATGCCATTATCTGCGCTTTCTCCTCATCCGTGAGGGTAGGGATCATGTCAAGGTGAGAATCGTAGGTGACCTTTAACACTCCATAGGTCATGCCGTCCTTCACAGCTTCGATCTGTTCGGGAGTGAGATAGAGCGACAGATCGGCGGGAAACTCGAAGTGAGAGCGGTAGAGAGCCGCGTCCTTCTCGTTCTGGGCTGCCTGTACAGCCTGATTCTTGGCATCGCCTGTAAGAGTCTCCTTGGCTGCCTTCACTTTGGCGTCGCGTGCCTCATAGATGTCGTTGAGCTTGAAATAGCGGTTGGCGACAATATTGGTCACCTCCTTAGCCTTGGCGGCATCATCGATACCGAGCTTGTCGACAATCTTCTGTGAACGTTTCACGATCGACTCCACGTAGGCAGGGTCACGCCCCTCAGTCTTGAGGTCTACAGCCCAGGCGTTCATTGCGAACGCACCCAGGAGCAATCCGAGGATATATTTTTTCATGTCTTGTTCAGCTTTTTACATTAGTTTGCCTTTGGCGGCAAGAGTGTCGTAATTGTTGCGGAGATCTTTCCAGTCCACATAGTTCTTGGTGGAGATACCGTTGATGTACTTCTCGATGTTGGTGTATCCGTCGCCGGTGCAGTCGCCGTTGGCATCCGAAGGATCGTTGGGGTTGAGACCGTTGGCGATTTCCCATGCGTCAGGCATACCGTCGCCGTCAGAGTCCACATAGGGTGTGCCCTTGTATTCGGGATAGCCGCCCATCTGCATGGGATCGGTGATGATGCCGAGCTTATAGGAATCCTTGGGCAGACGGCGATACCTGAACTGTCCGTCACCCATTGATTTCGGAGCGAGTCCGCTGATGTCACCGTGGTGCTTTTTGGCAAGCTTCTCATCGTAGTAGGGGACACCTGTCCTTACCTCCTCGATGATGCGCTGGTCTATTATGTCGCGGCAGGGGATGTTGGCTCCCGCATTCTTGAGCACGAAGTCGTAAGCCTCGTCGGCTGATGCTATGCGCACATAAGGCATATCGAAAGGAGTCTTTGAACGCATGTATGCGGTGTGTTCGCCGCAGTCGGGGTCAGTCTCGATCTGTATGCCTCCTGCCCAGTTGTCGGCAGAGATTTCGGGGAATCCCTCCATGATATTGCCTTCGGCAAACACACGTCCGTACACCTTGTGGTCGAGTTTGCTTCTTCCAGCCTCAGGTTTGAGGATACGGTGGCTTATGTTGCCCTCCTTAGGAGTGGCAGGACCGGGCTTGTAGTAATTGTTGATCATATTGAACTTGGCAGTGTAGTCACCGCCGTCCGATGAGCGGTGCACCCAGTTGAACACTACATTGTTGACGAAGTTGAACACACCGTTCCATCCTATCGACGGATTGCGTCCCGAGTTGCTTGCCCAAAGGTTGCGGGCAAACATGCAGTTCTCTCCTCCGAGAGTCGAGCCGAAAGCATGATTGTAAGTGTCGAGAGCCTTGGCAGAAATGGTGTTCTGTATGGTCACGTTCACAGTGGGGAGCTTGAGGTCGGTGCTCTGGTACTGACCCTCGCTGGGATCGTACATGTGACGGTAGAACGATATGTTCTCGTCCAGTCCCCATTCGGCAGAGCAGTGGTCGATCATGATGTTGCCCACAGGGTTGCCTCCGAATGAGTCCTCGCGGTAATGAACCCTTGTGTCGCCGCGGCGGAAACGCATGTGGCGTACGATCACATCGTGGGTATCCACCTGGAACGATTCGCCGGCTATGCACACACCATCGCCGGGAGCTGTCTGTCCGGCTATAGTGATGTAGGGGGCACGTACATAGAGAGGGGTCTTAAGATTGATCACTCCTGCGACGTTGAACACTACTATGCGTGCACCGCCTGTCTCGCAAGCCTCGCGGAACGAGCCGGGACCGCTGTCATTGAGGTTGGTCACTGTGATCACCTTGCCTCCGCGTCCGCCGGGGGTGTACATTCCGCCACCTTCGGCACCTGGGAATGCAGGGATGCTTGCCTTGAGAAGATCGTCCGGACGAGAAGCCCAGGGCACGTACGGACGGCCCTCACGAGCCTCCTTGTCAACGATGGGTTTGGCAACCGCCCATGCCGAGTCGGAGTGGGCGCGTGCGGTTGACATGAGTACGTCGTAGGTTTTTCTTGCGTCAGCGTTCAGCTGAGGATACTGCGCCATCATAGCAGTCGGAGCCATGAGCGACAGTGAGAAGAGAGCTGCTGTTAAAGCTTTTCTGCGGTTCATTGCATTAATGATTTGTTAGGGTTACATATTAAAGACTGATTCAGTATTGTCGGTTAGACTGACAATACCGAATCAGCCTAATAATTACAATATTCTATTATTCAGCAAGAGGATCGAAAGTGCCAGGTGCACCTGAATTTAGATCATCCCAACCTATGTTCTGTGGGAGTTCCCTGTTGTTCTCCATCGATTTTCCGAAACCAAGAATATAATATCTTGGAAGGAAGTTGATGTAAAGTTCGGTATGAGCACTGGTCAGACCATCACCTGGACGATCGTTGCGTTCAAGATATGTATCATAGAACGTGTTGAGAGCAGTGAAAGCTTGATTAAGCTTATTTGCATTACCCTCATTAAGATTGATGGCTGCGGGACGTTTCACATCGGCCAATGGATCTGGATTTATGCGTTCATTGCCCTTTACTACCCATTTGTCGGCACCAAGACCTCCGTTGTAGTCTGCCTTAACTCGGTATTCGATTCTTTCGCGGCGCGTACCATTAAGAGGTGTGAACCCGAGATAATCACAAGTGTTACCGCCCCAACCGGTAAGACGCCAGGAGGATGGAGCTCCGGCAGGGATATTGACACCGCCATCAAAAAGCATCCATCGGCGTAGATCATCGAAACGTTTGCCTTCAAACGCAAACTCTATCTGACGCTCGTAAAGGATAGCAGCCATACATTGAGCATCTGAGAGATTTGATTCAATACCACAGTTTTCTTTGTCGTTGTATACACGGCTTCTGATACGTTTCAATATTTCAATAGCATCGGCAGGATGACCTGACTGACATGCAGCTTCAGCAAGATTTAGAAGAACCTCAGCGAAGCGAATTTCCATATATGGAGCAGCAGAAAGACCAAAACCATTTTGATCAGTATTGAATACGTAACGAGCGGAACCCAACTCTGCATCATCGGAACGTTTACGAATATACATTCCTTTAGCTTTGTCAAGGAGGTCGTCAGTTCCATATGTCTTTCCATCAACAATATTATTTCGAGCCTCATCGGTAAGGTACCATACATAGCTCCAAAGATCGTAGTTGTTGCCTTGATAGGGAATGTTGTTGTTTGAGTTCATCGGATTGCCATCATAACGCCACCTAACCCCGGTAAAGGCAAATGTACGATAGAAACGAGGATCACGATTCATATAAGGGTGAGCCTTGTCATAGTCATAAGTACTTGATGCAGGAAGAGTCTTATAGGAATCATATGATGCCGGACGATGACCGTCTGCCATAGGGAAAAGAGCTACAATGTTGGAGGTTGGTGTTGAACTTGCACTTGCCAATGTATTGGCCGGTCTAATACTTCTTTCCCAGGGGTTATTGCGATGAAGGTCCGGTACACCGCCGGATGCCTTGTTATTGTAAAGGACAACAAATACTGCTTCTTTGTTAACCCCATCTTCAACAAACATTTTAGCCCAATTGGAAGCGTTGGTACCTGGATTGTTCTCATATGCAAGACCATATCCGCATGATTCTATAATCGGAAGATCTGCTTTCATGGTTTCATATGCATGTTGCCAACGCTCTTCTTTATTTTCTCGGTTAAATAAAGGACTTGCCCAAAGTAGGAGCACACGACCTTTGAGTGCAAGAGCTGTACCGGAAGTCACACGCCCATATTCGCCTGTGCTCCAGCCTCCTTTTGTGGTAAAAGGTTTTAGAAGTTCGGCAGAGTGGTCAAGATCTGAACATATGAATTCAATGCACTGCTTGGTTGTTGAGCGTGGTGTCACGGATGTTGCTAAAGGTGGCTGCACTTCGGTGATTATGGGTACACCGCCATACCATTTCACCAGAAGATAGTAGCACCATGCACGTAGGAAATATGCCTGACCGAGAAGTTCGTTCTTCTGTTCTTGAGAAAGAGTACTGTTGCTGATACCTTGTATGCAATCATTGATGTTTCTGATGCGTCCCCAAGCACTGGCTCTAATATTGCTTGCATCTCCCTGAAAGTAATCGGGAACGACATTACCGGAGATTGCAGACAGTTCTTTTTCAGGATTTACAAAAATTCCGAACCCATAATATTCTTCAGTGCATTTGGATAGATCGTCACTTTTACCGGTACTGGTGTATTGCCAACCGGGGTTGCCATTAACATCGGGGAGTGAGAGCATATAGCAATCAGCAAGACGACCGAGAGAACCTACATAGCTGTTGTATGCATTCACATCAGTCTGCTCGTAGTTCTTCTTTTCCTGCAAGAAGTCATCGCTACAGGAGGATAACGCTGCAGCTGAGAGTAGAACTAAGGATAAGTATTTTGATTTCATTATTTTTAGATTTTAGAAAGATAGATTAAGACCCAAAGTGATCTTGCGAAGAATTGGGTAGTTTCCATACGACATCATAGGATCTATGAAGTTGTCGGGATAAGGGTTATAGAGGCTAAGTAAGTTCTGACCGGTGACATTAAAACGGCAGCTTGATACACCAAGATGTTTGAGTATTGAAGCTGGTAGGCTATAAGCTAGGGTCAGACGACTGAGTGTGGCACGAGTGCCGCTTACACGCCAGAAAGAGGATGTAACAGAGTTTACATTAGAGTATGCAAGGTTTGGAAGATATGCATCTCGATTCTGGGCCATAATAAGATTTCCACTGTTATCATAGATGTCATTATAGACATACATATCATCAGGATTCCAGAATGATGGCATATTGGTATACTCAATTGATTTGCCTGGTTTAAGAGATTTGGACGGAATAAAGCTATAGCCACCCCAGTTTACATTCATTTGGGCGGTAAGTGAGAATGCCTTGTAGGTTGCCGTGAGGTTCATTGTTACATGATAAGGATTTGCTCTGTTTGACAGGCATACCTTATCATCACTTTCACTGATAATGCCGTCAGGACCTCCGTATGATCCGTCAGCATTCTGTTTGCTACGTATATCTTTGTAGATGAGCATACCAGGTCGAACTTTGTCTTTGGTCATACCCATATATGAAGTTATATTGTTTTTAGCAAAATATTCTTCGATATCCTGGAAACTGCGGAACATACCAAGACATTGCATGCCCCAGGTGCCCATATCGGTGCGGTGCCCCTTGTAGATCTGACGGTATGCTTCAGTTTTGGTATTCCAGTCCATGAGGATTACTTCATTATCGGAATATCCGGTGTTGATATTTACCTTGTAAGAGAAGTCTTTGCCGATTTTGTCTCGCCATGTGGCTGCAAGTTCTACACCCCAGCTGTTCATTTGTCCGTAGTTAACGTTAGCAGACTGTGTTCCTACAGTACCTGGGATTGATGCCCTGTAAGGCATTAGCATATCGCGTTCTCGGTTGTAGTATCCATCGATATTAAATGCAAGACGATTATGGAGCACATTGAAGTCGATACCGAGGTTTGACTTGTAGGATTTGTCCCAATGTGCGTCGCGGTTAACGGCTGCGTTGTTTTTATTGAGAGCGATGTGGCTACCTGCAGGATTATTGTTACCGATGCCGAAGATCGGACCCTTGTCGGCGTCAGTGCCGTAATTTTGCATCCACTGCCATGCCACAGTGTTGTCGCGACCCGTAAGACCATACGATGCTCGTATTTTAAGATAGTCGATCCATGTGACATTGTTGCGGAACCAGTTTTCCTGTGATATTACCCAACCGAGAGATACGGAGGGGAATGTACCCCAGTAGTTTTCCGGTGCAAATTTAGTGGATGAGTCTACACGCAGAAGGAATTCAAGAAGATATTTGTCAGCAAAAGCATAGTTGACACGACCGATATAGGAGAGTGTTCCCGATTCTGTCCGTTTGAATTCGGTGGACGGATCGTTGTTAGGTCCTACTGCATTTGACTGGTCTGTGCCGAACTCGTAAACATCGGTAACGCGACCGATAAGATATTCATACTCGGATTCTGATTTCTCAATTGCGAAAAGTGCTCCTAAGGAGTGATCACCGAACTGACGATTATAATTGATCTGAAGGTTCATCTGATAATTGTCGGTGCGACTCATTTGGCGTCGTAGATAGCCGTTTGTAGAGCCGTTGGCTATTGGCTGTCCATTATTGGCAAGGAGGAAATTGGCTTCAGACATGATACGATCAATCTCTTCTTGGTCGGTATTAGGAATCGGGGTGTAGAGGTGTGAACCGCTACCGAATCGCTCTGACATATAGTAGAGATTGTAATTGGAGCCTTTCTCGTTAGACTTACTGTTAGAGATATTCTTTCCATAAGTGAAACGAGCGTTGAGCCCTTTAAGTGCGGGGATGAAACCAAAGTCTACAGAAAGCGATGAGTTGATCTGTAGGTTATTGGTCATATTATTGGAGTAGTCACCAAGATCCTGAAGTACGGAGAAGTTGTAATCTTGCTGTTGGTCCTGACGAGAATTGGTGGGACCGTAGGGTGTGATGGGAAGACCATTGACGTATTCTGGGATGTATCTGGGATGAGTTAGAAGCATGTTATAGTCATCTGTTCCAGATCCGCCAACTTTGATAAGAGGAGAATTCTTTTTGCCGTAGTCTCCTGATACTTGCAAGCTTGCCTTTATCCATTTTTTGAGAGTCACATCAACACCTGCACGATAGTTCCAACGGTCATAATCAAGTTTACCGAGGTTACCGTCCTGTTTGAAGTAAGATATGCTTGCATAGTAGTTCGCTTTCTCTGTTGCACCACTTACACCTACATTGTGTTTCTGAGTCCATGCTGTTTTCCAGTTTGCATCAAGCAGGTCATAGTTGAGGTTACGCATGGCATCAAGTTCATCAGATTGAAAAAGATCAGTGCGAAGATCAAGACCGGTATTAGTGGGATCTGCAGCGGCCATTATATTGTAGAGACGACCATAATTATATGCATCGAGCATCTTGGGACGAGCTATCTCATCGGCAATACCTACAGATCCACTATAGGAGATAACAGGCTCGCCGATTTTGCCTCGTTTGGTAGTTACTAGGATCACACCATTGGCTGCACGCGCACCGTACACTGCTGCTGATGAATCCTTGAGGACAGATATACTTTCAATATCGTTGCTGTCAAGATTGTTGAATGCACTAGAGGTTGACACAAAGCCATCAATTACAAACAATGGTTCCTGTGCGCTACTACCCACGGCACTCATATCTTCGGCACCACGTATATACATTCTGGGGGATTCGCCAGGTCTAGCTTCACCTCCACTGACACTAAGTCCGTTTACAAGACCACTGAGTGATGATGCAAGGCTACCAGTGGAGAGGTCTGTTATATCGCTCATGTTTACGGTTGAGATTGAGCCTGTCAAATGGGCCTTTTTCTGAGTGCCGTATCCTACAACAACCACTTCGTCAAGGGCTTGGGAGTCCTCCTTAAGAATTATGGTTTTTATATTAAAATCTTTTATTATTTCTGTGTGGAAGCCGATATATGAGATTTCGACTATTCCACCTTTTGGTACTTTTATTGTAAAGTTGCCGTCAAGATCTGTAACGGTAATGTTAGGGGTGTCAGGGACCTTGACGGTTGCTCCCATCAACGGTTCATCATTGGCATCCATTACCGTAGCCGAGTATAATATATCATCTGCTAATGCGGGTAATGTAATAAACAGAGCCAGCAACGCGAAACATAGTTTTGCTATATATTGTTTCATTGTGTGGTTTTTTTAGATTTAAAGTTGAATTATTTAAACCAACGAGTATCACCGGCATTGGTGCTTGTGTTGGGCTTGAAGTTAAGACCTGCGTTGGGTTTGGAGAAATCCATTGTCTGGGAGAAATCGAAGTTCAGTCCGTCATCAACAGAGCCGAATGACGAGTCACCGCCATCAATTTTTCTACCATCCTTATAACAGAAAACATTGTCTTTAATTTGTTTTGTGCCACGAGCATACTTGTTGATACGGTATGTGTCATAGAATATGTTGTTTTCCATGATATGGGTCACACCTCTTTGTATGTTATTACCAAAGTCTTTACCAGTGAATGTACGAATTAAAGTATTGTTGAACCATTTGTGTGTGGATGTGTGACCGGGTCCCCATGTCTTGGATGGATCGGAGTTACTGCCATTGGCGTAACGTATAAAATAAGTTTTATCATTGACTTGGGTATTGAATATAGTATTGTTTTTCACGGATAGATCTTTGAAATGAGCACATAATTTCCATCCGCCAATGGATTGTTCTGCTGTGCAGTATTGAAGGTTCAATAATGACTTGTCACCGAATGATTTGTCAAGATGAAGCTGTATAATACAATCCTCAAGACGAAAATCAGCCAACGACCAGTCTTCGTTACTACCGGCAATGACTCCTGCCTTTAGATCCTTGATCCAGCAATGTTGAATCATTACAGGATTTTTAATGAGAAATGCCTTGGCTGCATTACCACCATTATAACCTAATGCATCGAAACGGAGTGTAGGATCAGCGACATCAGCGAGTCTTATCAGTCCTACATTATTCATGTCTTTGCAATCAAAATTAATGTAACGGAGCTTGAAGCCGTTTTGGATCTTGATACAACCTTTTTCACCTACGATCACGGTTGGGTGATTGTTTTTATCCCCACGGAGCTGGCACTGAACGAGGTTGAAATCGGCGGCATCATTGAGTCGGTATGTACCTCCGGCTTTTAGAGCAAATGCTGTCTCTGTGCCTGGTGCAGGAAGATTCTTCTTTACGAATTCTGCGATCTCTTCATTTTCGGGGATTTCAATTGCCGTTACATAAGAACTATAGTCGATGACAGAGGCTTCAGGGGCATCTGTGTTATTGAATTTTTTGTTGCCTATAGCTTTGATGTAAATCTTGTACTTTGTGTCCTCTTGACGATCAAATGTCATAGAGCATCCGTCGATCATTTGATCTTTGACGATGTAATCGGGTGTTTCAGGATTGTCGACAATGGCAACGTTGGCGAGATATCCACTAGCTCCTTCAACTACAGGCCATTGTACTCTTACGCTTTCTGTCCCATCGGGATTGTTCACGACGCTAAGGTCGCTCGGCTGTATTGTCGGCGACACGAGTTGAGCATTTCTTACCGTGCTTTCAAACTTTTCTGAATCGTCAAAGCCGTCATCGGCACATGACAATAGCATAATAGCCAAAGCAGCGCACGAAATACTACTGATTCTTTGCATTTTGCTGTTCATGGTGTTAATATAAATGATAAAAGATTAATAAATTACGTTTCTATGCAGCATTGGTCGCGGCATGCCGCGACCTTGCAATCTGACCTTTATGGGTCATATGTCGTTGTGAAGCATCATTTTTGGAACACTTCTTTGAGATACCTTATGTTGGTGCCGAAATTTTTCTTTACATTGCGCACCTCTTTCACGTCGCGTGAACGTTCCACCACGAGCCATCCGCTCCACCCCATCTTGTCGAGGGTCTCTTTGATCTTCGGCATGTCGAGGGCCGTGTCGCGGTCGAGGGTCACTCCGTCGGTGTTGGAGGCGTGTATCTGGCATATACGGTCCTTGCCGAGCGTCTTGAGCTCGCTGATGATGTCGCGGTGATTGTCGAGTGCTGTCTGGAAAGAATAGTATATCTTTATGCCCGGAGAGTCGATCTCTTTGAGCAGGCGTATGTTTTCCTTAGCGTCGAGAGGTGTGCGTATCCCTATCACCAGTCCGTCGGCTTCAGCCATCACTCCTGCCACGTGGAGACGTTTCACCAGTTCGTCGCGGGCCGGACCGGGCTTTGTCCAGTCCTCCTTTATCCCTCCGAGCGGCAGGTAGGCTACTTTTGAGTCCATGACGCGCATGGTGGAGAGGCAGTCCTCAACGAGTGCCTTATAATTATGGTGTGTGAGGAATGACTGTCCGTAGAACCCTGACATAGCCACCGAGGGGACAAGCACCCCGAGGCTGTCGGCTGTCTCACGGAATAGCTTGCGGAAATGGCGGTGGTGGAATTTGTTGTCAAACGTGTCGCGCACGCCGAGTCCGCCCATATCCATCTCCACTCCGTCACCACCGAGTTCGTGCATAAGTTTAAAGGAACCGAGCTTCTGTCGCTTCAGCATCATCCAGTCACAGGCGGCAACCTTGTACCGGTTCCCGCCTGCGCTGATCCCGAGGTAAGCCGGGAACACTAATAATGCCAATAGCAAAAGACTTAATAGTCTCTTTGGAATCATTGCTTCTTAGATTTAAGGTGACAAAAATTTACATGAAAACACTTATTGTATCTTATACAAGAATTGAGTTTCTTACGTGGATCCCTTGCGGGAAATGAATGGTAGAGTATAGCATCTTTACAAGATGGAGAACTTTATCTTATATCTATGGATTGACCTATCTATCACTTAGATGATGCAAAGATATATATTATTTTATAAATGCCAAAATATTTTTGGAAAATAAGTGTGAAATTAACACTTATGGGGCTTATTGTATTTTATACGATAAGAATATGAGGCAGGAAAACCCTCATAAATTCAGACCGGAGGACCAAATAAAGACCGGAGAACAGGAAAACAGAATTTTTAGACCAGAGAACCAAAGGACTATAAAGACAGGAGAACAGGAGAACAATTCAGAGAGAAAAAATATAGAATCAAGAAATATGGCTCTATAGTTCTCTGATCTGAAAGTTCTCCTGTTCTCCTGTCTTTATTTGGTCCTTTGGTCCTCTGGTCTTATAGATATTTTCCGAGGTTGACATTGCGCATGTCGCCCGAAGCAAGGAACTCAGTGTGGAACGCCAGCGAAGCTTCGAGAGTGTGGGGAGTCTGACCGCCGCGTGTCGACATCCTGAGATAGTCGTGAAGGAGCTCACGGTACATCGGGTGTGCACAATTGTTGATAATGGTCTCGGCACGCTGCACCGGATCGAGTCCGCGCATGTCGGCTATTCCCTGATCTGTGACAAGGATATCCACGGAGTGCTCGGTGTGGTCCACATGCGATACCATAGGCACGATGTTGGATATCTTGCCCTCCTTGGTGATGGACGGGCATGAGAAGATGGATACGTAGGCATTGCGTGTGAAGTCGCCCGAGCCGCCGATACCGTTCATCATCTTGGTTCCTGTCACATGAGTGGAGTTGATGTTGCCGAATATGTCGGCCTCCAGGGCAGTGTTCATGGCTATGACACCAAGGCGGCGTATCACCTCGGGATTGTTGGATATCTCCACAGGGCGCACCACCAGATGCTCCTTGAAGAAGTCGATATTGCTTATCACCTCTTCCTCAACCTCGTTGCTCACGGTGAGCGAGCTTGTGGAGCCGAAGCTGCATCGTCCGTTCTTCATGAGTTCGATCACGGCATCCTGTATCACCTCGGTGTACATCTGGAACGGCGGGATCTCCTTGGCGTCGGCGAGTCCGTAGAGCACGGCATTGGCAACGTTGCCCACGCCTGACTGGATGGGGAGGAACGACGAGGGTATGCGTCCTGCCTTCATCTCTCCTATGAGGAAGCGGCACACATTTGCCCCGATCATCTTAGTGGTGTCGTCAAGCGGAGTGAAAGGCCTGACTCCCTCGTAGCTGTCGCTCATCACCACGCCCACGATCTTCTCGGGGTCGAGCTTGAGCACAGGTGAACCTATGCGGTCGCTCGGCTTGAATATGGGGATTTCGCGGCGGCATGGGGGATCGAGGGGGATGTAGATGTCGTGGAGTCCGTAGAGGGCGTGACGCAGTTTCTCGTTGAGCTCTATGATTATGCGCTTCGCCATCATGGCTATGGTGGGCACATTTCCCACGCCGGTTCCTACCACTACGGTGCCGTCGTCCTGGATGTCGCTGACCTCGATGATGGCGATGTCGATGTCGCCGATGAATCCGTAACGCAGCTTCTGGGCTGTCTCGGAAAGGTGGAGGTCGAAGTAGTGGGCATCGTGGGAATTGATGCGCTTGCGAAGATCGGGATGGTTCTGATAGGGGGTGCGTCGGCCTATGGCGTTGGCACGTGCGAGCATGCCGTCACACTTGTCGGAGGTTGATGCTCCGGTGACGATATTGATCTTGAATGGTTCGCCCTGGGCATGCAGTCTTTCGGCCTTGGCTGCGATGGCCTGGGTTACCATCTTGGGAGCCCCGGGGGCGGTGAAACCGGAGAATCCGCAGTTACAGTCGTTGTAGAAGAGCTCAGCAGCCTCTTCGGGAGTGAGAATCGGGAATCTCATTGTCAATGATGGGTTTATTATATTTCTATTATTGATATTAGAATTTCCGTTCAAGTATCTGTGTGTCGAGGATCGCCTGACGCCAGCGGGCATAGTGTGCGTCTCTCTCCTCGTCGGAAGGAGCTGTGGTGGCAGCAGGCTGCTCCACGGAGATTTCTTCCTCCATGTTTTCGCTCATGGCTATGGGCTGATAGGAGGATCGGAATGGATTGTGCCTGACGGGCTGTGCCTGATTGCCTGATTGAGCCGGCGCAGGCTTAGGATGGATGGGATGGCGTGTGGTGCCATTGTCTTTGACATCGTTATTGTCTACAGATGGCGCTCTATATGGCGCAGGACGCGACGCGGGGCGCGGCTGTCGCTTGCGCTCCGTGACTTGTATGTCCTCATCGCCTTCGGCTTTTTTCTTTTTGAGAAATTCTATTGCCATGCCGACCGCGATGATCACTATCCATATTATTATATCCTCCATTTGCGGAAAATTTCGTAACTTTGTGGAAAAGTTTGCGCAAATATACAGAATATTGCGCTATTTCCCAAAAAATCAATGGACCAAAACCGAGCATTATATATAGAGACTTACGGTTGCCAGATGAATGTGGCAGACAGTGAGGTGGTGGCATCAGTGATGGCCACCGTCGGATACGACCTTACCGATGATATCGACAAGGCTGATGCAGTGCTTCTCAACACCTGTTCGATACGTGATAACGCCGAGCAGAAGATAATTTCCCGCCTGGCTTTCCTGGCATCGTTGCGCAGGAAGCGTCCCAGGACTTCCCCGAGGCTTATCATCGGAGTGATAGGGTGCATGGCTGAGCGTGTCAAGGATGACCTTGTGGTCAACCATGGCGTGGACCTTGTTGCAGGTCCGGACTCATATCTCGATCTGCCTGCACTTTTTGCTTCGGTTGAGGCAGGGGAGAAGGCGGTCAATGTGACGCTAAGCACCACTGAGACCTATCGCGACATCATCCCGGCACGCATCACCGGCAATCAGGTGTCGGGCTTCATAAGCATCATGCGCGGGTGCAACAATTTCTGCTCCTACTGCATAGTGCCATATACCCGCGGGCGCGAACGTTCGCGAGAGCCTGAAAGCATTCTCGCCGAGCTTGCCGACCTGCGCAAGCGAGGGTTCAGGGAGGCGACGCTCCTCGGGCAGAATGTCAACAGCTATTGCTATGAACGCCCCGATGGGAGCAAGGTCACTTTCCCTCTGCTCCTTGCCATGGTGGCTGATGCAGCGCCTGACATGCGTATACGTTTCACCACGTCTCACCCCAAGGACATGAGCGACGAGACAATCGACGTGGTGGCTTCGCGCCCCAACATATGCCGGCACATACATCTTCCGGTGCAGTCGGGGAGCAATTCTGTGCTCAAGTCCATGAACCGCAGGTACACTCGCGAGTGGTATCTCGACCGCATCAAGGCTATTCGTTCACGCATACCTGACTGCGGTATCTCCACCGACATGTTCACGGGTTTCCACAATGAGACCGAGGAGGATTTCCAGCAGACACTCTCGCTTATGCGTGAGGTGGGATTCGATTCGTCATTCATGTTCAAATACTCCGAGCGTCCGGGCACCCTTGCAGCCCGCACCATGCCCGACAATGTGCCGGAGGATGTTAAGATCGACCGCCTCAACCGCATGATAGCCCTTCAGAACGAGCTCTCCCAGGAGAGCAACCGCAGGGATATAGGCAAGACTTTCGATGTGCTTGTCGAAGGAGTGTCGAAGCGAAGCAAGGAGCAGATGGTGGGTAGGAATCAGCAGAACAAGACCCTCGTGTTCCCTCGTGGCGAATGCCGTATAGGCGATACAGTAAGGGTGAAAGTGGTCTCGGTGTCGTCAGCCACTCTCATCGGAGAGTTGGTATAGATTTCCACTGTCAGCCATCTAACTTTTCGGCACTAATCATTGTTAAAAGAGTAGGGGAGGTCTCACTCCCTCACTCACGTCGAAATGATACTTTAAAATTGGTGTAAAATGGATTACAAGTCGTTGCTGTTCAATATAGACATCCCCTCGGGTCATATGCCGGCTCCGGGAGCACTGCTCGTCTCCGAGCCTTTTCTGCACGAGGAGTATTTCAATCATGCCGTGATCGCGCTTGTGGAGTACGAGCCTAACGGCGGGGCAATGGGCGTGGTGCTCAACAATGTTTCGGACTATTCGCTTCAGGATCTTGTAGAGGGGGTCACCGTCAAGGAACCTATCCCTGTGTATTGCGGAGGTCCTATGGCTGCTGACCGTCTGTTCTTCATTCATACCCTCGGCGACATAATTCCGGGCACACAGCCTCTCGGCAACGGTCTATGGATCGGAGGAGAGTTTGATCCCATGCTGTCAATAATCAACGACCGTTATGAGCTTGAGGGCAACATACGTTTCTTCCTTGGATATAGCGGCTGGAGCGATGGTCAGCTTGAAGAGGAGCTTTCACGCAATGTGTGGGCCGTATCCCCGATGTCAGGCTCAGGACATGAGTTGCTGAAGGGTGATGGCGATGCCTATTGGCACAGGGCTGTGCGCTCGCTCGGCACCGATTTCCGCGGATGGCTCTATCATCCTCAGAACCCCATGGTAAATTGAATACTTTCAGACCAGAGGACATTCAGACCAAAGAACCAAAGGGCTATAAAGACAGGAGAACAGGAGAACTTTAAGATCAGAGGTCCAAAGAACTAAAGGATTAAATAAGACAGGAGAACAGGAGAACAATTCAGGGAGAACAAAATATAGAATCAAAAAATATGGCTCTATAGTTCTCTGGTCAGAAAGTTCTCCTGTTCTCCTGTCTTATTTAGGTTCTTTGGACCTCTGGTCTAAGATTAATATGGACCTTTGGTCTTAAAGACTATATCTGATTTTTGAGGTGCAGTGACGCCCACCTGTCCAGAACGGTATGGTCGGCATATTCGAGACCGAGAGTCTCAGCCGCTTTCATTATCACAGGTATATCCTCCTCGTAGAATCCGCTGAGGATCACCGACGCGCCAGGCGATAGAGTATCGGCATAGGCAGGGAGGTCAGCTGTTATGATATTACGGTTGATATTTGCGACGAATATGTCTACATCACGTATGGTTGCGAGGGTTGATGCGTCACCTAAATGCAGTGTGACGTTTTCCGAGCGATTGAGCTTAAGGTTCTCCTTAGCGTTCTCGTGAGCAAACTCGTCAATCTCTATGGCATCGACACTTGCTGCGCCACGCATGTCGGCGAGTATGGCAAGTATGCCGGTGCCGGTACCCATATCCACCATTTTCTTTCCGTCAAGATCCATTCCGAGTAGCCGGCGGAGTATAAGTGTTGTGGTGGCATGGTGTCCGGTCCCGAATGCCATTTTCGGGTCGATAAGTATATCGTAGGTGCATTCAGGCACATCCTTGTGGAAGGATGAGTGTATCGCACACTGGTTGTCAATTACTATCGGCTTGAAATAGTTCTTTTCCCATTCGGCGTTCCAGTCCTGCCCCTCCACAATTGAATGGGAGTAGGTGATAGCTGTCTCCATTGGGAATTCGCGTATTATACGGTCGAGCGCGTCCGGATCGAAAGCCTCTTTGCGTATATAAGCAGTGACCCCCATGGAGTCGGGTACAAAGCTTTCATATCCCTCTTCCGCAAGCATTGCGGCGAGAATGTCGGTCAACGTCTCGGAACATGGTTCGAGTCCGAGCCTCACTTCTGTGTAATCATTCATAATGTATTCGATCCCCTGTGAGGGGACTAAGGCATTTGTAGTTATATTTGGCGAGGAGTATGCGTGTGGATGCTTATTTCCCTTTTATGGCTCGTGTCACCCTGAACAGCTTTCTGCCTGCACGCCAGGCTATCAGCACTATGTCGAGATATCCGAAAGCACCTACAACCTTGCCTATCAGTCCTTTCGGCGCGCCGGGCTTGAACCCTTTTTTTCGCATTCCGTCGATGCGTGATATTACACGTTCGCGGTTGAGCTCCATGCGGGCGGCTGTATAGGCGCGCACATAGCGAAGCTCATCAAGGGTGTAACCTGTCCATTCGGTGGTAGTATGCGGGAGTTGTTTGGAATTTGCCATGGTTACTTCAGGAATAATTGAGACAGAAAACGTGCTATCGGGTCAATCACCAGCTGCTTGCGTAGCAGTAGGGCGGCTATGAGCAACACTGCAAATATTCCTGCCATAATCATGCATGCTCCGAAGAGTCCGGTGCTTTTGGCGAGCAGCAGCAGCAATCCGAGTGCCACCAGGAAGATGACTATGGAGCCGACGGCAAAACATATCAGTACGATTGCGATGGTCGACAGGAGCACGGTGATCTTTTCCGTTGCTGTAAGTTTGGCGTAGTCAAGATTGAGATGAAGGGTCTCCTTTATCTCAATCCAGATGCTTGATAATTGTTCGCGGATTTCAGACATAAACAAGGGGGGAGTGAGGAATGGTTGTAACACAATACAACAGGGGCACTATGAGATGTTGTGTCCATGTGCCCCTATAAGTGATGTCGCGTGATTATACTGCTACAACGACGTTAATTGCCGTGTATATTAGTCGTCAATCTGAGTTGTCAGCTGCTCGACCAGGGCATCGATCTCATTGTCGGAGCAGAGTATGCCTTTCTTGCGGAGAAGGTCGGCGATGCGTGCACGGATGTCCTCACCCTTTTCTGGTGCGAAGAGGATGGCTGCGCCTGCGCCTACGATTGCGCCTCCGATGAATGCATAGAGCATGGATAAGTTTGACATAATGCTTGTGATTGTTAAGTTGTGTTAGAATAAGTAGTGATTAGTGCCTGCTTCTTAACGGCAGGAACAGCAGGGGGTGATTACTTGCCCAGTTCGTCAGCGATTTCGTTGGCGAGTTCCTCAAGTTTGCTCTTCTGGAGCTTGATGCCCTTGCTTTCGAGATATTTCACAATGTTCTTGCGGGTGTGTTCACCTTTCTCGGGGGCGAGAAGGAGTCCTACTGCGGCACCTGCTATGGCACCTCCTACTACTGCGAGCACAATGTTTAATGCTTTCATAACTGTTGTAATTTATTTATTTTGAGCCTATGTGCCTGACGGCTTTTCGGCGGGGTTAATAATCTATTTTCCTAACGCTGCCTCCCGGCTGAATGTTCACTGCGTAGGCAAAAATATTTTATGCCCTCTAAATTACTAACAATTTTCCCCCTCACCAAGTATTTAAGTTAAATTTTTTCTAAGCCTATGCCAATTCGTCTATTAGTCTCTCTACCTGAGGGAGCACTGCCGCGTCGCCGTCGTTGATGATTAGGCGTGTGTGCCGATGGAGGATGGCTGGGATATAGGAGTCCTGTGATTTGATGCGGTCTGTCACCTGCGAGCGTGACATGGCGTTGCGGGCCATCACTCTTTGTATGCGCAGTTCTTCAGGGGCGTCCACCTGCCATACCTCATCGACCATGGTATCAAGCCCGCTTTGATACAGGATTGCTGTCTCCACAAACCGTATACCGGTTGCGCGGTCAGGATGGCTGCTCCACATGGCGAGATGCTCCCTGACAGCTCCGTGTACGATGCCGTTGAGGCATTCCAGTTTTTCAGCCGAGCTGAACACCTCCGCTGAGAGTGCTGCGCGGTCGATCTCTCCGTTTATTATGCATGATGGTGCGATGAGTTCGGCTATCGCACTCTTTATGGAGTCACTCCTGTCCATGAGCCGGCGCGCCTGTGTGTCGCAGTCGTATACCGGATATCCCATGGCACTTACTATGCGGCTCACTACGCTTTTGCCGCTTCCTATGCCTCCTGTTATCGCTATTAACCGCTCCATGGATCTATTGGGCATCCTCGATTATGTATTCCACGCTTTCGGGATTGACCGATACGTTGTGGTATATGCTCGGTAGCATCGAAAGGCTTACAGGGATCTTGTTGCCTGGCATCTTCACGTCCTCGTATTCCACAAACGCTTTCAGCGGGTATTCATCGTTGTACGCGCTCATAGGCACAAGATACGACACCTCGACTTTAGAAGGGAATGTCACGAGGTTTTTGCCTGGAGGTACCCCTTGGGTGACTATGGTCGCCATGCGCTTGCGGGCTATAAGGGGCTCCACAGGCACGGTCACTATCACCTTGTCGGGGATTATTCTCACCCCTGTTATGGGTTTTACCTTGACTTCGAAGCGTGTGGTGTCCTTTAGCTCCGACTGTACTATAGGCTCGGTGCTCACAGCCTTGAGGGTATGTGGTATACCGTTGGTTGAGTAGAGCGTCACGGAATCCACGTTGGCATACGGCCTGCCTGACACTATATATTGCAGATTGGGGTGTACGTCTGCCTGGATGTTAAGTTTGACCCTTACGCCTGGGCGGCTTGTGAATGGTATGTGGATTGAATCGGGACGGTAGGACACCAGTTCGATCCCTGGTCCGAAATATTCTCGGAGTCTGGAGTCTATGCGTGTTGCCGGCAGGTGCATGTAGTTGTCGGAGATGTTTTCCTTCCACTTGAATTTCACCGGCGATATCTTACCCCACAGAAAACGCAGCATCTGTGAGTCCTTGCCTTTGACGCTTACCGATAGTATCTCGGGAGCCTGTCCGATGAGGGTCACGCTGTCGGGCACCTCGGATATTTCAATCGGCACCTCGAAGTCCCTTTGCACCTCGGTGTCGAGCGACATGAACACCCAGAAAACAAAAGCCACAGCTACGAACATAAGATAGGTAAGCACATCCTTCCCCCTGCTGGAGCGAAGGGCTGTACTTACCTTATCTGCTGTATGTTGTAGCTTTTCTTTCATCGTTTATTTTTTCTCTCCCTGGGCAGCGTCCTCGGATGCCTGCTGGGCAGAGGGGTATACGGAGCCCTTGTCGATGGTGATGCGCACATCCTTGGATATCTCAAGTGAGAATGTGGTGTCCTCGATGGAGCGTACCTTGCCGTATATGCCGCCTGCGGTCACAACGCGGTCGCCTACCTTGATGCCTTCGCGGAATTTCTTTATCTGGTTCTGTTTCTTCTGCTGGGGGCGGATCATGAAGAAATAGAAGATGGCGATGAGCACGACAATCATTACGATGTTGGCCCAGCCTGCCTGGTCTTGGAGAAGGATGGTGTTAAGCATGTCTTATAAGTTTTTTAGTGTTTGGGTTATTCTGTTTTATTAAACGCTCGTAGGGCGTTGCGGGTTCTGTTCTGCTGCTTGGTGTGCAGAGAAAATGGGTGTCAGGCTTTCAGAAGGGTGCCTTCCTCCTTAAGATGTTTTGTCACCGAGTAGAGGATGCCGTTGATGAATGCTCCGCTTCGGGGAGTGGAGTAATAGTTGGCGATCTCGATATACTCGTTGAACGATACGGCAAGAGGTATGGAAGGATAGTTTATGATCTCGGTTATGGCTGTGATCATGATCACTATATCCATGAATGCCAGACGGTCGGCGTCCCAGCGGGAGGTGTTGACAAACTTCTCGATCAGCTCCTTGTACTCGTTGCAGTGCTTCACTGCATTGTTGAACAGGTCGGCTCCGAACCGGCTGTCCTCGTCATCCTTGTACATCGGCATGATAGGGTGCGATTTGCTGTTTTCGCCCTGCGATAGCATGCCTATGCGGCGTATGGTCTTGAGCACGAATGTCCCCATCTCCTGAAGGTCGTCGTTCCAGTATATCGACCTTGACTCAAGGGCTTCGGCAAGGGCATCGGACGGGAGTATCACATCTTTATATAAGGCGCGCCACAATGCGGCATCCTCTTCAAGAGTCTTTTCGCCGGGCTTTGCCATATATTCCCGGTATATGTCCGATTCCAGGATGGCAGTGAGTAGATCTGTGATGAGTGAATCCTGCGCCACCCAGGTGACCTTTTTGTCCTCGATGAAGCTGCGGAACTCCTCGTTGGCTGAAAGTTCCTGCACATATTTGTTCGCTACAAATCTCATGTCGGGGTGCAGGTCCTCGTCGGTAGGGTAGAACTTATGTTTGGCGTTATCGAGACGCTCGGCCTGCTCATCGGTGATCTCTGAGGCAAGGAGAAGAAGATCGTGATACAGCTCGTACGCCTTTTCCATTGAATGGTCGAGCGAGTTGCGGGCATGGATCAAGAGCGAGCGGTTGTCGCCGTAGTTCCCTAATGTGGACTTGAGTGAGGCTATACCGCGCTCGAAGCCTGCCATGGTGAAATCCTCGTTTTCACGCGCGGCATTCATGAACGCCTGGTTCTTGGCAAACAGGTTTTCGACAATAGAGAGCCAGAGCACCACCTCGTCATGAAGCGTAGGTGCCTTGATCTTGGCAAAGCTCTTGTAGGCTGGAAGTTCGGGGATTGCCTCGTAGATGGACGGGATGATGGCATCGAACAGCTCGGGATTGGCACGTTCCTTTACTATGATATCGCGGATTTCGAAATTGGCGTTGAGCGACTTTGCCAGCTGGCCCTGGTTGATGTGCTTGATGCGGGCAAGTCCGCGGAGTGGGGATTCACGACGTCCGTTGGAGACATCTATCCCTGAAAGCTCAAGCACAAGCATAAGCAGGTCGAGGTATAGAGAGTAGCCGTACTTCTTGTCGCGGGAGGGGTGTTCCACCTGTGATTCGATGCGAAATTCGTTCTGCGAAAGAAGATAAGAGTAAAGCAGCTGCACTACCTTGATACGTATCAAAACTCGATTTATCATAATTTTTAAAGAGCTATTTCTTGAAATACACCGCAAAGGTACAAAAAATACCTCAATCACGCATAATCTTTTGTTACAGAAAATTTATTGAAAAAAGTTTGTGGCACGCTTTGCCGTGTCGGGAATAATCACTACCTTTGCACCGCCATTACGAATATAAGGCGTCCTACCAACGCACCATTCAATTTCGTTAAATCATAATAACCACATTATAACAATGAAAGCAGACATCCATCCCTCCAACTACCGCGAAGTAGTATTCAAGGATATGTCAAACGATGAGATCTTCATCACACGTTCCACCGTAGCATCACGCGAGGAGATCGAAGTGGACGGCAAGACCTATCCTCTTGTGAAGCTTGAAATCACCAGCTCTTCTCACCCCTTCTTCACAGGAAAGCAGAAGCTCGTCGACACCGCAGGCCGCGTAGACAAGTTCATGAGCCGCTACGGCAACCGCACCAAGAAGAAATAATCCTGCCATCGTCCAGGCAGGCTAAATACGCCATAACGAATAAAAGCCGAGACGCATCCCCGATGCATCTCGGCTTTTATTATTTCAGATACTCTTGTTTATTATTTTGAAGTTAGGTCATATTTGATGTTGCAGTCGGCATAAAAATTGTAAAAATGGTTGAATGATAGATGTCTCTGTTATGGTGCTAAGGTGGCAGTTTTTGTGGTTTTGACGGTTTTCGCGGTTCGGTTTTCGCGGTTTGAGCATTTACCTTTCGGAATTTTTCTGTAATTTTGTGAAAAATTCTATCTGTATATGGCTGACAATTCATTATTGATGCGGTTGGATGGCATCGAATCAAGGTTTGAGGAGGTGAGCACACTCATCACTGATCCTTCTGTGATTCAGGACATGAAGCGTTATGTGCGTCTCACCAAGGAGTACAAGGACCTTGAGAGGCTTACCGCTGTGACTCGCCGCTACCGTTCCCTCCTGGGCAATATCGACGAAGCACGTGAGGTACTTGACTCAGAGTCCGATCCGGAGCTGCGTCAGATGGCGAAGGATGAGCTTGATGAGGCCACCGAGTCATTGCCTGCTCTTGAGGAGGAGATCAAGCTCCTGCTTGTGCCTGCCGATCCGGAGGACTCTAAGAATGTGGTTCTGGAGATACGTGGTGGCACAGGTGGCGATGAGGCCGCCATATTTGCAGGCGACCTTTTCAAGATGTACTCCAAGTACTGCGAGTCAAAGGGCTGGAATGTGGCTGTGACAAGTTGCAGTGAGGGTGCCGCAGGTGGCTATAAAGAGATTGTTGTAAGTGTGACCGGCGACAATGTGTACGGCACAATGAAATATGAGAGCGGTGTACATCGTGTTCAGCGAGTTCCCGCTACCGAGACTCAGGGCAGAGTCCACACCTCGGCTGCTACGGTAGCTGTGCTCCCTGAGGCTGAGCCTTTCGATGTGGAGATCAACGAGGGTGAGATAAAGTGGGACACATTCCGTTCCGGTGGTGCCGGAGGTCAGAATGTCAATAAGGTGGAGTCTGGGGTGCGTCTGCGCTATATGTGGCGCAATCCGAACACCGGCGAGACCGAGGAGATACTCATAGAATGTACCGAGACGCGTGACCAGCCCAAGAATAAGGAGAGGGCATTGAGCCGTCTGCGCACATTCATATACGATAAGGAGCATCAGAAATATATCGACGATATAGCTTCCCGCCGAAAGACCATGGTGTCGACCGGCGACCGTTCGGCTAAGATACGTACCTACAACTACCCTCAGGGGCGTATCACCGATCACCGTATAAATTATACCATATACAATCTTCAGGCATTTATGGACGGAGACATCCAGGATGTAATCGATCAGCTCACCATCGCGGAGAATGCCGAAAAGCTCAAGGCTGCCGAACTGTAGTGGATTTCTCCTGCTCATTTAAGGCCGTTTGAATCATAAACCACAATTATCTCCTCAAAAATGGATACCATACCGACACAGACAAATATTGATCCCAAGCATAAGAAGTCAAAGATATCATTTGACATGCTTGTCCATGCAGTGCGTGATGCATGGCATCGATTCCCTGTCACGGTGGTCTACATTGCCTACCTTGCATTGTGGTCAGTGATACAGATAATCGGAGATTTCTTTGGTGACGATAATCTTGTTGCATCCCTCTGGTATCTCGGTTCCATGGGTGTGCCGTTGTCGCTTGCAGTGTATCTATGGTGTGAATATCTGCGACGTCCGTCACGCTTGCCCATGGTGATCGCCAATCTGTTGCTTGTCGCTGACTGTATCTGCATTTTCTGTTTCGAATCCAGCTTGGGCATGGCATGGAATGTGGGTAGGGGGGCGATGTTTGCGGCATTGGCTGTTGCGATTATCTTTATACCGTCACGTAGTCCAATGGCGTGGAATTTCTCTAATTCACAGGTCACAGGGCTTATCATTGCTGCTGCGTTCGGTTGGGCGTTCATGCTTGCCTTGGGTGCGATATTTATGACCATTAACGGGCTTTTCGGTCTGGATATATGGAAGCCGATGGCTTGTGCCCAGGCAGTCTGTGCCGGGTCTGTGCCCGCTGTGATATTCCTCCATCTTATACCACGCAGGGATGAATCCGAGAGGGATGAAAAAGCGTTCTTCGCTACAAAATTCCAGTGCGGCACTGCGAAATATTTCTTTCTGATGGTCACAGTCATATACATGGCTATATTGTATGTATATGGTTTCAAGATACTTTTCACCTGGGAGCTGCCGCGAGGAATAGTGTCATTGTCGGTCACCGGGCTTACAGCCGCGGTATTTGTCACACTGTTTTTTCTTGAGGGTGTGCGTCGCACTCATCCAACCGACAGTCTCACCCTCAAGGCTATACGAGTCCTTCCTGTGGCGATGATCCCGCTTCTTGTGTTGATGAGTGTGGCTGTCCTGTATAGAATAGGGGAGTATGGGCTTACAGTATCCCGGCTGTATGTCCTTACGTTCAACCTGTGGTGCTATGGGGTGTTCATCTATCTCATGGTCCGTCGTCCGCGCATTTATAACGCGGTGGCGATATCTTTTGCCGTGGTGTTCCTTGCCACATCGATTGTTCCATACTTCAACTTCACCACCCTTTCCGATGTGATGATGCAACGCAAGCTCCGGGAAAGGCTCGTTGAACTTGGATTCACTGAATTTCCTGTAAGCGAGGAAGCTTTCATTCCGGAGTTTGAACGTCTCGACAGTCGTGACCGTATGGACCTGCGCTCCATAGTAAAGGAGCTCGACAGGCATGGCATTCAATCCGGTCTTGATGGCATAATTGAACCCTCGTTATATACCGGACATAATTCTGTCATTTACAGTTATAGAAATGATAATGAGGGGTCGGCACAAAAAAGTGTTGATCTCAACTACCGGAAATCCGATGTGAGTATCCCTGACGGATTCCGGAAAGTGGATCAGTTGAACGAATACATGTCAAAGCTGGATGTAGACAATCGCAATGGTGCCATAAGCTTAGGGGGCACGGAGTTTCTGTTGCCTGCCGACAGCCTCATACATCTGTCCGATTCTGTCTATGAGCCGGTGATCTTGCATGCGGCTTCCGGAACTCCCGACACAGTGTTTGTGGCTGAAAGGATATCTTTCTATTATGTCCCTGCCACCTGGAGTGGCAAGCGTGAGGTGACATCCCTGGATATTTACGGATATAAATTCACCAGATAATAATCAAAATATAATTACATATTTGTTATGAACCGTACCGAACTTCTTGAAAACATCCGTCGCAAAGGCTCTTTCCTGTGTGTAGGGCTTGACACTGACATTAAGAAGATTCCAGAGCATCTGAGAAATGTTGAAGACCCTATCTTCACTTTCAATAAGGCTATCATTGATGCGACTGCGCCATACTGTGTGGCGTATAAGCCTAACACCGCTTTCTATGAGAGCCTTGGCGTGGAAGGATGGAGCGCGCTCGACCGCACAGTCAAGTATATCCGTGACAACTATCCTGACCAGTTCATAATCGCGGATGCGAAACGAGGTGACATAGGCAACACATCCTCGCTCTATGCCCGCGCATTCTTTGAGAACATGGGGGTGGATGCTCTCACCGTAGCTCCTTATATGGGCTTCGACAGTGTGAAACCGTTTATGGATTATTCCGGACGCTGGGTGATACTTCTTGCCCTCACATCCAATCCGGGGAGCCGTGATTTCCAGTTCCTTTCCGACATGACCGGCACACGCCTGTTTGAGCATGTGATTGAGACGGCACGCAAGTGGGGCAACGAGGATCAGCTGATGTTTGTCGTAGGAGCCACTCAGGGAGCCATGTTCTCCGAAGTGCGCCGTGTAGCCCCCGACAACTTCCTGCTCGTTCCGGGAGTCGGAGCGCAGGGTGGAAGCCTTGAGGAAGTAGCCAAGTGGGGCATGACACGTGAGTGCGGACTCCTTGTCAACTCTTCGCGCGGTATAATATACGCCTCGCAGGGCGAGGACTTTGCCGAGGTGGCAGCTGCCGAAGCTCGCAAGTTGCGTGACAACATGACAATGCTCCTTTCCGCCCACGGAGTAATCTAAAAAATCAGACCAAAGGGATATATTAAATAAGACCAGAGGACCAGAGATCTAAAGACAGGAGAACAGGAGAACAATTCAGGGAGAACGAAATATAGATTCAAAAATATGGCTCTATGGTTCTCTGGTCTGAAAGTTCCCCTGTTCTCCTGTCTTTAGATCTCTGGTCCTATGGTCTTTGATTATAGACTTTTGGTCCCCCTGTCTATAGCCCTTTGGTCCTCTGGTCTTATTTAATCTCTGGTCTTATCTATTTCTCTTGTCTCGTGATGAGAGAAACTGCGGTAGGATGATGGAGCAAGATTCAGCTTGCCGACAGCGCGCAGCAGTTTGCGTAGCGAAGTGATAAACTCCTGGCTCTCCTGAAGGACATTAAGGTAGACATACGCTACAGTAAGATCGGAGGCATCACCCTTTTGCAGCAGGTCATATACTTCACGAGTGCTGTAAGTAAGCTCATCCTTCACTTTATCGCAGCGAGTGCGTAGCGAGTCGATAGTCTCCGGATCGTATACCTCAATAGCCTTCTCTGAATCGAGAATGGTCTGGTTTATCTTCTCGCAAAGACGCATAAACTTATCATGAAACTGCATCGGTAGCGGGCGGAAATTGTTTTCTACATGCTCCTTGCACACTTCATTGATACGGCGCAGTGAATAGGTCATCGACATTGCCATATTGTTGCTCAGGTGAAACCACGTGTTCTTCTCCATGGCGGTCCCGGTCGGCAGCAGCCTCATGCACAGGGTAAGTTTTCGCCGCTGTCCTTTAAGCACATCCTTTTCAGTGACGAGAGCCTTCTCCGAGCGCGACAGCAACTTTGTGTTATCGTTGATGAACCCGGCGGTGACATCGCTGTAGGTCTGTGCAGCGAACTGCAGGAACATTCTCTGCTTCTCGTTGATGTATATTCTCAGCAGAGGCCACACCTCGGTTTTGTCTTCGGTCGACAGAATGGTCTGAAACAGGGTGTCTTTCTCCGTTTCCTGCTGTTTTTTGCGGAAACGTATGTTGCTGCGTATGAGCATGACTACAGAAATAATGCCACCAGCTATCATGACCGGTACACCCCCTTTGTGCATCAGGCACACCACTATTCCGGCTCCTATGAATGCCATTCCGGCAGTGATGAACCATCCTCCTATCACTGATATGACACCCGTGATGCGGAACACTGCGCTTTCCCTGCCCCATGCCCTGTCAGCGAGTGAAGTACCCATAGCCACCATGAAAGTCACGAAAGTGGTAGAGAGTGGGAGTTTCATCGATGTTCCCCAGGCTATGAGCATACTTGCCAGCATCAGGTTGACCGAGCCGCGCACAAGGTCGAAAGCGGCACCGTCCTCAGCCTGCGATACGGAGGGGTCCATACGCTTTGCTATCCAGCGTTTCACACCTGAAGGGGCATGCTCATTTATCCATCCGTAGGTGTTCAGTGCTCCGCGCACGAGTTTTCTACCTATTCTTGATGAGCCGAACATCTCATCTCCCTGGTTCTGCGCGCTCAGCCCCACGGATGTGCGGGTCACCTGGCGAGCTTTCCTGGATGTGGCGAGAGCTATCACCATTATCATGCCCGCCCCTATTAGAAAATAGAACGGAGTGTCGGCAGGTCCGTTGAGGCTCACCATATTGAAGGCTCCTGGGTTGCCGGCTCCGTTGGCGGCATAGTCCTGATAGGATGCAAGCGATGTGAGGGGTATGCCTATAAAGTTTACGAGGTCGTTCCCTGCAAATGCCATGGCGAGTGAGAAAGTGCCCAACAGGACTACCATCTTGAACACATTGACCTTGAGCAGATGCAGAATCTGTGACAGCAGTGTGAATCCTGCGAGACATATCCCGAGTATTATTGCTGTGTTGGCTGATATCCAGCCTTTGACTTCAGGAGTCATTATCGAGAGGTCCTTGATGCCCTTTAGCAGCATGAAGTAAACTATAGCAGTGCAGGCTATCCCTCCGAAGAGCCCAACTTTCCATTTCAGTCGGCTTTTGTATTCAAAGGTGAAAATAAGCCTCGAAAGGAATTGTACCAGAGTGCCGAACACGAACGCTATGGCAACGGAAAGGAATATTCCCAGTATTACCGACAGGGCTTTCTCGGTGTTGAGCAGATCGCCCATTCCGAAAGTGCTCTCGGGAGCGGCTATCTTGAAGAGTGCCACCACAAAGGTTGCGCCAAGGAGTTCGAACACCATTGACACCGTGGTCGATGTGGGCATCCCGAGCGAATTGAATATGTCGAGAAGGATGATATCAGTAACCATCACAGCCATGAATATGGCTATCACATCGTAGAATGACAGGTTTTCAGGGCGGAATATTCCGTGGCGCGCCACGTCCATCATGCCGTTGCTCATGGCGGCTCCGATGAACACACCTATAGCCGCCACGAATATTATCCTCTTGAACGATGCTGCCTTGGAACCTACTGCGGAGGTGAGGAAATTTACAGCGTCATTGCTGACTCCCACCGAGAGGTCAAACACTGCAAGAATGAACAGGAATATGACAATTCCGAGAAATACTATATCCATAAATATGTCGATTTATATCTATCTGTACAAAATTCGGCATATTATGTTTAATAATTATTTCTAAAATGTTGCGTTTTTGTTAACAGCAGTTTTGATTTGGCTCAGGTGCATGACTCGCCATGCATCTCCTGACGGATTTTCCCTAACCTGAACCGGAATGTCAGTCCGTTGTTGTTGAACGCCTTTATCTCCCCTCCATGGATTGCTACGGCATTGCGGACGATAGCCAGTCCCAGCCCTGTGCCTCCGGCTGCTCTGGAGCGTCCCTTGTCGATACGGTAGAACCGTTCGAATATATGCGGCATATGCTCCTCGGCTATTCCGCATCCGTTGTCACTCACTGTGAAACGTCCATCGCGGTCAGCTCTGATGGTGATTTCCGTGCATCCGCTGTAGGATATGGCATTGTCTATGAGGTTGCGGAATATCGATTCAAGCAGGGCCGTATTCCCCATGACAGTAAGCTGCGGGACCTCCAGACTGATGTGTGCCTCGGTTCTTATCTGTTCCTCCTCCACGATACCCTTTATCAGAGCGGTAAGGTCCACAGTCTCCTTGGCTATCATTTCCGAGCCTTCGTCCATTCTTGTGATAGTCGAAACATCCTTAAGCAGCGAGCTGAGCCGCCTTGTGTTGGCGAAAAGACGCTCTATGAATTCACGTTTCTTCTCTTCAGGCAGGTCGGGGCAGTCGCGTAGCAGCTCCAGGCTCACCATCATTGATGCCACCGGGGTCTTGAGCTCATGGTTTATATTATTGGTGAGCTGTTTTTTCAGGCGTATCTTGTCCTTTTCCTGGCGCATCGCCTCGTTGTGGCGTTCGTCGCGCTGGATGTATAGCCTTACTATGTGGCTGGCTATGCTGCCGAGTTCATCATGTGGGAATGCCTCTTCCTCGAATATGCGTTCCCCCTTCTCTGCCCTTTGGGCGAATCGGTTGAGCCTGACTATGCTTTTGGATATGCGTCGTGTCACCAGATAGCCCACCATGCTGATTATCACGGTTACTACGAGCATTATCCACAGCAATGTGCTGTCGGCACGCAGAAATTCCTCAAGCTTGTGTGTATAAGGGGCGGCTGAGCGTACCACAGTACCGTTGTCACCCAGTCGTGCGGAATAGAAATAGTCGGCATCATCGCTCTCGGAATGGCGTCCTATTATGTGCCCTGTCCCATGTTTGCGTGCGTCGGTCACCTCGGGGCGGGAGTTATGGTTGGCGGTGGGGAACGGCGTGCTGGAGTTGTTGTCAAACATCACATTCCCCTCCCGGTCTATTATGGTGATGCGCAGTCCGTCGGTGCTTTTGTCCATGCTCCCTGCTATATCGTCGATAGGATCGCTGTGGCGTATGGCGTCGATTATGCGGAGGTTGTGCATCTGTAGTTCCGTGTCAAGAAGCTGTGCCTTGAACTCCTTTTCCCTATGGTATTGGAACACCATGAATATCCCCACCAGCCCCCAGCACAGAAGCAGCACAGTGAGAAGCACCCTTGAGTGGAACGAAAGTTTAATCCTGCCAGCCATATCCGTATCCTGAGCGTGAGGTTATGCATTTGCCGTAGTTGCCGAGCTTTGCGCGGAGGCGTGTGATGTGCACATCCACGGTGCGGTCCGACACCACCGTCCTCTCGGGCCATATCTTTGCCAGGAGCTCTTCGCGAGTGAATATCCTTCCGGGGTTCTCAAGAAGCATGGCGAGGATCTCGAATTCCTTTCGGGGGAGTTTAAGCGGCACGCCGTCGGCTGTGCATGTGAGGGTGTTTCTGTCGCAGGTCACGCCGTCAGATGCTGCGGGGCGGGGAGGCACACGGCGTAGCACAGCCTCGATCCTTGCAAGGACATTTTTCAGGGAGTACGGTTTTGCGATGTAATCGTCAGCGCCTAAATTGAGTCCCGCCACCATATCGTCATCA
Organism: Duncaniella freteri; assembly: GCF_004766125.1. Lineage (NCBI taxonomy): Bacteria > Pseudomonadati > Bacteroidota > Bacteroidia > Bacteroidales > Muribaculaceae > Duncaniella > Duncaniella freteri. The sequence goes on from NZ_SJSA01000001.1 coordinate 1,906,044, forward strand.
TTGTCCTTGGCTGTCAGGAATATTATGGGTACGGATGCTGTGAGCGGATTCTCCCTGACATTCATGGCAAGATCGGTACCGCTCATCTCTCCCATCATTATGTCAAGAAGCAGCAGGTCATAGCGCGTGAGGTTCAGGAGCGATGCCTCCTCGGCACTCGGAGCCGTATCCACGTCATAGCCTTGCAGTTCGAGATAGGTGCCGAGTCCGGCACGAAGGTCATCTTCATCATCCACAATAAGTATCCTTGCCATAAGTTATTGTTGTATAGTCCTGGTCGGTTTGGGTTGCTTTGGTGTTGTTTATATGCCAAATTTACGCAGAATTCGTGAGATTATGGCATCATGCGGTAAATTTAGTCAATTTATTTCTTGGGGATATGTATGTTTTTGACTTTTAATAAAAATCAAACGGCATGGAAAATCCGGGATTTTTATGTACCTTTGTAAGTTATGAAATTCCAGCTGACTTCACAATATCAACCCACCGGCGACCAGCCGCAGGCAATAGAGCAATTGGTCAACGGCATCAAGGCGGGCGACAAGGCACAGACACTCCTTGGCGTCACCGGCTCGGGAAAGACGTTTACAATGGCAAACGTCATAGCCAGGGTTGAGAAGCCCACTCTCATTCTCAGCCACAACAAGACTCTTGCCGCTCAGCTCTATGGCGAGTTCAAGAACTTTTTCCCTGAAAATTCGGTGCAGTACTTCGTGTCCTATTACGATTACTATCAGCCGGAAGCCTATATCCCCACTGTCGATAAATACATCGAGAAGGACCTGATGATCAACGAAGAGATTGACCGTCTGCGCCTTTCCACTGTCTCGGCACTCCTTTCGGGGCGTAAGGATGTGATAGTGGTGTCATCGGTGTCATGTCTCTATGGCATGGGCAATCCTGAGGATTTCGACAGCAATGTGATAAAGATATCCGTAGGGCAGAAGATCGCACGCAACAAGTTTCTCCGCACTCTCAGCAGCTCATTGTATTCACGCAATGAGATCGAACTGTCACGCGGCACATTCCGTGTGAAGGGCGACACCGTCGACATCCGTCTTGCCTATGAGGAGATCATAGTGCGTGTTACATTCTGGGGCGATGAGATTGAGTCGATCAAGACCATCCATCCGTCCGATAACACGTCGCTCGGCTCCCACAATGAGTTCCAGATATATCCTGCCAACCTTTTTGTCACCTCTCCCGAAAGGATGGGGTCGGCAATAGGGCAGATAGAGCTCGACCTTGGCGAGCAGTACAACTTCTTCATGCGCGAAGCGAGGGAGATGGAGGCGAAACGTCTGCTGGAGCGTGTGACTTACGATGTGGAGATGCTCCGTGAGCTGGGGCATTGTTCAGGTATAGAGAATTATTCACGATATTTCGACGGTCGTCAGCCTGGTATGCGTCCTTTCTGTCTCCTCGACTATTTCCCGAAGGATTTCCTTACCATTATCGACGAGAGCCACGTCACTCTTCCGCAGTGTCGTGCGATGTATGGCGGTGACCTTTCGCGTAAGATGAATCTTGTGGAGTATGGTTTCCGCCTCCCTGCGGCTCTTGACAACCGTCCGTTGCGTTTCGAGGAGTTTGAGCGTCTCACGCCCCAGGTTCTCTATGTGAGTGCCACTCCTGCCGATTATGAGCTGGAGAAGTGCGAAGGGGTTGTGGTGGAGCAGATCATACGCCCCACCGGGCTTCTCGATCCGGTCATAGAGGTGCGTCCGTCGCTCAACCAGATCGACGATCTTCTCAACGAGATCAATGACCGTGTGGAGCGTGACGAGCGTGTGCTCGTGACCACTCTCACAAAGCGCATGGCTGAGGAGCTCAACGATTATCTGTTACGCTTGCGCATAAAGACCGCTTATATACACAGTGATGTCGACACCCTCGACCGCATAAAGATTCTCGACGGGCTGAGGGCAGGAGAGTTTGACGTGCTCATCGGGGTCAATCTTCTGCGAGAGGGGCTTGACCTTCCTGAAGTGTCACTGGTGGCTATCCTTGACGCCGACAAGGAGGGATTCCTCCGTTCTCACCGATCCCTTACACAGACGGTGGGGCGTGCGGCGCGTAACCTCAATGGCACAGTCATAATGTATGCCGACAAGATCACCGACTCCATGCAGCAGACTATCGATGAGACATCGCGGCGACGCTCTGTTCAGCTCGCCTACAATGAGGAGCATGGCATAACACCCCAGGCAATAGTCAAGGCGCGCAATGTCATTATCGGACTCGACACCGATGAGATACTTCCGCAGGGCAAGCCCGGGCAGGGACGCTCGTCAGCAAAAGGTGCCGGAACTTTCGGACGAGGTAAGAGCGCGCAGCCTGTGCCGTATGCCGGAGAATACTCTTCGAGAGTGGATGTCGCAGCCGATCCTGTCATGCCTTATCTGTCGGCTGATGCTCTGCGCAAGCTCATCGAGAAACGCCGTGTGGAGATGGTTGACGCTGCAAAAAATATGAACTTTATCGAGGCGGCACAGATGCGTGACGAGATCATCGCCATGGAGGACCGCCTTTCCAAAATGCCTGCTGAATAATGATACCGAGAGTCGATGCATATTTGCCTACGAGTGTCAAGGAGATGAAGATTCTTGGCTGGGACAGTGTGGACGTAGTGCTGTTTTCAGGTGATGCCTATGTGGATCATCCTTCGTTTGGGGCTGCTGTGATAGGGCGTACGCTACAGGCTGCCGGTTACAGGGTGGCTATAGTCCCGCAGCCCAACTGGCAGGACGACCTGCGCGATTTCCGCAAGTTCGGTGCACCGCGCCTGTTCTTTGGGGTCTCTGCCGGAGCCATGGACTCCATGGTCAATCATTACACTGCTGCTCGTCGTCGTCGCAGTGACGATGCCTACACCCCGGGAGGGCGTCATGGCGCGCGTCCCGACTATCCGACTGTAGTGTACTCCGACATACTCAGGAGACTGTTTCCGGGTACCCCCATCATAGCCGGAGGCATTGAGGCTTCGATGCGCCGTCTGTCTCATTACGATTATTGGGAGGACCGTCTGCGTCCGTCGCTGCTCATTGATTGTAGTGCTGACCTCATATCCTATGGGATGGGTGAGAAGTGTGTCGTAGAGATTGCACAGCATATCGACAGCGGTGAGTCGCTTGATTCGCTCACATGCCTGCCTCAGACTGTCATACGCACCTCTGCTCCTGGCATGGATTGCCGTGAGGGTAAGATATATGTGGGCGATCAGGACATTGTGCTCCACAGTTATGAGCGTTGCCAGGCCGACAAGCGTTGCCAGGCTGAGAATTTCAGGCATATCGAGCAGCAGAGCAATTCGATGCACGGAAAGACTCTGTGGCAGCGTCACGGCGACATATGGATAAAGGTCAATCCCATGTATCCTCCCATGGCTACCGAGGAGATCGATGCGTCATTCGACCTCCCTTACACTCGTCTCCCTCATCCGCGCTACAAAGGTAAACGCATTCCTGCCTACGATATGATACGTCATTCGGTCAACATCCATCGCGGATGTTTCGGCGGATGCTCATTCTGTACCATTTCGGCTCATCAGGGCAAGTTCATTGCCTCGCGCAGTAAGGAATCTGTGCTCCGTGAGGTGCGGCAGGTCACCCGGATGGATGATTTCAAAGGCTATCTCAGCGATGTTGGCGGGCCGAGTGCCAATATGTACCGGCTTGGCGGAAAGGACCGTTCGCTATGTGAGAAATGCCTTAAGCCATCATGCCTGCATCCGTCTGTGTGCCCTAATCTCAACACTGATCATCGTCCGCTTCTCGATCTCTATCATGCCGTTGATGCTGTGCCTGGAGTCAAGAAGTCATTCATAGGGAGCGGTGTGCGTTACGACCTCTCCATGCATCATACAGGTGATGAGGCTGTCGACCGCGCCAACCGTCAGTATAACGAGGAACTTATCACCGCCCATGTGTCTGGCAGGCTGAAAGTTGCTCCGGAACACACCTCCGATGTGGTGCTCGACATTATGCGTAAGCCCACGTTCAGGCTTTATCACGAGTTCTCACGATTCTTCAGCAGGGTCAATTCTGCCCATGGGCTGAAACAGCAGCTCATACCATATTTCATATCCTCCCATCCGGGATGCCGTGAAGTCGACATGGCAGAGCTCGCTGCCGAGACCAAGAGTCTTGACCTGCATCTGGAGCAGGTGCAGGATTTCACTCCCACACCCATGACTCTTTCCACCGAGATATATTATACCGGGTTCCATCCTTACACTTTGAAGCCGGTGTTTACTGCGACTGATCCGGAAGCCAAGAAAGCCCAGCGCAAATATTTCTTCTGGTATGATCCCTCCTACCGTCAGGACATCACCCGCTCCCTCATGCGCATGCATCGCACCGATCTTCTCGCACGTCTCTTCCCGCGTTCCGCCTCCTATCCATACAGAAAAAAGTAGATTGCAATGTCTGCCTGGCTGTACCCTACAGTTGTTTATCCGTTGATACATAGGTGTTGACGGAGGCATCTTGCATAGGCATTATTGCAAAGAATGGTGCCTATGTTTTTGTGATGTCGTAAAAATTCATTACATTTGTGAAAAATTTTTAATCTTCCAATAGTTTTTATCACCGGATTATATTCAGATAAACCAAAATAAAACTAAGTCTAATCATCTAACCAGTCATCAATTATGTTAAAGAGACTCCTCCTAACAGCCGCAGCCGTATGGCTTAACTGTATGGTGTCGCTCGCAGCAGCTGACGATGTCACGTGTAAAGGCGTGCTGGTAAATGAGGTGGGCGAGCCTATCATTGGCGCGACTATCACAGTTCCCGGCACAAAAGTTGTCACCACTACCGACATCGATGGTAACTTCTCTTTCTCTGCTCCAAAGGGAAAGAAGGTTCATATCAATTACATAGGCTATAAGCCTCTCGACCTTGAGGTTGCGTCCGATCTCGGTCAGGTTGCAATGGATGTAGCATCCGAAATGCTTCAGGACGTTGTGGTTACACAGTCTATAGCACGTACGCGTAAGACCCCTGTGGCTGTGTCGGCTGTGAATGCCGAGACTCTTGAGATCAAGCTCGGCAACCAGGAGCTTCCCGAGGTGCTCAAGACCACTCCCGGTGTATGGGCCACAAAGGACGGCGGCGGTTTCGGCGATGCCAAGATCAATATCCGCGGTTTCCGTTCCAACAACACTGCCACCATGGTCAATGGTGTGCCTGTCAACGATATGGAATGGGGCGGTATCTACTGGTCCAACTGGAGCGGACTCGGTGATGTCACCTCATCGATGCAGGTACAGCGCGGTCTCGGAGCCACAATCATATCGTCACCCTCATTCGGCGGTACCATCAATATGATCACCAAGGGCCTCGATGCAAAGAGAGGCGGCACAGCCTGGTACGGACTTGGCAACGATAACTCCATGAACTATGGTATATCGTTCTCTACAGGTCTGATGAAGAACGGCTGGGCTCTAACATTCCTCGGTGCGCGCAAGACCGGCGACGGATACATCCAGGGCACCGACTATGAGGCTTACAGCTACTTCCTCAACATATCCAAGCGTCTCAACGATAACAATCAGATCTCTCTTACTGTGACCGGCGCGCCTCAGACCCACAACAAGCGTAACTCAGCCAACGGTCTGTCAATAAAGGAATGGCAGAATGTGGCTAACTTCATGCCTAAGGGTGAGGCTTACCGATACAATCCTACCTATGGTCTGGGCTTGAACGGTGAGGAGAAGTCGTCACAGTACAATGTGTACAACAAGCCTGTGGCTATGGTCAACCATGTATGGCAGATCAACCACAAGTCATCGCTGTCGTCAGTAGCCTATGCTTCACTCGGAAGCGGTTACGGTTCCAACGGTCAGGGCTACAGCTCTTCTTATAGGAATCTGTGGTATGGTGCCACAGACGGTGCCCTTAACTGGAGTACTGTCGAGAGCAACGGTGTGACTTACAATCTGCGTCATGGCAACGGTATGTTCGCCTACGATCAGATTCAGCTTATGAACCAGAACAGCACCACCGGATCTCTCATGGCTATGTCGAATTCCGTGAACAACCATAAATGGTTCGGCTTCATCTCCAACTATAAGAATGAGCTAACTGAGAATCTTGCAGTCACAGCCGGTGTCGATGTGCGCTATTACAAGGGATACCACACCAATGAGCTTTCCGATCTCTACAATGGAGCTTACTTCATTGATGAGACTCGTTCCAACAAGAATGTGACCCGTACATTCGCTACTCCTGAAGCAAAGCTCGCATGGCAGCGTGAGAAACTTGGTGTAGGCGATGTGGTATATCGCGACTGGGACAGCCGTATCTGGCAGGAAGGAGTGTATGCCCAGGCTGAGTATCAGGCTCTTGACAAGAAGCTCAACCTTGTTCTCGCCGGTGCCATGAACCTTAACACCTACACTCGTTACGAGAATTTCTATGTCGATGAGGAATTCAGCAAGTCACCTACAAAGACTTTCTTTGCCGGTAACATCAAGGCTGGTGCCAACTATAACATCAACCGTTACAACAACGTGTATGTCAACGGCGGTTACATCACACGCGCCCCATACCTCCAGTATGGAGTGTTCGTGTCCCCTGCCAACTCCAATGCCATCAACCCCGATCCGCGCAACGAGAAAGTCGCTGCTGTAGAGGTTGGCTATGAGTTCCATTCACCCAAGTTCACTGCTCAGCTCAACGGCTATTATACAATGTGGATGGACCGTACCATGGTCACTTCTGGTACTTCGGAGTATGACGGCACACGCTATTCCGCTACCATGAATGGTGTGGACTCACGCTATATGGGTGTGGAACTCAATTTCGTCTACAAGCCTTTCAAGTGGATGGAGCTTTCAGGTATGCTGTCGATCGCTGACAACACCTGGCAGAACGACCCCATTGGTTACTACTACAACAGCCAGGGCGAGGCTCTTTCATTTCTCGGCAATCGTGAAACGGCTCCTGTCACCACTACCCCTCTTGCCGAGGATCATCTCAATGCCACTATCGTGCAGAAGGGCATAAAGGTGGGCGGTTCAGCTCAGACCACAGGTGCTCTTGGTGTTCAGTTCAAGCCTTTCCGCGGATTCCGTATCGGCACCGACTGGACATTCAATGCACGCAACTACAGCGACTTCACGCTCAACTCTCGTAGCGATGTATCCCTCTCCCCGGGCAAGCCTCTCATTATCAGCGAGCCTTGGAAGATTCCTTTCGGCAATCAGCTCGATATCAATGCAAGCTACAATTTCCCGATTACCGACAATGTACGCTGCACATTCTCAGCCAACGTGTATAATGCATTCAACAATTACTATGTTATGGATGCCTACACCAACTATTCTACCGTCGGCACATGGGAAAATGCTTTCAGAGTCATCTACAGCTACGGACGTACATTCAACCTTCGTGCTAAACTTTACTTCTAACCGAGCACCCACTCATAACGTATAAATACAATTATGAATAAGAATATTCTTAACGCAGTCATTGTAGGCTCACTCGCTATGGGGCTTGCAAGTTGCGACGAAAACTCTTGGAATGACCATTATCTGAATGGATTTGAGGGGGGGGTAGATTACAATAACAAGGAGACCGGCTCATATACTGTCTCTGATGCCGACTATGCAGCTATCGCCAAGATGCTGGAAGGTGAGGCTGCCGACGATGCCGAAAAGGCGGCTGCCAAGGCGATTGCAGCCAACCTGTATTTCGACAAGTCTGGCATATATCCTGCTGATGTTGTTCTCCCTCTGTTTTTTGACACTTCTTCATTCCCTTACTATCTTGCATCCAACGGTTCTGCTGTCGATGTGACCTATCGTGAGGCTGGAGCAGTGCCCGCCGAGATCACCAATATCGGAGCTGCCAAGTCACTCTCTGTCGGAAAGGCTCAGTACAAGGCTGCCTGGGGCGGTGATGTAGATTTCGATCAGGCGTATCCCGAGAATTTCAATCCTGCAAAGGATATGCTTGATGTGCTCTCTGACGGTTACAGCAATCCCGGCGAGGGTGACTATGCGGTGGTCAATTACAATGTCGTAGTAGGTACCCCCGACTTTAATTCCGGAAAACTCTTTCTGGAGGAGCCTTTCGCTGAAGGTCAGGGACAATTTACCATTGACAATATTTTGCTCCCCGAAGGCAGCACTTATGTATGGAAGTTTGATGACCGTGGCTACATGAAAGCTTCAGCTTTTGTTGGGGGTGCCAATAAAGCTTCCGATGCATGGCTCATCTCTCCAGAGATTGACCTTCCCGCCGATGCCAATGCCTACCTGACATTTGATCAGGCTTGGAATTTCTTCAAGGATGCGGCAACAGCTGCAAAGGAGAACACTGTCGCTGTACGCGAAGTGGGCGGAGAATGGAACAATCTTACACCCGAAGCTGTGCCTGAGAGTCTGAGTTGGACTTTCGTAAACTCCGGCAAGATCGATCTTAAGGCTTATAACGGAAAGAAGATTCAGATCGGTTTCCGTTACACAAGCACAGCTGAAAAGTCTGGCACCACCGAAATCAGAAACGTGAAGATCGCTTCCGGTGCCGATATCCCTATGGTGACCAACCATGCTCTTTACTGCTTCGATGGTTCGGACTGGGTAGTTCCTGCCAACGCTTGCATGCTCCAGCCTGCCGACTATGAGGCTATGGGCTTCAAGAATGACAAACTTGAGAATCCTCAGGCTTATATCCCCGCTTATCTTAAGCAGAAGTTCCCCTATGCTCAGCAGGGTGCTCAGAAATATGTGGTATACAACGGCAAGACTGTTTCGCTCTTCGTGTTCGACGGTGCTGTATGGACTCTCAATGATAACGGTCTTAAGACTGTCACCGGACATTTCGAAAAGCAGAATGGCAAATGGGTGTTCATCAAATATGTCGGAGAGGCTATTTTTGACGAATTCAATGAAGAGGTCATCAAGCTTGACAAGAGCTACATTCTCGTGTCGGAAAATATCTGCATGAAGCCTCTTGATTCCGGCAAGTCATACGGATACATGAACACCACCGGTGTCTCCATCTCTGATGGTCAGATCATCCTACCCGGCGATGCCAATGCGTTCGCATTCGTATCAACCTTTGTTAAGGATGATGTGAAGTATGAGGCTCCTGAAGGAAAGTTCATGATCCTGGGATCGGATGGACGTTATATTTATATGCAAGGCACATACGATAGCTTCAATGTCAAGAACGAGCCGGCTATAGCAGATGGCGGTGCGATCGCTGACGGCTATCTCTGGACCGCTAAGCGCAATGCCGACGGCACATGGGCTATTGTCAACTGCTTCAGCGAAAAGACAATCGCTTATTCTACTAAATTCACTAGTTTCGGTGCATATGAAACTATTGGTGAAGGGCAGTTGACCCCCTACCTCTACATTATGCAGTAACATATCCTCTGCATAATACAACACAACCCCCCCATTCTGGCAATCAGCCAGAATGGGGGGATTGTGTTGTATTACCCGGTAATGAAATTAAGACAGACAACATAGATATGACAAAATAATCATCAAAAGATTATTTTTATTGAAAAATATTTGAATAATAAGCAAATGATTATTAACTTTGCGGTGTCTTAAGATAAGACATGAGTTCTTTAAAAGGTTTAAAAGACCGGGTAGAATTACTTGAGCAATTGAGGTTCTACTTCCGATATGAACAAACCCTTCTTAATGAAGGTTGGGTGAGTGAATCGGACTTCTTCAAGATTGTGGACGAAATCATTAGAGAGTATGCCATAAGCATAATCAAGGAGGAGTGAAAGACCAGTTTGACCGTCCGTTAGACGGATGGTCAAACTTTTAAAGAGCATTCTATCTTAAGACTTTTTTTGTAAATAAACAATCATCATATATTATGAACGCTGAATTAAAGACATTGATTGATGAATTGGCTTCACAGACAAGTCTCTCAAATGACGAGGCGGATTTGCGTATGGCTAAGGCTTTTGCTCTCGTCAGGACTCCGGAAGAGAAAAAGGAAGCCGGTGAATATTTGAGGAAGGCTATTGCTCGTAGGAAACGTCCGGATGTCGATGTCAAAAGCATATTAGGCGAGGTATCAGAGATTCTGAACCTTTCCTATATAGCTAAGCGTTATTTTGACAAGGACCGTGCATGGCTGTATCAGAGGCTCAACCGATCGATGGTCAATGGTAAGCCGGCTGCCTTTTCCGAATCAGAACTTAGGATATTTTCCGATTCTCTCAAGGAGATAAGTCATATCATTCAACAAACCTCAATTAATTTAACTCATTAAAAATCTTAAGACACGATGATGTCGCATCAGGCTTCTGATGCGACATCATTTTTTGTATCTATATGATATTTATTTTGTCAGTAGGTCAAAGCACCCTGAACATATACGACAGGGTAACTTCTATAGATGATCCGCGTGATGCTGCGAAGAAATCACGTTTGGTGGCTTTGAATATATTGCCGATACCGAAATAATATCTTCCCTCAAGCTGGATGCTGTTACGTCGGTTGATAAAGAATTCCACTCCCGCGCCTCCGGCTATTCCATAGTCAAACTTATTCTCGATCTCCATCTTCATCTGCTCGTTGGTGCGGTAACCTTTGGGGAAATCAGGGATATTGTCAAAATTTTTATAATCGAAATTTGACTTTATCTTTTCACCGATCATGAAACCTGCTTCCGGACCCAGATTAAAGAATCCTTTGACTTTGTTGGAACCGAAATAGATATGAGTGAGCAGAGGTATCTGTATATAGGTGAGTGTACGCGAGTACTCGAATTGCGGAGCCTCGTCCTTCACAAAGTCCTCTTTCCATCCGCGCTGGGTGAGATTGACTTCGGCTATGAGTCCGAAGAAACGTTCCTCGGTGTAGCGGGCTGTGATGCCGAAAGTCTTTCCCTGTATCATCGACTGATGCACTTCAGGGGTGAACGACATGCTTGATAGCGTTACGCCTGCTCGCGCTCCTATGGATAGGTTAGGGGAATACTCACGCTGGGCGTTGGCGGCAAACGGTAATACGAGTGCTGCAAGTGCCCATACACATTGGCGTTTGGCAGAAATAAAATGACGGATGTTCATCAGATGCGAGACTTTTCGATTATGTTGCCCGGACGGAAGTTTATGAAATAGAGGGCATCATTGTAGGAGCCGGCTCCATCCCCGGCAGTGGTGAAGAAATATCCGTTCTGCACACCGTCGTAGGATGATGCTTCATGAAGCAGGTAGGGTATCACAAACATGCCTGTGTCAAATCCGAGCAAGCCTTGGCGCGGCACCGCGTTCTCCATTCTGTTGCCATACCATTTCTTGTACTTGGCATCGATATCATGGGTGCGTGGCGCGTCCTCGTGGGTGTAGAAGCGTGAATACACTGTGGTGTTGAGGTTGTGCATGTTGTCAAGGGTCTCGCCTCGGAAAGTGGTCCATTCCGGATAGCCGAACAGGCGTACCATAGGGGTGACAGCCTCGTCGCGCCACTCTATGATGCCGGGCATAATACGGTTAAGATCTGCCTGACGGCTCGAAGTCGGGATAAATGTGTAGTTGCCGTCGGTAGGTAAGGCGCGCAGGTCTGCGCTCTCCAGACGTCCGTCCACTTCGATGTTCATGAATGTGTTACCCTTGTCGGTAAGTGACTGCTTTAGTGCCGATACGAATTCTGCCTTGTCACCGTTCTCACCCTTGAAGGATACGAACACCGGGGTGGAGTAGGACAGACGTTCCATGAGCGCGTCGGTTGCCTTGCGGTACATGAGTGCGCTGGGAAGATTGCCGTGCATCACTGACGGATTGGTGAGATAGGATTTGTCACGCACAAGGAATGTGTTGAACACTTTCACATTGTTGTTTTTACCGTACTCTGCAAGTATGGCGAGCTGTGAGGCATTGTCGGGGGCTATTATGGCATTGTGCTTTCTGAAAGCTGTGTCGGTCAGAGCCTCGCGCACTTTCAGTACCGAGCCTTCGGTGTCGTAGGCCGTGACGTGTATAGGGGCTCCGTTGCTGCGCAGGCTATCCACAGCTATGAGGAAGCCTTTGTAGAACTCGGTGTATCTCATCGCGCTCTTGGAGGGTGTCTCCTCGTTCAGCATGAACGGAAGTATGACGGCTATGGACACAGGCTCTTTTGTTTCTACAGGAGCAGCCGGGGTCAATGGGGTCAGAGGAGTGGATTGGTCAGTCTCGGTCGCCGCGGTATGGTCGGCATGTTCATTGGAGGCGGTCAGTTCGTCGTGCTCATCCGCATTGACAGCTTCTTTCGGCACATAGGGTATGTTGAGCACTTGCCCCTCTTTGAGAGTGATGATTCCTGGATTGGCGGCTTCAAGAGCTGCCACTGTCAGTCCGTTTTCAATGGCGATGGAATAGAATGTTTCCTTCTTTTTCACCACATATCCGCGCATTTCCTGTCTGGGTGCGGCTGTAGAGGGCTCTGCCTCTTTCTTTACCGGCGGCTTGGCGGTGGAAGTGTTGCTGTCGGCGCATGCGGGAGCCTTTGAGCCGGGTACTGTGAGAGTGATGGTCTGACCGGCTTTCAATCCGTTTTTCAGCACAGGGTTCTGGGCTATGACATCCTCGGTCTTTAGCCCGTATTTATGGGCTATGCCGAAGATTGTCTCCCCTTTGTTCACATAATGGCTTATCACTTGCTCTGACGTGGCGTTGTCGGAGTCGGGGGCTGTGGCTGTAGTGGCGGCAGGCTGTGGCTCTTGTGCGGGGAAGAACAGCACCATCCCTTTGCGCAGGCCGTCAGCAACGGCAGGATTGTGCCTTATTATCTCGTCCTTGGTTATGTCGAGCTTGTGGCATAAGGAGTAGACTGTCTCCTTGGCGGGTACTTCATAGTAGTGATACAGTTTTCCGTTGACCTTCTTTGTAGGGAGGTCTTTGACTGCGGCTTGCAGAGATATTAACGATGCCGCTCCGATGAGTGCGGCTAACGTAGTGAACCGTGAAAAATTCATGGGTATGCTCAGATTGTGATTTTGCAAAATTACTAATAATTCCGCACCTCTCCGCACCTTAATAATGAAAAAAAGTTTTTTTACAGAAATTATGTGTTAACTTTGCATATGAAATCAAAAGATAATTATGAAAAAATCGGAGCTTGAACTCATTCTCATAAATATCTCGGGTCAGGACCATCCCGGAGTCACATCTGCACTGTCAGAAATTCTTGCCAGGTACGATGCCGGCATTCTTGACATAGGTCAGGCGGATATCCATCACACTCTTTCACTTGGAATTCTTATAAAGACCGATTCCAGTGTGTCGGGCAATATAATGAAGGAGCTGCTTTTCAAGGCTTGCGAACTTAATGTGAACATCCGTTTCACCCCTGTGAGTATCAGGGAGTATGAGGAATGGGTGGGGCGTCAGGGCAAGAACCGCTGGATCATCACACTGCTCGGGCGCAGGCTCACGGCACGACAGATAGCAAATGTCACTTCGGTGCTTGCCGAGCAGGGTATGAACATCGATGCCATACAGCGTCTCACAGGGCGTATGCCGCTTGGCGAGGAGGAACAGCCGAGGTCAAAATCGTGTGTCGAGATGTCGGTGCGAGGCACCCCCTCGGATGTGCATGCCATGCAGGAAAAGTTCATGAAGCTTTCGCAGGAAGATGAATTCGATATATCCATGCAGGAGGACACCCTCTATCGCCGTTGCCGCCGTCTGATATGTTTTGATATGGACTCTACTCTCATAGAGACCGAGGTCATTGACGAGCTGGCTATGCGTGCCGGGGTCGGTGACAAGGTAAAGGCTATAACAGAGAGTGCCATGCGTGGCGAGATTGATTTCTGCGAGAGTTTCCGTGAGCGTGTGGCTCTGCTCAAAGGGCTGGATGAGAGCGTGATGCGTGACATAGCCGAACATCTGCCGGTCACCGAAGGGGTCGGACGCATGATGCAGGTGCTGAAACGTGCCGGATACAAGACTGCCATCCTCTCAGGAGGATTCACATATTTCGGGAACTATCTTAAGCAGAAGTATGGTTTCGACTACGTGTATGCCAACGAGCTTGAGATTGTTGACGGCAAACTCACCGGACGCTATCTCGGCGATATTGTCGACGGCAGACGCAAAGCCGAGCTCCTGCGCCTCATAGCCCAGGTGGAGAATGTCAATATCGCTCAGACTATTGCCGTCGGCGACGGTGCCAACGATCTCCCCATGCTCTCTACCGCCGGTCTTGGTATCGCATTCCATGCCAAGCCTAAGGTCAAGGCCAATGCCGAGCAGTCCATCTCGACAATAGGACTGGACGGAGTGCTGTATTTCCTCGGATTCAAGGACTCATTCATAACCGAAAGCTGATGAACGAAGATGCTTTAAGCCAGTTATATCTCAAAGATACTACTTTTCAGGACCTTATGCAGCGGCGCATATTCAATGTGCTGCTCATAGCCTCCACTTACGACGCATTCATAATGGAGGAGGACGGCAGAGTGGAGGAGCAGCTCTACTTCGAGTACATATCGCTCAACCTGTCGTCGCCTCCGCGTGTGACTCGCGTGTCAAACTCGGCTGAGGCGATGGAGATCATGGCGGTAAAGAGCTTTGACCTCGTGATAATGATGCCTGGCAACGATGTCAGCGAGACCTTCACCGGAGCGCGCCGCATCAAGCAGTCCTATCCTGAGCAGCCCATCATTGTGCTGACACCGTTCTCCAAAGAGGTGTCGCGACGGCTTTCAAACGAGGATTTCTCGGGCATTGACTATGTGTTTTCGTGGCTCGGGAATGTCGACCTTCTGCTTGCTATCATCAAGCTGCTTGAGGATAAGCTCAATGCCGACAATGACATAAACAACGTTGGGGTGCAGATGATTCTTATCGTGGAGGATTCTGTCAGGTTCTACAGTTCCGTGCTGCCTATAGTCTACAAGTTCATCCTCACCCAGTCACGTCTGTTCTCCACCGAGGCTCTTAACGAGCATGAGCGCATGCTCCGTATGCGCGGGCGTCCCAAAGTGATGCTTGCACGTGATTATGAAGAGGCTTTGGAGCTCTATGAAAGATACTCCGAACACATACTCGGTGTGATAAGTGACGTATCGTTCAAGCGCGAGGGTGCCAAGGACCCTAAAGCCGGCATACGTCTGGCAAGGGAGCTGCGTCGGCGCGATCCGTATCTTCCGCTCATTATCGAAAGCTCTGAGCCAGAGAATGCCTATGATGTCAGGGAGATGGGTTGCACGTTTATCGACAAGAACTCCAAGAAATTTCCTGTGGACCTCGGCAAGGCTATCATCAACGAGTTCGGTTTCGGGGATTTTGTGGTGCGCAATCCTGAGACAGGCGAGGAGATATGCCGCATCCATAATCTCAAGGAGCTTCAGAAATCCATCTTCGATATCCCTGCCGAGGCACTGTACTGGCACGCATCGTTCAACGATATATCGCGTTGGCTCTATTCCCGCGCCATGTTCCCCATAGCCGAGGTGATAAAGCAGCACCGTTTCAGCGACATCAGCGATGCCCCGCGAGTGCGTCAGCTGTTCTTCGACCTCATTGTGAAGTACCGTAAGATGAAGAACCGGGGTGTGGTGGCTATATTCCGTCAGGACCGTTTCGACCATTACTCTAACTTTGCCCGCATCGGTCAGGGATCGCTCGGAGGCAAGGGCAGAGGTCTGGCATTCATCGACTCCATAATAAAAAAGAACACCGAATGCGACAACTTTGACGGCATCTCCATCTCCATACCACGCACTGTGGTGCTATGTACCGATATCTTTGACGAGTTCATGGAGAGCAATCAGCTTTATCCGGTAGCTCTGAGCGATATGCCCGACGAGCAGATACTCCGGCATTTCCTCCGCGCCGCCTTGCCCGAAAGGATACGTGAGGACCTGAAGGCTCTGCTTCAGGTGGTGGACACACCTATTGCCGTGCGTTCATCAAGCCTTCTTGAGGATTCCCATTATCAGCCGTTTGCCGGAATATATTCCACTTACATGGTGCCTAAGTTCTCCGATCCGGACAGGATGCTCGGGATGCTCACCGATGCGATAAAGGGTGTGTATGCCTCGGTGTTCTATGCCGACTCAAAGGCCTACATGACAGCCACATCCAATGTGATTGATCAGGAGAAGATGGCTGTGATACTACAGGAGGTCGTGGGCAAGGACCTTGACGGTTACTATTTCCCGTCGTTCTCGGGAGTGGGGCGTTCGCTCAACTATTATCCTTTGGGGGAAGAGACCCCTGAGGACGGTGTGGCTGAGATTGCTGTAGGGCTTGGAAAGTATATTGTGGATGGCGGAGTGGGGCTCCGTTTCTCTCCGCGCCATCCCGGAAATGTGCTCCAGACCTCGGAGCTTGAGCTGGCTCTCCGTGACACGCAGACACGCATGTATGCCCTCGATATGATAGGGGATAAGGGAGAGATAAAGGTTGAGGACGGATATAATGTGGCAAAACTGCGTGTGCAGGATGTCGCCGACAAGGGAGCGTTGACCTACATGGTGTCGACTTACGATTTCCGCGACAATGTGTTGCGTGACAATGATAAGAGCGACGGCCGTAAAGTGGTCACGTTCAATAATGTGCTCAAGCATGATGTGTATCCCCTCGCCAAAGCGGTCGACTTTATGCTCCGAAAAGGCCAGCAGGAGATGCAGCGTCCTGTGGAGATCGAGTTTGCGGGGATGATTGAGCCCGGCAAGAAATCGAAAGGACGTCTTTACTGGTTGCAGATACGTCCCATTGTCGACCGGAAGGAGAATGTGGATGAGGCTGTGATGGCTACTCCTGACGATTGCCTGCTCCTCAAATCCTCCACCGCTCTCGGGCATGGTACCATCGAGGGGGTGAGAACTGTGGTGTATGTGCGTCCCGAAAAGTTCTCTTCATCCAACAATTCTCTGATAGCACGTGAGATGGAGAAGATCAATCGCGGATTTCTTGAACGTGATGAACGGTATCTGCTGATAGGTCCCGGCAGATGGGGCTCCTCTGACTCCGCCTTGGGTATCCCTGTGAAGTGGCCAGCCATATCGGCAGCCCGCCTCATAGTAGAGTCGGCGTTGCCTAACTATAGGATAGAGCCGAGCCAGGGAACGCACTTTTTCCAGAACCTCACGTCTTTTGGCGTTGCATATTTCACCATCGACACTACCAGAAAGCGCAATGCGGATGCCGGGGTGACCGACCTTTACGACGTGGCTTTCCTTGATGCCATGCCGGCTGTATACGAAAGCGAGTTTATGCGCATCGTGACATTTGAAGACCCCCTCGTGATAGGTGTCAACGGGCTTAAGGGCACAGGGGTGGTAGTGAAACCGAATAAATAAATCTACAGTATACATAAGAATTTATTATGAAGTATTTTATTACATTTAACGGTCAGACAGTGGGACCGATGACCAAGGAGCAGATCTATGCTTATCCTGTCACACCCGACACTCCGGTTTGCACTGAGGAGAACCAGAAATGGACTCCGCTCTACATGTTCCCCGATCTGATGGAGGGACTCAGCAATCCCGAACGTATGCAGTCACCCGCTGAGGTCAACACCACAGGCAAGGACAAGATAGTATGCGGGGTGCTGGCGATAGTTCTCGGTACGCTTGGTGCGCATTATTTCTATATGGGAAAGGCCGGAGGTGCGATAATATGTATCCTTCTTTCGATCATAACATGTGGATTATGGGGAATCCTTACGCTGATACAGGGTGTGATGATGCTCACCATGACACAAGCCGACTTCGAGCGTAAATACGTGCTCTCTTCTTCCACTTTCCCGCTGTTCTGATGAGAGATGGTGTGTCAGAGCGGTATTTTTGTGAGTTTGATGCACCAGGAATAATCCTTTATGGCTGATAGAATGACCCCGCAGCAGCGGAGCAGATGCATGGCGGCGATAAAGGGTAAGGATACCCGGCCGGAGATAGCTGTCCGCAGGTTCCTTTACTCGCAGGGGCTCCGTTTCAGGGTCAACAACAGGCGGCTCCCTGGGTCGCCCGATATAGTATTGCCGCGTTACAGGACAGTCATCTTTGTGGATGGCTGTTTTTGGCATGGACATGAGGGTTGCAGGCATTCACGCCTGCCTGAGAGCAACCGTGAGTACTGGCTTCACAAGATAACCCTCAACCGTGCACGTGACTACCGGGTGGATGTGGAGTTACGTCAGATGGGCTGGATAGTGATGCATATATGGGAGTGTGAAATTGATGAGACATCATTGCAGATACTCTATCAGCGCATAGTAGGCACCCCAGGGATAGGGGAGGGGTATGCCTCCACATCGGATAATGATGGTGGAAGCTCGCTCGCTGCCGAACCCCCCGAGGCATACGGATTGCCATATTGAATGAAAAGACATAAGGGTGCGACATTATCGCACCTTTTTGTATTATCACATACCGTAACTTTGTGCAAAGAATTCTATAAGTCCCATCTAAACACAAAGATATCACAGCTATGAAAAGGTCAGTTGACAGGAAAGAATTGCCGGTATCCCGCAAGGCTTACAATCGTTTCCGTTCGCGTATCCATGAGGTGCTCGGTCAGGATTCGGAGGCAGAGGCGCGCATGGTCACAGCTTTTGATCTTTACCTTGCCGGCGACAGAGGGTATGCATCCGGGCTTTCAGCTATGGAGGAGATGGCATTTTCGTTTTTAAGGCAGGATGTGGATGCCGCTATCGAACGGTCGCGCAAAGCCCGCGAGCGTGCTGCCTTACGCAAGTCCCGGTCTTTGCTCAACGCCGCTGTCGAAGATGGAGGAGGGACTGAAAAGCTCGTGGATGATTTCATAAAATATCAGCGGGAATATGCCATCAACCGCCCTGACTTCACTCCGCCCATGACACGTGCCGAACGACGCATGTTCAAGCGTGGAGCCGGAGTGCGTTCCACCCGATGGGACCACCTGCGCCCCAAGGCATAGACGCTTCCTGATGCAGTATAATTTATTAATGATTTGCCGTATTGAGGTGAAATGAGTACCTTTGTTTAGAAATAACATATACTTATGGACAGACCTCTTATATTTATAACTAATGATGACGGCATTAATGCCGCCGGGTTGCATAAGCTTGCGAAGATCGCTTCCGGTTTTGGCGATGTAGTGGTTGGCGCGCCCGATGCTCCTCAGTCGGGAAAATCATCTGCTCTGACTGTCAATGGCGCGCTCGAACTTATAGCACATCCTTCGGAGGATGGTGTAAGGATGTTCAGCATCACAGGCACTCCTGTCGACTGTGTGAAGGTTGCCATGCATGCCATCCTCGACCGTAAGCCCGATCTGATACTTTCTGGTATAAACCATGGCTCTAACGCTGCGGTAAACAATATCTACTCAGGCACTATGGGTGCTGCTATGGAAGGGTGCATTATCGGGATACCGTCTGTAGGTTTTTCGCTTCTTGACCATTCACCTGAGGCTGATTTCGAACCGTTGGCTCCGTTTGTTGCGGATATCATACGTAGAGTGCTTGCTGAAGGACTTCCGAAGGATATATGCCTGAACGTCAATTTCCCTGCCGGCTGCACTCCTGAGGGTGTCAAGGTGGTGCGGGCCGCCCGCGGGCACTGGACGGAGGAATACGGTGATTACACGTCGCCACATGGCAGGCCGTTCTATTGGCTCACAGGCAAGTTTCACAATGATGAGCCCGGTAATCCTGACACGGATGAATACTGGCTTGCAAGAAACTATGGCACAGTGGTGCCTATCCGTCCTGACCAGACTGCCGCCGACCAGATAGAGGCTATCAAAAGCCTTATAGACTGATGGTGATGTCACGGTTTCTGATAGCTGTGGCGTTGATGCTTTGCACCGCGCTCCGGCTCGTCGCTTTCCCATTGAAAGTGGCTGGGATCGACACTATGCGTACGGCTGTATGGATTCATGATCTCCGTTGGGGATATGACCTGGTGAATGCCAATATCGACAAGAGTCTCATTCCGGCATCAGTCATGAAAACAGTGACATGTGCCTCGCTTCTGAATCTCGCCGACAGTGAGGAGAGGTTTCTCACAGTAGTGTCGGCAACCGGTGAGGTGAGCGACAGTGTGCTGAACGGAAATATTGTGGTGAAAACTGTTGGTGATCCTACCATAGAATCGCAGTATTTCGATGAGACCAAGGGATTTGCCGACAGTATAGCCGCATCATTGCTTAGGCTTGGTGTGCGTCGTGTCAAGGGCGATGTCATCATTGACGAGAGCCGTTTTCCTGACGCTACCACTCCTCCCGGATGGATGGCTGAGGACATACCATGGTATTACGGAGCAAGATTGCAGGGCTCGAATTTCCGCGACAATAGGTTTAGGCTCACATTGCCTTCCAAAAAGACTGTCCCGGAGGTGCCTGACTTGAAATTTCAGTTTGTCAAGTCAAAGCGTCGCGGAGTCAAGGTCGACCGCAAGGACGGATCGGAGACTATGGTGGTGAGCGGGAATATGCGTCGAGGCTTTAGCGAGACATTCTCGATGCCGTATCCGTGCAAGGCTATGCGCGCGGAGATACTGGCAGTGCTTGGTGAAGCGGGCATAAGTGTGGATAACGGCACGGTCAAGGATTCATGTGATGAGACAGATATATACGTGCATCGCTCCCCGCGTTTCGGTGATATAATGCAGAGCCTGATGTTTCGTTCGGACAATCTGATGGCTGAAGGAATGCTCAGGGCTATAGCCCCGGGAGGCACGCGCCGCCAGGCTATCGAAGAAGTGCAGGCGGTGTGGTCCATGCTCGGGATAAGTGCTCATGGCGTTAATATCGTGGACGGCAGCGGACTGTCACGCGACAACAGGCTTACAGTCAGGTTTCTCGGTGAAGTCAGCAGGCATATGCTTGCCGAGGAGTTCGGCAACGAATATATCTCCCTTTTGCCTCTTGCCGGATATGACGGCACTATGAAGAGCTTCCTTGTCGACACGCCGCTTGAAGGTCGGGTGGCAATGAAGACCGGATCGATGAAGGGGGTCCAGTCCTATAGCGGATATCTTCTTGACTCGGAAGGGAAGCCTACACATCTGCTTGTTTTCATGGCAAATGGGTTCAGATGTAGCCGTGCTGCATTAAAAAATGATATTCAGCGTTTGTTATTAGAATTATTTGATGTAAGTTTGCAAGGTAATTTGCAGGAATCAAAAGAATAGATATGTCACACGATTATAACAGCCTGCTCAGGCTCGCATATGAAATAGAGGGTCTGCTGTTGTTGCAACAGCGGCGCGGAGCCGATGCAGAGGTTGCCATAGATGAGATGCTGGCAGATAAAATTGCTCAGCTTGCAGGTGATTTCCCTGTCAGGGGGGCGGAATCGTATTCAGTTACTGAGCCAGTACATGCAGAAGAGGCTCCGGTAATAGCCTCCGATAGCAATGATGCTTGCGAAGCTTCACTCAAGGCTGCGGACGGTGCTGTAGCAGCATCCGCTGTCGAAGAGGAGGTTGCAGAGTCCAATGGTGTCAAGGAGCCTGTGGCACCTGTGAGCAGCAGGGTTGAGGTATGCGAGGCTGACGATTCGCAGCTCACTCTCGATGAGAAGCTTGCCCGTCAGCGTGCCAAGGATATATTCAGGGCTTTTACTCTCAATGATAAGTTCCGTTTCCGCCGTGAACTGTTCCGTGACTCACAGGAAGAGTTTGATGATGCCCTCAAAGTGATATCCGAGATGTCAAATGTCGGTGAGGCTGAGGAGTATGTATACGATGATCTGTGCCTTGATCCCGAGAACGAGGCTGTCAAGGCGTTCATGGATGTGGTCATAAAGCATTTCTAAATATAACTTAAGAGAAATTATGGGCAAGCTCTATATAGTGCCGACTCCTGTAGGCAATATGGCGGATATGACCCCTCGGGCAATAGAGGTGCTGAAAGGGTGTGACCGTATCTTTGCCGAGGACACGCGCACGTCGGGTGTCCTGTTAAGGCATTTCGGGATAGAGACCCCATGCTCGTCGCACCATAAGTTCAATGAGCACACGACCGTACGTCCCATAATCGAACTCCTGCTTGCCGGAGAGACGATAGCTCTGATATCCGATGCCGGAACACCTGGTGTAAGTGATCCGGGGTTTCTGCTCACGAGGGAGTGCCGTAGGGAGTGTGTAGATGTGGAGACTCTGCCGGGAGCCACAGCGTTTGTGCCGGCATTGGTAAATTCCGGATTGCCGACCGACCGGTTCACGTTTGAGGGTTTCCTTCCTCCCAAAAAGGGGAGACGCACGCGTCTGGAACGGATCGCCGCAAACGATTGTACAAGTATCATATACGAGTCTCCGCTACGTCTGGTAAAGACATTGGGGGAGTTGATCGAGGTGTGCGGAGCGGACAGGCAGGCAAGTGTGTCGCGTGAGATATCCAAGCTCCATGACACTACCCATAGAGGGACACTCGGAGAACTGGAAATTTATTTCAAGGAGAACATTCCGCGCGGCGAGATTGTTATAGTCTTGGGAGCCCCCGAGGATAATACCCCGAAGGTGCATAAGAACAAATATAAGGATTAGCTCACTTTTCAACATTAAGAGAATATGAAAAAGATTGCATCAATCGCAATTGTGGCAGCTGCTGTACTTAGCGGTTGCAACGGTGATAAACTTCGTGAAGCAGAAGCTCAGAATCAGCAGCTCAAGGGTGACTTGAGTGAGACTCTTGCTACTCAGGACAGCCTTCTGGTGCTTGTCAATGACATTTCCGACGGGATGGCTCAGATAAAGGATCTTGAGAAAATCATAAGCACTCCGGGCGGTATCGGCGCAGAGTCGGCTTCACGCAAGGAGCAGATACGCAACGATATGATCGCTATCCAGCAGGCTCTTCAGGAGCGTCGTCAGCGTCTTGCCGACCTTGAGGCTAAGCTCGCCAAGGAGGGCGGGGAGAATTCTACCCTCAAGCGCACTATCTCCAATCTGAAAGCTCAGATAGCTGACCAGACCACCGAGATCGCAACGCTTACCAATCAGCTTGCCTCAGCCAACATCAAGATCGAGGAGCTCAGCAGCACTGTCACCAGTCTTAACACACAGGTGGATTCGCTGAGCACAAATGTCGCTAACGAGCGTGAACTTAAGGATGCGGCTCAGGCTGAGGCCGACAAAGCAACAGCAGAACTCAATGCCTGCTACTATGCGATAGGCAACAGCAAGGAGCTTAAGGAGCGCAACATCCTTTCGTCAGGATTCCTCCGCAAGACCAAAGTGATGAAGGGCGATTTCGATATGGATTATTTCCAGAATGCCGACAAGCGCACTCTCACTGAGATACCTACCCACAGCAAGAAGGCTGAGGTGATGACAAGCCAGCCCAAGGACTCCTATCAGATCGTAGATGTGGATGGGCAGAAAGTTGTCAAGATCACTGATCCGGCAAAGTTCTGGCAGGTATCCAACTTCCTTGTGATAAAGGTGGATTGATCCCGCTCGCATATCCCCGATAATCTATTTGGATAGAGACACAAAAGGACAAAAAGACAAAGAAAACAACAGCTTTATAATGAGCTGAATGATACTTGTTTCTTTGTCCTTTTGTCCTTTTGTGTTTTGGCATGCATGGATTTGCTTTCATTTTATATATTATACTTACTTTCCAATCTGTTATGAAAATTATTCCAGTATTTACAAGTGTCGCATTATGCTGTACCATGGAGACATTAGCCGAGAATCCTGATGTAAAGTATCTGAACTTTCCGGTTTATTCAGGTTCCGACCTTGAATTGACAGTGGATGACAATGGCACGCATTGGCGTCTGTGGTCACCTGAGGCTGAGGCTGCCAAGGTGTCGGTCTATTCCTACGGACTTAACACCCCGGCTGTAAGGACCATCGATATGGTGCGTTCTGACGGAGGTACTTGGGTGGCGTCGTTGCCTGAAAAGCTTTATGGGAAGTTTTACACTTTCTCCATCAGGCACAATGGCAAGTGGCTGAAGGAGACACCAGGCGTATGGGCTAAGGCTGTAGGAACAAATGGGGAAAGAGCAGCGGTGATCAACATGTCGGATACCGATCCTGAAGGATGGGAGAGCGACAAGGGGCCTGCCTTAAAGCATATAAACGATGCTGTGATATATGAGATGCATCATCGCGACTTCTCCATCGACCCTTCGTCGGGTATTGTGAACAAGGGTAAGTTCCTGGCACTGACCGAGCCCGGCACGACCAATCCCACAGGAGAGACTACCGGCATAGACCATCTCAAGGAGCTTGGTGTGACTCATGTGCACATTCTCCCATCCTATGACTATAACAGTGTGGATGAGGCAAACCTCCAGTCCGGTCAGTATAACTGGGGCTATGATCCTCTTAACTATAATGTCCCTGACGGGTCGTATTCCACCAATCCTTCCGAGCCTTCCACTCGTATCAGGGAAATGAAGGAAATGGTGAAATCTCTTCATGACAATGGCATAGGAGTGATAATGGATGTGGTGTACAACCACACGGCTGACAATGATGACTCCAATTTCTCGTTGACAGCCCCGGGATATTATTACCGTCATCGTCCGGACGGATCATACAGCGATGCTTCGGGCTGCGGAAACGAGACCGCATCGGACCGTCAGCAGATGAGGGACTTTATCATCAACTCTGTGAAGTATTGGGCTAAGGAGTATCATATCGACGGTTTCCGTTTCGACCTTATGGCAATTCATGATATCGAGACCATGAACCTTGTGGCAGAAGCCCTCAAGGAGATAAATCCGTCGATATTCATATATGGAGAGGGGTGGACTGCCGGAGACTCTCCGTTGCCTGTCGAAAAGCGCGCTCTTAAAGAGAATGTAGCCAGAATGCCTCGTATAGCTGTGTTCAGCGATGACATACGTGATGCCATAAAGGGGCATTACAGCGATGCTGCCGACCGTGGGTTCGCTACCGGCAAACCAGGGCTTGAGGAGACTGTCAAGATAGGGATTGTAGCAGCTACGGATCATCCGCAGGTCGATTACTCCAAGGGCAACAATTCTAAGTTCCCATATGCTGCCGCCCCTACACAGATCATCAATTATGTGTCGTGTCACGACGACCTGATGCTTACTGACAAACTTCGCAAATCCATGCCGGAAGCGACCGATGCCGAGCGTCAGAGAGCAGCGCGGCTGGCGCAGACAATAGTTTTCACCTCGCAGGGCACTCCGTTCATGTTTGCTGGCGAAGAGGTGTTCAGGGATAAGAAAGGGGTGCACAATTCCTATAAATCACCTGACTCCATCAATGCCATCGACTGGAACCTGAAACATGTCAATGCCGGACAGACTGATTATTATAAGGAGCTTATCAGGCTGAGAAAGGAGCATCCTGCGTTCAGAATGACAACTGCCGAACAGGTAGCTCGCCACCTGAAATTCGACAAGACACTTCCCGGGCTCATATCATACTCTCTCATTGATAATGCCAACGGAGATGAATGGAAGGAGATAAAACTCGTGTTCAATGGTTCCGGCAAACCTCAGGAGGTCAGGATTCCGCGTGGCGAGTGGAAAGTGATTGCGGAGGACGGACGCATAAACGCCGACGGTCTCGGCTCATCCAAGGGTGGCAAAATCATAGTCCCGGCAACCTCAGCTCTCATTCTTGCAAAAGAGAAATGAAAAAATTTACGTCTTTTCGTTTGGAGATTAAAACGAAAAGACGTAAATTTGCGTTATAAAAATACACCACATCAGAGACGATTGGGAAACTCTTCAATTTATTCTGAAATACCGAGACAAGCTTAGCCGGCTAATGGCGGGCCTCATCCCTTAGGGGAGGCAAGCATTGCCCGGAGGATTACAAAGGACGGCTCAGCACTCAAATCCTGTCATTCGGAGTTTCATCATCTTGCTCTGGTGTGGCTTTTTTATGTCCTTCCCCCGACAAAATAACTGACGGAAACATATCCTTCAAAAATACAATAAGGGGCTGTGTCGTAAAGTTTGAAGTGACCGCTCCACAGAAAATGTCCTTCTTCGAGGTGTTCAATGAATTTCTTGATAAGCATCTTGACTGGGCACCGCTATCAGGCCACTATAAGGTACTTGCTCGTCTGTTGCGTCGCTTTGAATTATATAGGCAGAAAACGACCCGGACAAAGTTCACGCTTATTCTCAACGACTTTGATTCCACCGAGATAGAGCGATTCAAAGACTTTGTTATCAATGAGCCGAAAATATATTACAAATATCCCTCAATATACAAGGCGGCTTCCGATGTGGTTGAAACTGCCTGAAAACACCGCCGCCCTGAGAAACGCGGCGAGAACTCCATTATCGGTATTCTTAAAAGGCTCCGGGCTTTCTTCAACTGGTGTGTCAAACGAGGCTATCTCGACCGCACTCCGTTCGCAACTTTCACAGGTATAGGCAGTGAGAAATACGGCACTCCTTACTATATCACAATAGAGGAGCGCGATTTGATAGCCGGTTTCGATTTGTCTGACAAACCGTCATTGGAGGTGCAACGCGACATATTTGTTTTTCAGTGACTTATCGGTTGCCGAGTGTCGGATTTGCTTGAAATGACATCGGAAAGTATAATAAATGGTGCAATAGAGTACATTCCTGTAAATACTCACTGTTTCAACAAGCTGCTTGTCCATTGCCGGACGCTGAATGATGTTGACGGCACCGCCGTCTTTCATCACGTCGGCGATCTCCAACGGATTGAGGTTGTCCACGATGGCTATGATGGGAAATTTGTAGCCCTTCCGTTTCTGCCAGTTGATTAACTCCTGCGCTGTGCCACGGACGAATTTCATTGCCGCGACAACCTTTAGCTCAACGAGTTTACGAGTTAATCACTGCGCCGGGTGGAAGTTTCTCCACCTCGTCTTTTGCAGCCTCCATCGTCTCGACTGCTATCGGCTCGTAGCCGGCTCGCGTAAGCAAGCCAACCATGAGCCGACGGTCGGAGTCGGAGGCATCTACAATGAGGATTTTGTTCATTGTTAGATAAATTTAGATTATTAAAATACACAGTCAGATACGTTCCATGAAAGAGCATGAAACGTATCTGAGTTTTGTAGTTATTTGTCAGAATATCACATAAGCCACGCACTATTTGGAGCGGCTTACCACATGTATGGTTTTGCCTTCTTTATCGAGCAAATTCAGTTTAAGATTCTCTTTGTCGGCGGTCAGGACAGAGAATCCGGGAGAATTGTTGCAAAATACGGTGCCCTCGATTTCTTTCGGAGTCCGTGTGAGGGAGCCGGATGTGTTGACCACATAGTCGATTTTTGAATCCGGGCGGCGGATGTGCTGGTAATTGTGGATATGACCGCAGATATACATGTCCACATTGTGCTTCCGCAGAATTGTGTCAACTTTCTTCTGCATATCTGTTCGCTCAGATTCCGACTTGTCGGTATAGGCATAGATGGGATGATGACCGACCACAACGATCCAGTCTTCCGTCGCCTCTGTCAAAGTCTTTTCGAGCCATTGCAACTGGGCTTCGGTATCCTGATTCACAGCATCGGGATATGTGTCGGTCTTTTTCCTGTATTTGTCAATCAAAGGAGTAGTGTCGAGAAATACCACCTTGACAGTTGTCCCGTCATCTTCAAAGGTCTTGGTGTAATATCTTGCCGGCATCTCCCAACGGCGGGATATGCCGGAATAATCGATAACCGCTTGGGTGTTGCCGCGATATTCATGGTTGCCGCAGACGGGATACCAGTTCACCATAAGCTCCGGGTGGTCGTAGATAAGCTCATAGTTGGTCATCCACAAGGGGTCTGTCACACTCTCCACTCCGCCGTAGTGATGTGTGTCGCCAAGAGCAAGAATAGCATCGGGTCCTATTTGTTCTGCAATTCTGCCCATTGTCGCGGCAACAGGCTTCTGGTCATAGTGGCCGTTGCGTCCGAGGTCTGACACTACCATCAGGTTCACATCGCCTTTGGCGATTTCAGTCTGGGCAATGGCTCCAAAAGAGGAGATGAGAGCCAAAGCCGCGATAAGAAATTTACGAATCATTGTTTTGTATTTTTAGAATGTTACTTTTACACCGCCGTTGAGTTTCACTCCGTAATATTCCTGCTGCATCGTGTAGTCCTTGCTACCTTGATAATAGCGCAGAGGCTGATTGAGGAGGTTATTGCAGTCGGCATATACGGTTATTTTTGTTTTGCGCCCGAATGTGTAGCTGACGTTAAGGTCCAGATATTTCACGGCATCATAGTATCGGTCGTAGAACGAACTTGCGCCCATTTCGTCGATAAATGCCGAGGCATAGTTGAATGAGGCTCTTGCGGAGAAACCGCACTTGTCGAAATATAGCGAGAGATTGGATGTATGCTCGGGAGAGCCGGGCAAGCTAAGGCCTTTCTCGTTTTCACGATCCTCGAAGTTGAAGTCGGTAATGCGTGAGTGGGTATAGGTGTATGTAGCGTAAAGTCCGAGACACTTCATCGCCGGTGTGATGAAACTGAAATCACGCTGCCATGCCATTTCCACTCCGAAAAGATTAGCGTTGCCACCGTTTTTAGGTTGTGTGAACTTAGTCCAGACAGTACCCTGATACTCCTTGTTATAAGCCACCTCATCAACGATGAATCCTTCTATTCTTTTATAGAAAATTCCGGCGGACACAAGTCCGATTGATTTCCAGTAATATTCAGTGTTGAGGTCGATATTGTGAGATGTCGTTGCTTTCAGACCTGGATTCCCGATCCTTATCTCATTGTCGCCACGTTTGATATTCATGCCGGGAACGAGTGCGGAATATTTTGGCCGGGATATGGACTGGTTATAACCGGCACGCAGCATGAAATCCTTGTTGATGTCCCATTTCAATAATAATGAGGGGAGGAAATTTATATAATTTGAAGTCTCAGGCTCGGTCTTGGAGACACTGTTGGATTCATCATCGTAATTTCTGCCTATGTAACGCAGTGATGTGTTCTCGACACGCAGACCGCCCATAAAGTTAAGGTTGTCGGAAAGTCTGGAATCAATACGCACATAACCTGATGCCACATTCTCCCTCGCATGGAAATTGCCCGCAAGTTCCTCTGCAATTTGCTCTCGCTCAAACAAATTGGAATCGTCAAGATTGAGGGAGCCAAGAAATTTCTTGTCAACGAATGTGCCGGTCTGATATTTTGAGGAAGGCATGAATCTGTCGGTACTTTGGTCTGTGGTATGTGCAAGCGCATCTGTGTTAAATGCCTTTTTGTCAAGCGGAGTGTATTCGTAATAGTCTATCTCCTTATCTTTTGTCTTGTTCACGAACTTGCATCCAAACTTGATTTTTGAGCGTTCGCTAAGTCGGGCCTTGAAATCCAGTGCCGCCTTGAAGTCCTGCTCCACAATATCCTCCTGCTGCTGTGTAAGCTCTTTGAGCGAGAAGTCATCATTCAAGATCATTGTATATCCTTCGTCGGGAGTGGCAAATGGCTCTCTCGGATTACTCAGGTCGAAACTGAACCTCTGCGATTTGAGACGGTAGTCGATGTATCTCTCATTCGGGCGTTTCTCCGTAGCCCGTGCATATCCCAGTTTCCAGTCCATGCCAAGGATACCTAAACGGTTTTCACCTCCCAAAGTGAAATCCATTGTCCGTTGGCGTTCAAGACGGGCGTTTCGTTCGTCACCCGAACCTCCTTTTGTCTGGACACGCACATCGGCTTTCCCTTCGGACGTAATGTCTTTGAGTGTTGTCCTGTAACGGTTTTCCCAATCATTGCGGTTGTTGAAAATACCCTTGAACCAGACCTTGTTGAAGTCATTGAACTTCCAGTCGAGCGACAATGAGTAGCTCTGTCGCTCTCGTGTGACATAATACTGCCTTATCTGATAGTCGTTGACATAGATTTTGCCGTCGTCATCCTTTTCCCATATAAATTCTGTGTTATATGATCCGGCTGGCGCATTATTATAGGAGGCCGCAAGCATCACTCCGAAGCGGTCATTGAAGAAACGGTTACCGAGAGTGAGTCCGAAATTCATCTGCGCCTTACGGCTTATCCAGTTGTAGCCTGTTCCCGCTACGGCTCCGATAGTAAATCTGTGTGGCGAATTTTTCGTAACGAGGTTGATAGAACCGCCGATAGCATCGCCGTCCTGATCCGGCATAAGTGTCTTGCTGACCTCTATTGTCTGAATCATATCGGACGGTATAAGGTCAAGCTGAACATTGCGAATGTCTCCCTCGGCCGATGGCAGTCTTGACCCGTTGATTGTCACTGAACTGAACTCAGCCGGAGTGCCGCGTACCTGACCGAAGCGGGCCTCGCCCTGATCATACTGCACATTGATACCGCTTATACGTTTCAGAGCGTCTCCGATATTCGAGTCGGGGAATTTGCCAATCTGGTCGGCAGACACCACATTGGTTATATTGATATTATTCTTCTGGGCATTTATGGCTCTCTGCTGCCCGGAGAAAACGCCGGTCACTACAACTTCATTCAGTTCCCGTGATGTATCCGACATTACAATGTCGTCAACCGTCGATTTTTCCGAAACCACGATTGTTTTACTGACCGGAAGAAAACCGATATAAGTTACTTTCAGATTATGATTCCCGGATGAAAGGTTGGCAAACGAGAAAAAGCCGTCGAGATCTGTAACCGCCGACAGCTTGTTGCTGTCAATGATAACCACCGCCCCCGGCAGCGGGTTCTTCTCATTGTCAAGGATGCGGCCTTTAAGTTGTCCGTATTTCGGACTGTCAGCCGCCATAATGGTCAGACTTGAAGCAAGTGCGACCCAAAAAGTTGACATTACTTTTTTCATTGTGATTGTTGTTTTGTTTCTGATTCACGCTGCAAAATTCGCCAACTAATATTTCATGGGTTTATCAGATTTGTTTAGATTTTATGAAATGAATTGTGTCATTAAACTTTTATTAAACTTTTGAGCATTAGGATAGTATTTAACCGATTATTAGTAATTTTGCGGCATGGAAACAAAAAAGAAGATACTTGTTGTCGATGATGAGGAAGCCCTGTGTGACGGCCTCGGATTCAATCTTGAAGCGGAAGGCTATCAGGTCGACATGGCGTATAGCGCGGAGGAGGCTCTTGCCCTCAACCTTGCCGCCTATGACCTGATACTCCTTGATATTATGATGGGGGAAATATCCGGGACTCAACTGGCACGCATAATGAAGTCAAATCCGGCAACGGCCTCCGTTCCCATCATATTCTGCACAGCAAAAGACACTGAGGAGGATATGATTTCGGGACTTGATCTCGGGGCTGACGACTATATAATGAAGCCTTATTCTCTTAAAGCTGTACTTGCCCGAATAAGGACTGTGCTTCGCCGTACGGCGGCTTATGTCGCACCTGCCAAGACTGATTCTGACCTTGTTTCATACAAGGGGCTGGTTCTGTCTGCAAAAAACAGGACCTGCACGGTTGACGGGACGGAGGTGAAAATGCCCAAAAAGGAGTTTGAGATACTGCTCAAACTAATCTCCAACCGGGGGCAGGTTTTCACCCGTGCGGATTTGCTCAACGAGATATGGCCCGACGAGGTTGTGGTGCTTGACAGGGTTGTAGATGTGAACATAACCCGTATACGCCAGAAAATCGGCATCTACGGCAAGAATATTGTAACTCGCTCGGGCTACGGTTATGGGTTTATTGAATAAGCTCTCCTATCCGCAGCGGCTGTTCGTGTGGCTTCTTGGATATTCCTTGCTGATGGTCGGTTGCTTTGTCGTGTTTCAGTATCACAGGGAAAAGGAATTCAAGGCGGAGGAGATTGACAAGCAACTACAGCTTATCAACACATATATCCTTACCGAACTTGGTGAGGGACACGATGTGCCGGATATTAAACTTGACGAATTCAAGCCATTCGGGGAAATCCGTGTCAGCGTGATTTCCGAGGACGGGCATATCATTTACGACAACACCCTCGATTCCCTTCCGAAAACCAATCATCTTGACCGACAGGAAATCCGAGACGCACTGCGGCTTGGGTCAGGCTATGCCGTAAGGCGCCACAGCGAGAGTACCGGCAACAATTATTTTTATTCGGCGCAAAAGAGCGATGACGGCTATATTGTCCGTACAGCGGTGCCGTATTCCGTATCATTCAGTGGGCTGTTGCAGGCCGATTACGGCTTTCTGTGGATTATGGGGATTATCACAATGGTGATGTGCGTACTTGGCTATTTCGCAACCCGAAGGGTCGGCCTCCACATAATCAGGCTGAACAGATTTGCGGAAAACGTAGAAAACGGTGCCCAGATTTCCGACACCGAACCGTTCCCCCATGACGAGCTTGGCGAGATTTCAAACCACATTGTCCGCCTTTATGCCCGTTTGCAACAGGCTGTCGCTGACAGGGACAGCGAACATCGCGCAGCCCTCCATGAACAGCTTGAAAAGGAACGCATCAAAAAGCAACTCACGAATAACATAAACCACGAACTGAAAACCCCGGTCGCATCAATCAGGGTCAGTGTGGAGACGATGCTGGCACACAGGAATATGAGCGATGAAAAGCAGATATTGTTCCTGCAACGTTGTCTTACAAACACAGAAAGGCTCCAAAGGCTTCTGACCGATGTCTCGCTCCTAACACGCATGGACGACGGAAGCGCCTCTATATTGAGAGAACAGGTTAATCTCACGGATATAATAAATGACGTGGTTGAGGACCGACAGATAATCGCCGCCACAAAGGGCATAAGGATTGAGAATTTTGTTTCTCATAACGTAATCATGGCCGGTAATGCTTCTCTGCTTGAGGCCGTTTTCAACAACCTTATAGACAATGCGATTGTTTATAGTGGAGGAACCAGAATAAAAATAGAATTAATCAGTATCGACAACGATAAAGTTGTAATTGCATTGTCCGACAACGGATGCGGCGTTCCTCCCGAACACCTGCCAAGACTGTTTGAAAGGTTCTATCGCATTGACAAGGGACGGTCACGAGCGGCCGGTGGCACCGGACTCGGGCTTTCGATAGTGAAAAACGCCGTGATTCTTCATGGCGGTGAAATCTCCGCCGAAACTCAATGCTCAGGCGGATTATTGTTCAAAATAACATTTTCAAGAAACTCAAAATGAAGACAAAACTAAAAATCGCGCTTGTAGCTCACGACCAACGCAAAGCCGATATGGTCGATTGGGTAAAATTCAACGCCCAATACCTTTCACAGCATGAGCTGGTATGTACCGGCACGACTGGAGGGCTTATAAAGAATGCTTTCTCAGAAGCAGGAATAGATGCCCAAATCGAATGTATGAACTCCGGACCGATGGGCGGTGATGCCGAAATAGCGGCAATGGTGGTAAGAAACGAGATTGATCTCGCTATATTCCTGATAGACGACCTCAATGCGCAGCCCCACGAGGCGGACATTCAGATGCTTTTGCGTCAATGCCGGCTCCACAACGTGCCGATTGCCTGCAACCGAATAAGTGCGGACCTGATGATTTCAAGCCGTCTGTGGGATGACCCGACGTATAAACCCATCGAACAGAGCTATATACGGTTTGACCGCAATTAAACTCTCTGTCAGTCCGGCAGTTTTAATAAATGGTTAAGGATTTTGAAATAATCATGAAATGTTTTCTTAGTTACTTTGCAGCAGAATAAGTAATTGAGAAAACAATGGAAATACTGTTTCTTTGCGTAGTAATTTTTCTTTTCCTGCTGGCTGTGTTTGACCTGTCAGTAGGTGTGAGTAACGATGCTGTCAACTTCCTGAACTCGGCTATCGGGTCTAAGGCGGCATCATTCAAAAGAGTTCTGATTGTCGCTTCCATCGGTGTTTTCATCGGTGCGGCGATGAGCAACGGTATGATGGAGATTGCCCGGCACGGAATTTTCCGTCCCGAGCATTTTTCGTTCTATGACCTTATCTGCATCTTCATGGCGGTAATGGTCACGGACATCATCCTTCTCGACGTGTTCAACTCGCTGGGTATGCCTACCTCTACAACCGTGTCAATGGTTTTCGAGCTGCTGGGAGCCACCTTTGTCGTTGCATTGATTAAAATGGCAGGAGGCATCGGTCTCGGTTTTGATGACTTGCTTAACACGGAGAAAGCCCTGTCGGTGATTCTCGGAATATTCCTGTCGGTGGCGATAGCCTTTTTCTTCGGAACGGTGGTGCAGTTCATATCCCGTATGGTGTTCTCGTTCAATTACCGGAGCAACCTGAAATGGAAGATAGGAATATTCGGAGGTATATGTGCAACTGCGATTGTTTACTTTCTTCTGATTAAAGGGGCTAAAGATCTTTCTTTCATGACCCCTGAACTGAAAGCGTGGATAAAAAACAACACTGCGCTGATCATACTGTCCTGTTTCGCAGTTTTTACAGTGCTGATGCAACTGCTCCATGTCTGCAAGGTTAATGTGCTGAAAGTAATTGTGCTGATGGGTACATTCTCGCTTGCCGTGGCATTCGCAGGTAATGACCTTGTGAATTTCATAGGTGTTCCCTTGAGCGGTCTGGCTTCATATCAGGATTTTATGGCTAACGGCGGAGGGGACTCCAAAGGTTTCCTTATGGATTCACTTAACGGCCCGGCAAATACACCGATATATTTCCTCATCGGTGCCGGAGTCATAATGGTGGTCTCGCTTGCAACGTCAAAAAAGGCAAGAAATGTGACCAAGACTGAAATCGGTCTCGGAAGCCAGCAGGGTGGCGATGAGATGTTTGGTTCTTCCCGCATTGCCCGGCGGCTGGTAAGATGGACCTTATCATCCCTTTCTTGGTTAAGGCGTGTCACACCCGCGAAAGTACGCCGTTGGTTCAACCGTCGTTTTAATGTGGATGAGACCATTATGGATCAAGGTGCGGCTTTCGACCTCATACGCGGCTCTGTCAATCTGGTGCTTGCCGGAGCACTCATTGCCCTCGGCACCTCGCTGAAACTGCCCCTGTCAACCACTTTCGTAACATTTATGGTCGCTATGGGTACTTCTCTTGCCGACAGGGCATGGGGGCGTGAAAGTGCTGTGTTCCGCATCACCGGCGTGATTTCCGTAATCGGCGGTTGGTTTCTTACTGCGGGTGCGGCGTTTATCGGCGCAGGACTGATTGTTGCAGCAATGCACTATGGTGGTCAGTGGGTGATGCTTCTGTTGGCGGC
Organism: Duncaniella freteri; assembly: GCF_004766125.1. Classification (NCBI taxonomy): domain Bacteria; kingdom Pseudomonadati; phylum Bacteroidota; class Bacteroidia; order Bacteroidales; family Muribaculaceae; genus Duncaniella; species Duncaniella freteri. The sequence continues at coordinate 1,941,042 of NZ_SJSA01000001.1, forward strand.
TTTGACGATATTCATAATCATCAACAGCAACCGGAGGTTCAGAAAGAAGACAGAAGAAGATAACGGTGATGCACTGTTCCAGACTATAATATCCACTCAGGATCGGGAGCAGACATGGCCGTTGCTTATGATGTATATCACCGAGCAACAAGAGAAGTTCATGACCTATGCCGAGGAAAAATACCGGGATATAACATCGGCTTTCATAACTGAGAGCGCCGGGATTCTCGGCAAGACGGAATCGAGTCTCGCCCGCCAGAAAACCACGCTTAAAAACGCCCGCCGGAAGGAAACTCTATGTCTGCGTCATTTGACACGCGAGATGGCGATAGAAAAAAGCACTTGGTTCTATCTCAGCAACAACTGCTGTATGGGCATACTTTACAACCTGCGCCGCATCAACGAGGTCTGCAAAGAGCATGTCGACAACAATTTCCTTCCTCTGCCTCCCAAATATACTACTGAATACGAGATGATACGGACACAAATAAGTACACTGTTCAATGATACTGTCAAACTTATGGGGAGCGGGGATACAGATACGATAAGCACTCTTCGCCGACACTGTGACGAGATAAAGGATACTGTTTCCGACACATATCATCGTGTGCATGACCAGCTCCGCGACGGAGACACATCGGCAATGGCTGTTCTGTATGTCTATGTCAATCTGCTTCAGGAAACGCAGGAAATGGTATCGTCAATAAGGAAATATCTGCGGGCGTTTGCCAAGCTGCGCGACTCAGATTTCCGCACACGCTTTGCCAAAATTATGGTACCAACAGCATAAAGTCTAAGGTAAAAAAGGATTGTTCCTAAGGTTGAGATGGGAGTGCATATCTCCCATCTTTTTGTATTGTAACTGATTGATAAATTTAATATTTATCTAATATCTCAGACATAAACGTGAAATATAAATATGGTTACTTTGCATCAAAGAAATTCTATAAATCATGTACGTTACAGTTCTCTCGATAATGGCTCTGGCCGGAATCATCGTTATGTTGCGACGGCATATCCGCAGACATAAGGTCAAGGAAATGTATTGTTTTATCCCCGCCCGTCCTGTTGAAAAGTCTTGCTTGACTATGACGATGCAGTCATGCGGTCCGATTATCGACAAAGCGTTGGAATGTCTTTCAAACAATGATAATATTGCGGTATGCAAGAATCATCGAATCGGTTCGCAGACCATTGATATAATCAGCGATAAAGTCCGGAATAGTTCGGCAGACACTGACGATACTATCGGCAAGACTGCGCTATATTGTGAATATATGCTTGAGGCTACGGACAAGATTGCCGAAACCACACGTCATCTTGTCACTTCCCCGGATGGCTATATCCCCATCTCTTACAAATGTGAGATCGAAACAATTCGTGGAGGGATTGTCCGACTGTCTCAATTAGCTGACAGCATACTCAGTTCAGATGTTGATACAGTGAAGATTAATGGAGATGCGGGCTTGGAGAAAGATTTTATCGAACACAGCATCGCCATACATTCCAAAGGGATGACCCATGAAGATTTTGATGAAGGAGCCCCCTCATATTCCTATCTGATGCTCTTGTATTATCTTCATTCCTTTATCAGTTCCTTTCTACAGGCAATCAAAAACATTAAAACAAGCAATAAACCAATGACAGCATGAAACGGATTTTAATTATGACGGCATTGTCAGTATTTGCATTGTCTGCCGTGGCTCAGGATAAAAATCCATTTATCCCGGAAATACACGGGACTATCCGGACCAAATATGAATATGAGCCTCAAATAGATAAGGGACGCTTTGAGATACGCAATGCGCGTCTGAGCGTGGAAGGCAGGGTGATTCCTATTGTAAGATACAAGGCCGAGATAGACCTTTCGGACGAGGGTACTATAAAGATGCTTGACGCATATATACGTCTGCAACCTAAAGATGTGTTAAAGTTCACCTTCGGTCAGATGAGAGTGCCGTTTACCATTGATGCTCATCGTTCACCGCATCTACAGTATTTCGCCAATCGTTCTTTCATAGCAAAGCAGGTCGGCAATGTGCGCGATGTAGGGGCATCAGCATCGTGGACATTCAACGACCGTATGCCCATTACGCTTGAAGGAGGTATATTCAACGGCTCAGGACTGACAAATCAAAAACATTTCTGGACCAACAACTATAATTTCTCGTTCAAGGCGCAGACAATGATTGCCCGGCAATTTAATATCACACTCAGTTGCCAGAAGGCAAATGCCGGGGATGTGAACGTGATGATGTACGATGCAGGGGTCTACTGGCAAAACCGGAGATGGCACATCGAGGCGGAATATCTCCGCAAGCACTATGCCCACGGCTCTTTCACGCCTGTAAATGCGGTTGACGCATTTGCCGCATATCGACTTCCGATGAAAAAAGGTCTGACTTCCATATCATTCCTCGGAAGATATGACTATATGTCAGATCACAGCAAAGGTACGAAAGATGAATCCGGCAATCTCAAAGTAGATGATCCTGAAAGGCATAGACTGACTGGAGGTCTTACATTGAGTTTTGGAAAGAAATCATTACAGGCAGATATTCGCCTCAACTATGAACAATATTTTTATAACAGAGGAGTAAATCCGGCAATTTCAGAACAGAATAAGATAGTCATGGAATTTGTAGCCCATTTTTGATTTTGGTAAACAAAGTTACTACAAAAAAGTGAAATGTGGAAAGATATAGTGATAGAATTGAGTTACAGGGGTTTCAGTCGTGCTTCCGATTATTCGTGAAGCCATCGCAATCACCGCTGAAGCCAAATCGGGTCTTGTCACGAAAGAGCATCTGGAACTTGCCGTGACGAGGGCGACCTCACCCGTCAGCTTCGCCCTGCGCAACGATGCGGAAGACAAGGAGCGTGTCTTACGCGCGTTGAAGCAGGCGAACGGTAACCGCAAGGTTGCCGCCGAACTGCTCGGGATAGGACGCACGACGTTGTACAACAAACTGGAAGAATATGGATTGAAGTATAAATTTCAGCAAGCATAGCCAGTAATTCACTGGATTTATATGATTTTGATTATCAGAATTTGGTTAATTCTCAAAATAATATTATCTTCGCATTGAGCTATTTGAAATGATTGGGAATCATGCAAAATGATGAAGGCAGGTGGTTTCTAAACCATTACCTATACCTCTATTGTTGGCTTGTAATTTATTGATAATCAACTATACATTAGTTAGTGCAACAAATGTGAAGCAGCAGAACACGAAAGTGTCCCTGACACATTCCAACCTCGGAAAAGCCTTCAGGTCGAGAGCCATTATGCTTTTCAGCTCCGGCTCCGTGAGGAAACCGCGGTCTGCCTTAGTGCGTTTGAAACGTTTTCCAAGAAACGGGTCGTCGCTGATCCACTTGTTGGCGATGGCATACTGGATCACATTCTTCAGGTAGCGCAGATACCGGACAGCGGTATTGTTGGCGCACTCCTTGCTCACACGCAGGAAATGCTCGAAATCCTGCACGAAACCGGCTGTCACATCCTTTATGGCTATATCCCTGTCGCCTCCGTGGGTGAGGGCGATGAACTCCTCCAGATAGGTGACACAACGCTCCCAGCGGCTGAAAGTGGCGTAGCCGATGTCACCGCGCTCATATTCCTCCCTGCGCTTCACGTTTGTCTCACGGAACACTTCGCAGAGCATCTTAGGCTTTTCCACCATACCGAAATAATGGTTCTTCATTATCGGCGGATTGATGTAACGGCCCTCGTTGAGCAGGCGGTTGTGTATCTCATAGAAACGGGAGCGCACCATTTCAAGATACTTGTTAAGCTCCAAGTCGCGGCGGGAGCGTCCCGCGCTTCTCTGGGCGCGCTGGTCCCAGTTGGACGGATGTACCTTCCTGCCGATTGTAAACTCGGTCTTCTGACCTTCGGTTGTGATTCTCGCGTAGATGGGGTACTCCCCGTTGCCTTCCGAACGCGGCTTCCTCGGAAAGAAAGTCAGCGTAAAAAATGAATCCTTCATACTGTTGTGGGTTTAATGGCTATATAAATATAATCATTTTCTGCCGAATTCGCAACAGGCAAAGGACAGTATGAATGTATGTTGTGTGGCAGTAAGCGTCTGGCGCACCGCGTGAGTCAAAAAATATCCCTGCAACTCACGGAAAAGCACGGAGGAAACATCCTCAAATGTTAAATCCGTCCCGAAAAATACCCGTTGCACGCTCATTCCTTAAATGATGTTAATTTACGGGCTTTGTGCTTAGAAAAGTGGGGCCGGAGGGTGGAGCCATGAACCCTGAGCCTCCCGTATCAGGACTGCATATCGCAGTAAAATACTGAACATCAGACGACTCACTCACCGGTTACTGCAATCGTGAGTCATTTGCCTCACGATGCGTGTGACTCACGCAAAACTCACGCTCATGTGCCGAACTCCGCTGTATTATGCCGGATAGGGCAAAAAGAAAAACGCTGGAAATCAAGTGATTTTCAGCGTTTTGCGGTGGAAGTCCGTACTTCCTTGTGATCCGCGTGGTCTCTGTGACACAAACGTATATTATATGATTATCAATATCTTAGCTCTCTGAAAATCGCGGCACTCCCTCTTTGCGCACCCCGATATTTCAATGTTCTTCTTCGTTTACTTTGCAAAGATACAAATAATTCGCTGATTTTCGGCGATTAAGAGCGTTAAATAACCCTTATTTATTGCCCCGTTTTTCACTAATACTTGCTCCCTCGTATATTTGACGATGTATTTATAGACTTAATTTTGCTCCCTCTCGCCTCATTATAATGAACACTAATTGCGTTTTGATTTCTATTTTGGCGATATTTAGGCTAATTCAGAGATTAAAAACCGAAATATTCCGGTTTTATTTTGGAAACGCCGCGAATAATAGCTAACTTTGCCATATCAAAGCCACATATAATGATACAAGAGCTGAAAATAAAAAATTTCAAGTCCTTCCGTGACGAAGTTGAACTAAGTTTCGAGCCTTCGGGAGATGACCGTTACAACAGTGTTGTAACCATGCCTGACGGGGTGCAGTTACTCCGCTTTGCAGTTGTTCTCGGAGCCAATGCCAGCGGCAAATCTAATCTTTTGGATGCCGTTGAGTTCCTTCGTGAATTCTGGAATAATATCCCTGCCACAAATGATGATGGAACAAATGTCCAGCCATTCCTTATGCGGAAGTCGGCTTTGTCTTATGACACAGAGATTGAGATCAAATTGTATGTGGACGGCATACGTTACTGGTATCAGCTTACGGTGAATCCAGAAAAGGTATGTCGTGAGGCATTATTTGTCTATCTCACAAATCGCCCGACAAAGGTGTTTTGTCGAGAGGACGTACAGGGCGTATCAAAGCTGACATTCAATTCAACTGTCGCCAAGCTCTCTCCGGCAGAGGTGGATATTATGACAATGAACTGCCTGCGAAATATGTCGGTTCTTGCCGTATTGAAAAAAGTCAATATCGCCGTGCCTTATCTTGATAATATGCGCCGTTGGATTGACAGCCGGATGCTTCCTTTGCAGAGTGGTTCGCTTTCATCATTATCGCAGGGAGCAAAGAAGATGATTGCAGACAGCGAGGATTTCAGGGAATACCTGATGCAGTTCGCACAAGAAGCCGACTTCAACATATCCGACATCAAGATACAGAAAATGGCTGCATTATTCGGTCATACCGTGGAGGGAGTGACTGGAAGTGAGAGTTATGTTTTGCCCGAAAACTGCCAGAGTACAGGTACAAAGCGTATGGTTGAACTGGAGTCGCTTATATATACACAATTGAAGCGACAGGCTTTTCTGTGCATTGATGAGATTGAGGCAAGTATGCACCCCAATCTTATGGAATACATACTTGCCAAATTTATAAACACCCCGGACAATCAATCACAACTGCTTGTATCGACTCACTATGATCCAATCTTGAAAGATATTGATGATTTGTTTGGCAAGGATTCCGTATGGTTTACTGAAAAGTGTAAAGACGGCAATACCACACTGTTTTCTCTTGTTGATTTCAAAGGGCTTAACAAGCTGTCTTCAATTCATCGAGCCTATATGAACGGTCAGTTTGGCGCATTGCCGAATGTATTGTAGAAGATTAAGTTATGGCACGAAGAATACGAGAGCGCAAGCTAAAAAATCCGACAATCACCATCATCGGAGAAGGAGCAACCGAGCGATACTATTTCACGCATCTCAAAAGGCTGCGTGGATATAACTATGTCTGCAAACCGCGAAATTTTACTGAGCAAACGTTTGATGAAATGCGGAAGCAGATTGAACGTGTGCTTGCCGATAACGGAATTGCCGTATGCGTTTTTGACGCTGATGTTACCCGTACCCGACCGGCTGAAAAAGCAAAG